>JAYZFP010000196.1:0-34863 GCA_036336715.1 Planctomycetota bacterium
GGTGTTTTTCCTCCAGGAGCTGTCTTTGCAGTTCATCAACCTGTTTTCTGAGACTGGTGTCATTCACATCGGGAACCGGCGTGTTCACCGGAAAGGACTGGGCCCCATGCTGCGGGTGAACTCCATGTTGCGGATGAACTCCATGTTGCGGAAGCGCAAACCCCGGCTGGCCGTTTTGTGGAAAGCCCATTGCCGCCGTGGAATAGGCATTCGGTCGTGCGCCGGCGTTCGGCAAATTAGCCAGGAGCGTCGAGTTGTTCTGCAGTGTTGGATTCTGCAACGCCGGGTTTTGTGCCGGGTTCGTGAATCCATTGACTGTTGGTTGAACCGTGTTCTGTACCGCCGTGTTGGAAGGGACCCCGGTTCGGTTCGGGTTTTGGATCGAATTCCAGCCGGTAGTCCGGCTTGTATTGCTGTTGACGGGCGCCATGCCCGAACGGACACCCGCCGCGGCTTTGAGGCCAGCGGCAGAGGCTCCCTCCATGGCGGTGGTCACGCCATTTCCTGGTATGCCGGAACCAAGTGAAAATCCATTCGTGTTGCGGGCCGTTGTCGGACTTTGTGTCGACCCGTTAACCGCAACAGTGTTCGGCACGCCCGATTTGATGGGTGTCGATTTGAAAGCGCCCGTATTCACTGCCGGTGCCCCCAGCGGAGTGGTCGCCGTATTTGCCGGTTGGGAGACGGACGTTGCGGAGCGGCCAAATGCCGGATTGGCAGACGCGGCCGACCGGTTGTCGGCAGTCCGGCCCTGGGAGTCAAAATTGCTGATCACCCGGTTGCTGTCCCGCCAATTGAGAGCGGAGTTGGTTCCATTTTCCTGGGTCACAAAGGTTGTCGGCTGAACGGCATGGAGACTCGAATTGGAAACCCTTGTCTCGTTACCCCGGTTCACTTCCACCTGTCCGGAGAGCCGGTTCCTATCCCGTGATGCAGAGACCACCTCGCTTCGTTGAAGCCGGGGAATGCGATCCGCCGTTTCTCGAAAACCGGAAGATCCGTTTTGCAGGTCTGCCGGTGGATGGAAGGTTCCTCCTGCGGCCTGGGGTTTCCTGGCAAGAACCGGTTTGTCCAAGCTATCCGAGCCATACTGGATACGGATGCGGTCTGCCTGTTGGACCTGCGGCGGAATGCTGCTGGTCAAAGGCTGGCCGTTCTTTAAAGCCTCGACCGCCCGATCGTCGAGTTGAATAATGTATTCCACACGTTGATCCGGAAGCTGGGTCCAGCCGAATTCGATTCCGCCCTGAAAGGCGACTGTCATTGATAAAAAGACGATTCCATTCATCTTGCGCACTCCAATTCACTTCCCTGTGAGGCTGCAGAAGCGGTATCCTATCCGGATTCCCGAGTTTCGGTAAATAGAAGACTTGAGATAAAATTGTTTTTTTTTCGTTTTGCTAGCGTATGGAACAGGCAACCAGAAACGGGGAATCCATGACCTCCAGAAAACCGCTCCCTGTCCTGGTTGCGAAGTGGCTGCTTTTTGTGCTGGTTTTGGCGGGAGTGGTCTACACTTTCTGGAAAGGGATCTCCCAGATTTCCGACAGTGAAATTTCGTTGGACAGCTTTCGCTGGTCCTGGCTTCCCGTTGCCGCTGCCAGCTACTTTTTCAGCATGATCATCTGCTGGGGATATTGGCATCTTGTTCTGAAAACCCTTGAACAGTCGCCCGATCCATGGCGTTCTTTCCGGGCCTACATCATGGGGCAACTGGGAAAGTACTTTCCCGGCAAAGCGCTGGTGGTGATTCTGAGAACCAGCCTGATTTCAGGTCCCCGCGTTCAACCGGCGGTTGCCGCAACCTCTGTTTTTGTGGAAACCCTCAGCTACATGGCAGTGGGAGCCGGTCTGTCTTCGCTGCTGCTGATTTTTTTTGTGGATGTCGGGTTGTGGTTGATCGGCCTGGGTCTGGCGGCAATCGTCATGGCGGGACTGCCAGTGGCACCCCCTGTGTTCCGGTTCCTTGTCAGGTTGCTGCGGCTGGATCGGCTTAGCCCCCGGATTGGCCAGGCGGTGGAGCGACTGGATGCACGGACCTCACTGATTGGCTGGCTGATGCTTCCCTTCAGCTGGTTGCTGGTCGGACTCAGCCTGTGGGCCACGATCCAGATGATCGGTGTTTCGGCTGTTCCGATTGAACAGCTTCCCCGTCTGACTGCCTGCGCCGGCATGGCCATTGTGATGGGTTTTCTTTCCATGATGCCGGGGGGCCTGGGGGTGCGGGAAATGGTGCTGGTTGCCATCCTGGCACCACTGGATCCGGCTTTCGATGCGGCGACGACACTGATCGTGGCCGTGACACTTCGAATGGTCTGGTTGGTGACGGAGCTGGTTTCAACAATTATCCTGAAAGGTGTCAGCTGGATCGCTCCGGCAGCATCCACCGCCCCATCGGACCGGGACTCGGGTCAGGATCCGAACTCGGAGCAGAATCCGTCATCCGCAGAAAACTCCCGCGAGTTTTTGCAGGATGATTCGCAGTCCCGTTAACCCGCGCCTCGGCCAGCGGCCGGCAATACAGCATTTGGCCTGAATCCTACCGTTCGAGTCGTCCAAGCATGAAAAAATATTCCGTTGTCATTCCGGTCTACAATGAGTCCGAGAGTCTGCCACAATTGCTTGAAGAACTGAGCAGCGTGGCGACCGAGAACGGTCATGAACCGGAAATCATATTTGTGGATGATGGCTCCACCGATGACTCCTGGCAGGTTATTGAGCAATTATGTGCGATTTCCGACCAGGTGCAGGGGATCCGTCTGAGGAGAAATTTTGGCAAAGCTGCGGCGCTGAGTGCCGGGTTCGAGGTGGTAACCGGCGACGTTGTATTCACTCTCGATGCTGACCTGCAGGACGATCCACGTGAAATCCCTGCTTTCCTTGAAAAGCTGGATGCAGAACAACTGGATGTGATCAGCGGCTGGAAAAAGATCAGGCATGATCCTTTTCACAAGACGATCCCGTCACGAATTTTCAACTGGATGGTGGGGCGTCTGACAGGGGTCAGGTTGCACGACCACAACTGTGGGTTTAAATGCTATCGCCGCGAGGTACTGGGGGAAATCGACCTCTACGGAGAGATGCACCGCTTCATTCCGGTGTTGGCCAACGCACGGGGATTCCGGGTCGATGAACTGGTGGTGGAACACCGCAAGCGGCAACACGGCGTTTCCAAGTACGGGTTCAACCGTTTCTTCAAGGGGTTTCTCGATTTGTTGACAGTCTTTTTTCTCACCGGTTACCGGCAGAGGCCCCAGCACCTGTTGGGTACCCTCGGGATGTGCAGTTTTCTGGCTGGAGGTGGTGGACTTCTCTACCTTACTGCCTACTGGCTGGTGCGGGAGTTGGGCCAGCATTCGGAGACCATGGAGCCGTTGCATCAGAGACCGCTTTTGATCTATTCGTTGGGAGGGTTGCTGCTGGGGGCCCAGTTGATGTCGATCGGGTTTATTGCTGAACTGATTACTTCCTATTACCGGAGGGATACCCGGCCGTTCTCCATTCGGGAATCCACCCGCCCTGACCAGTGAGTCTCCGGTTCGCATGATGTGGATCGACAGGATCCGGCCCCGAGGAAACCGGCCCCGAGGAAACCGGCCCTGTGAAAACCGGGTAAGCGTTTCGCATTGATCATCTGCGAAACGGCATGGATAATATCAGGGCCAGCCGGGTCTTTCTTTCTCCAAACCGTTGCCTGAAGGAAATCATTGTTGAAATCACCGTCAATGAATTCTGATTCGTTCATTTCCCGTCGCCAGATGTTGGGCCGCAGTGGTTTGGGGCTTGGTTCGCTCGGACTGGCCACCCTGCTCGCCGAGGATTCCGGCGGTCAGTCCGTCCCTTACTCTCCGGTTTCTCCGGCGGCTGATGTGGGACAATCCGCGCTTTCTCCCAGATCGCCCCACTTTGCCCCCCGGGCCAAAAGGGTGATCCACCTGTTCCTCAACGGTGGACCGTCCCATGTGGATACCTTCGACTACAAGCCGGAGCTCAATCGGCGGCATGGTCAGAAATTGCCCAACCCGAATTTGCGTACCGAGCGGCCGACCGGTGCGGCTTTCGGTTCCCCTTACCGGTTTCAAAGGTATGGAGAATCCGGAAAGTTCGTCAGCGAAATATTCCGGCACACCGCTCAGCACGTGGATGAAATGGCATTTATCCACAGCATGCATGCGAACGTTCCCAACCACGAACCGTCGTTGATGCTGATGAATTGCGGTGCCTCACGCTTCCTGGTTCGTCCCAGTATGGGATCCTGGATCACCTATGGCCTGGGTACGGAAAACCAGAACCTGCCCGGGTTTATAGCGCTCTGCCCAGACGGTTATCCCATTACAGAAACCCAAAACTGGCAGTCGGCTTTCCTGCCGGGAATCTACCAGGGAACCCACATCAATACACGGCACAAGTCGATCGATCGCCTGGTCGAGAACATTCGCAACAGCAGGCTCTCGATCCGTGAACAGCGGAATCAACTGGATGCCCTGCAACAGCTGAACGCAATGCACCTTGAGAAACGGGGACACGATCCTGCACTGGAGGCCCGCATCGAAAGCTACGAGCTGGCTTTCCGCATGCAACGGGAAGCGGCCGATGCGTTTGACATCAACCGGGAACCAAAGCATGTACTGGAAAGATATGGTTCGGGGGTCAACGCCAGGCAGATCCTGATTGCACGTCGGCTGGTCGAGCGGGGAGTCCGGTTTGTCCAGGTCTGGCATGGGCAGGGCCAGCCGTGGGATCATCATGACGATATCGAGGTTCAGCATCGGAAGCTGGCTGGCCAGATCGACCGCGCGATTGCGGCCCTGCTGACCGACCTCAAAAGTTCAGGCATGCTGGAAGAGACACTGGTCATCTGGGGAGGAGAATTCGGACGTACCCCGGTCGTGGAATTGCCAAAAAAAGGGTCCAACCAGGGTAAGGTCAACGGGAGGGATCACAACCACTGGGGATTTACCTACTGGATGGCGGGTGGAGGTGTCAAAGGAGGCACGGTACATGGCGCGACGGACGAATTCGGTTTCCAGGCGGTTGAGGACAGGGTGCACGTTCATGATTTGCACGCCACTATTCTGCATCTGCTGGGTTTTGATCATACCCGCCTGACCTATCGTCACAGTGGAAGAGACCACCGGCTGACTGACGTACACGGAAAGGTGGTCCGGGAGATCCTGGCCTAGGGGAGTCTGCACCTGATACTCCAGCCGTTGTCAGCGAAAGCCTGAATCATGTCAGAATGCTGTAGAAACGGAACCGTTTTGCCCGTGTATCCGGTGCCGGGTAGACTGGACACCGGTTGCCGAATGATCCTGGTGTTTCCGGATCCGGGTCGCAACTGTTTCCGATCCTCAAGCCGATGCTGACTCCATGCGTTGCCTTTTTTTTTCGGCCCTGTTGGGGGCGCTGCTTTTTGTTTCCGTCTGCAGAGCATCTGACCAGGCTCCGGCGATCGATCGCCCCAATATCGTCCTCATCCTTTGCGATGACATGGGTTATTCGGACCTCGGCTGCTACGGTGGAGAGGTGCAGACTCCCCACCTCGACCGGTTGGCCCGGCAGGGAGTCCGGTTTCGACAGTTTTACAATAACGCAAAATGCACCACGACCCGGGCTTCGATCGTCACCGGCCTCTTTCCCCGCCGCTCCGGGGGACTCCTGACCCGGCAGATGGTCACCGTGGGGGAAATCCTCGCGGCGGACGGCTACCGGACATCCCTGTCGGGTAAATGGCATTTGGGTTCCTCCGAAAGCACTCATCCTTACCACCGGGGTTTCGGGGAGTTTTACGGTTTGCTTGATGGCTGTTGCAATTTCTTTGATCCTTCGATCCGGGATCCCAAATACAAGGGAGGACGGATCCGCAATTTTGGACGCAATGACCAGCGGATTACCGACTTCCCGGAAGACTTTTACACAACCGATGCTTTCACCGATCATGCCATCGAGTGCATCCGCAAGGCCGTGCAGGCGGACAAGCCGTTTTTTTCCCATCTCTGCTACACGGCTCCCCATTACCCTTTGCATGCCAAGCCGGAAGATATTCAGAAGTACCGTGGAAAATACCGGATGGGGTGGGACCGTTTGCGCGAGCAAAGATTCCACAGGATGCGGGAGATTGGAATCATTGATGAGCGTCACCAGCTGACGGCCCGGGATCCCAGGAGTTACAGCTGGGAGCAGGCCAACCAGGACTGGGAAGACCATCGCATGGCGGTCTATGCAGCCATGATCGACAGCATGGACCAGAATATCGGCCGGTTGTTGGAAACGCTCCGGGAAACCGGCTGCGAACAAAACACCCTGGTCCTGTTTCTCAGCGACAACGGCGGATGTTCGGAGGAACCGGGGGGGCGTGCAAAAAAAGGAGAGCAGCCCAAGCTGATTCCTGGTCCGAGGGAATTCTATACGGCGGTTGGTCCGGCCTGGGGTTGGGCGCAGAATGCACCCTACAAGAGGTACAAAAGCTGGTGTTTCGAGGGGGGCATTCGAACGCCGTTGATCGCCCGCTGGCCCGGGAAAATTGCAGCAGGTTCTTTCTCGGACCAGGTAGGTCACATCATCGATCTGTTGCCAACATTCCTGGAGGCAACGGGCAGCCGTTATCCCGGTGAGTTCGGGGGGCAGCCGATTCTCCCTGCCGAAGGGATCAGTTTGCTGACCGCTCTGACCAGCGGAAAAGCGGAAGAACGTCCTCCCCTGGCCTGGGAATGGTCGGGCACCCGGGCTATTCGCATCCGTGATGACAAGCTGGTCTGGAACAAGCCACAACGGGAGTGGGAACTGTATGACCTGAAGCTCGATCCGGCCGAGGCTGAGAACCTGGCTCAGGGAAACCCGGAAAAGGTAGCCGCCATGTCCGCTGCCTGGTGGGACTGGGCAAAAAAGACCGGTCTGAAAATCAAAAAGAAGTAACCCCTTTCCCGCGAACTGGCCGATCGAGCGTTAGAGGTCCCGTCATTGCTGCCTGCCGGCTTTTGGGGTGTTTTGCTTTCTGCTGGCAATTTCCTGGCAGATCGGCAAAAGCAATTCACCGGCACGCTGATGTCCCCGAGAGTTCCAATGTCCTGCACCAAGGAGGGTATTGGGAAAACCGTGGTAGTAGATCGGCTGTTTCGAGGTCTCGACATCCTCCAGGAACCGGGGTGCGAGTTGCAAGTGTTCGATCCCTTTCTGATTGCAGTAACCCGCGATGCGGTCATCGGGGTAAAAAAGCGATTCGAGATCATGCTTGTTTTGGAATGCCCTGCGAACTTCAGGATCCGGGTGGACCTGGATGGGATTGCTGAAGGTCACGACAAGAAAGGAGGCTCCATTTTTTTCACTTTGGTCGCGGCAGGCCAGCAGCAGTGCTTCGGTTACCTGCCAGGCATCCGTCCAGGAGGTGGTTTGAGGAGGGGCATAGAGATCCGGATCCAGCCCGATACCAACATTGGCTCGAGGCCGATGCCGGTTTTTGAACTTCGAATAGAAGCGGTTCAAAAGCTGCAGGACTCTTGAGGAATTGATACAGGCGGCCTTGGCCCGGGTTGCCCAGGATTGCGCCTCAATAAACTCAGCTACCTGGCGGAAACGGTCATCCAGAACCAGCTGCCCATCGACCAGGTCGTAGTAGGGTTTAAGCTGTCCCGGGTTGATTTCCCTGGAATTGTCACCGATGTCGTTACCGAGAAACATGCCCAGGATCACCAGGTCCGGACGATAATCCAGTACCCGGTGTCTCAACAGCTCAAATTCCTGTGCGGTTCCAAAACCGGAGATTCCAAAATTCAGCACCTCGGCAGGGATTCCATTCCGGTTCAGACCCTGTTCCAGCAGGTAGCCAAAGGATTCCTTTCGTTCGACCTGGATCGCTTCACAGAACGAATCACCAATGATGGCAATCCGGAAATTGCCTTCTTTTCCTCTTCTGTTCCGTTCAAGGTCTCGAAAACCGCGGGAATTGGTCTGTACGATGGCATTCCCTTCCTCTGTATAGCGGACGTTGAGGTTCGGTTTCAGGAGGGTCGCTACCTGTGCGTCGGGTTGGTAGAGCAGGGGAAATGAGATACCGGCAAGAATCAGTCCGAATTCCAGCAGCAACCAGGTTCCAACCAGTATCACCAGCAGAAATGCCAGCTTTTTGAGCACTGGCAACTTTTTCCGACGGATCTCCGGGCGTTGCGCCCGGGGAGTATCCGGTCTGTCTGCCGGGTCTGTCGGGGGAAGATCGGTTTGACCGTTGCCGTCGGGAGTCACTGGATGCCAAGTTGAGGGAAAACGCGTTACAGGGAATGCCCGGTATTTCGCCGCTTGCCTGCGGGAAAAGGAACAGGGCTGATTGATGTTACATGATTCCTGCCAGTCTGATAAAAACCCGGCGAATCTTGTATTTCCAAAATTACATGGATGGTTTCCAAAATGCAATCAACAGGACTTTCCGGTTTTTTTGCTGCATTCGTGGGACTTGTACTGCTTGGCGGTTTGTTTGCCGCGGGGTGCAATCGAAACGGAAGTGTCCAGCAAACAGCACAGAAGCAGACGCAGCATGCTGAATCAGAACCGGGTTTGGATTCGGAAACGGAAAGCAGCGAGGAAACGGCAGAAAAGGAACAGCTGGCTGAAGACCTTTTTCAGCTGATGAAAACCGCTGAGGCCCAGAGTGTGTCTGGGAAATTTGACGAAGCGCTTGCCAGTTGGCGCACGATTTACCAGCAAGTCGGGCAGAAGTACGGCATGGACGCCTGGCAAACTGTCAGCGCCGAACTGGCCTTGAATGCGGCTCGACAAAGAACCGGGATGTCCGTCACAGACCGGCAGCAGGCTGTTGAACTTGGCAGGTTGACCGGGTTGGCCAGCCAGCTGATCAATGAGCAAAAATACAACGAGGCCCGTATCCATGTTGAAAAAGCGGCTGATCTCTCCACGCGGTTGTGGGGAAAGGAATCCTATGTTTCGGCCAATGTGAATTTCATTCGAGCGCAGTGTTACCTTGGGCTCGGGCTTCACGATCGTGCCCTTGCGGTCTTGAATGACGTTGCCAACCTGAGGATTACGCTGACCGGTGTCAATCATCCCGATGTGGAATCCACGCTCGAACTGCTGGCCAAATCAAATTCCATTTTGAAAAACCACGTGCAGGCTCAGCAGAACCTGGAAAAGCTCGTCGGAATCTCCAAGTCCCTGTGGGGAGAGGAAAGTGAGATTTACGCCAAACGCTGCAACGATCTGGCTGCCTCCTACAACAACGATCGCAAGGCGGCACTCGCGATGCCCTATTTTGAAATTGCCCTCCGGGTCCGCCGAAAGCTGTTTGGAGATGACTCGATTCAGGTAGGCCATGTTCGGCTCAACCGGGGACTGGCCAGGGTGCAGCTGAAATCCTTCGATGAGGCAATGGAGTCAATGGAAGCGGCCTATCGGATATTTCACCAGAATCAATTGACTGCCGTGGAACCTTCGTGGGCCATTCTGCTGGATCAGCTGGGGACCGTCTCGTTGATCCGCAGGCAAAATGAGAAAGGTCAAAAGTACTTTTCCGAACTGGCAGATCACTGGAAAAACCGGGAAAGTGCCACCCACCTCGAATATGGCAAATCGCTTTTCAAGCTGAGTGTCAGCATTGGCAACCAGGGCAAATACACCGAGGCCGAGCCGATCATGAAACGGGCCATCACGATTTTTGAAACCGAGCTTGGTCTTTCGAGCCGGATGTTGCATCAGCCGTTGACCACCTATGCACGGTTGCTTGACAAAATGGGTGTCGAGTCCGAGGCGCAGAAAATCCGGGATCGGGCGGTTCACCTGGCAGGTTTCCAGGAGCTTCCGCGTTAGATCCAGCAGGGTGGTGGAATGCGGCAGCAGGAATCAACGCTCGATTCCCCCTCGGCAGGGTTGTCAATCCCCTCGGCAGGGTTGTCAATCGATGTAAACCCGCCAGAGGTGTGAAAAATCGCTGAACAGGTAGAGGTATCCGAGCAGCCACAATTGGAACAGGGCCACGCTGGATGTCACCAACATGGCGATCCGATTCCAAAAACGGAACAGGACGACCAGGCCGGAAATCACCAAGGTCAGCCCGATCAGCTTCCCGTGGGTGAACACGGTAAAGTGATAGGGATCCTGTTCGATCAGTAACAGGCAGATGGGATTTTGCTCCAGCTCAAAAATGGAGTCCGGGTATTTCAGTACCAGCCAGATATCCACCACCCCCACAATGGTGATCAGTAGACAGCAGGCAACAAAGAAGACCAGCTGGAAACCGGGAGTGCGGGCAAAACCGTGGAGACCAAAAGTTGGAAGGTAGCCTGGGTGGCCAGACAGATTCAGATTTTTCATGGGTCGAATAACTCAATTCGGGAAACCGTAACGGTTCCGAAAAAAGCAAACCGGATGCCAATTTTTCAAGGGTAGAAAAATTGACCTCAACACAGGCGAGTGGTTGTTTGGTGAGGGAATCGAACCGAAACCGAGTTCTTTTGCCTGTGAGTTGTGCTTCGAATGCTCGTTCTCTCAGCGAAAAGCGACCATTTCAAAGTTCCAGAACCCACGCATGTTGAGCAAGAGGTTTTGTGCCGGCAACCAGTTGCCTCCCACCGGCTCTTTTCCGGGCACATGCATCAAAAGGCACTCACCCGCCAATTGGGTGAGGCGGACAGGGTTGCCCGGCTGGAGAGTGAGCTACAGGACCAGGGAGCCTGCCTGGTGATCTCCCCGTTTTAACACTCGTTTGCTGCAGACGGATTTGACGGCACCCGTGAACGAGCCGCATCCATGGGCAGCCTCACTGCCCAGTTACGCTCGGCCCAGTTACTTTGGACCCAGTCAATCGTGGCTGCTTCGCGAGTCCCCGGTTTTTGTCAGGGAGCCAGCAGAATCCTGCTGGGTGCATTCAGGAAGCCGATCACGTCGTTCAGGAAGCGGGCTGCGGTCGCGCCATCCACCAGGCGGTGATCATAGGAAAGACTGAGCGGCATCATCAAGCGGGGGACGATTTCATCACCGACCACCACGGGCAGTTTGCGACTGCGGCCGACGAGCAGGATGCAGGTCTCCGGAACGTTGACAATCGGAGTCGAGTAGGTGCCTCCAATGGCTCCCAGGTTACTGATCGTAAAGGTGCTTCCCTTGAGATCCTCGAGGGAAAAATCGTTGCTGCGGGATCGCTCGGCGATATCCCCCAGCGCCCGTGCGATATCGGGGATGGAAAGTCTGTCCGCATTTCGCAGCGATGGAACGACCAGGCCGCGATCCGTGTCAACTGCAATGCCAATATTGACATATTTCTTGTAACAGATCGTCCCCTGTTCCATATCGACTGAGGAGTTGATGGATGGATGATTCTTCAACGCCATGGCAATCGACTTGATCAGGAAAGGCATCGTGGTCAGCTTGATGCCCTGCGCGGCGTAATCCGCTTTGCTGGATTGGCGAAACTCTTCCAGGTCGGTTACGTCGGCATCATCGAAGTTGGTGACACGGGGAACCTGGGACCAGGAAGCGTGCATTTGTGTGGCAATCGCCTTGCGCATCCGCGACATCTTTTCGTAGATGACCGGTCCGAATCCGTCCGACTCGGTACCGGGGTCCAACCCGGCATCTCCACCCGTCCCCGATTGGGAAGGAGCCGCAGCGGAATTGCTGCGCACGGCATTCAGAATGTCTTCGCGGGTAATGCGGCCATCCTGCCCGGTGCCGACAACGTTCGCAAGATCCACCCCGACTTCGCGGGCGAACCGACGGTTGGCCGGTCCGGCCGGGATAATGCCGCCGGCCGCAGGTGACGCAGTCGGTTGGCTGGGAGCGGCAGGTTCAGGGGGCATCGTCTGGGGAGGCGACGGCTGAACCGGAGGTGCAGGAGCCGGTGATGGCTGGACAGGGGGAGGAGCCTGTTGAGCGGGTGGAGGGGTGATGGGAGGTGCAGGAGCCTCCCGAACGGGTTCCACCTTGGGAGGCTCGGAAGCGGGTGTCGCCGCTGCTGTTTCGGTTGGTGCTTCTGAGGAGGCTTCCAGTTCGACCAGGGGCGCTCCGATGGCAACGGTGTCCCCTTCCGCGACGAGGATTTTCGAGATGGTTCCGGGGATATCCGATGGAACCGCAACGGTTGCTTTATCCGTTTCCAGTTCCACGAGGTTGTCACCCTTGGCGACGGTATCACCAACGCTGACGAATACTTCCAATACATCACCCGACTCGATGCCATCGCCCAGGTCCGGTGTTTTGACTTCTGTTGCCATTTCGGTTCTCAGATTGTTTTTTCGGTGAATTCAAAGAAATAAGCCGCATCGGCAGCGGATGCGGCACTCTCGCGGCGGTTCAACTTTTTACGCGTAAAGCGAATAGGCTTTTTCCGGGTCGATTCCCAGTTCCTGGATGGCTTTTTCCACGTCGGCCATCTTGAATTTGCCCTGTTGCGCGAGTGAATAAAGGGAGGCCCAGACGACGGATTCCGCATCCACCTCAAAGTGCCGTCGCAGCGCTTCACGCGTTTCGCTTCGTCCCATGCCGTCGGTTCCCAACACATGGTAGTCGCCGGGAATCCATGGCGTCAGCTGTTCACCAATCGCTTTGACATAATCGGACGAGGAAATGAAAGGTCCTTCATGTCCTTCGAGGACGGTTTCCACGTAGGATTTCCTGGCGGGCGCTGTCGGGTGCATCATGTTCCAGCGTCGGCATTCGTCTGCTTCACGTCGAAGTTGGGAATAGCTGGTCACGCTCCAGACATCACTGGCGACTCCGTATTTTTCGGCCAGGATTTCCTGGGCCCGGGTCACCGAATTGAAAATGGCACCACTGCCAAACAGTTGTACCCTGGCTTTGGCTTTGTCAACCTCGCGGGACGAGTACTTGTACATTCCCTTGACGATGCCTTCTTCGACACCCTCGGGCATCGCGGGATGCTCGTAATTGTCGTTCTCGACCATCAGGTAGTAGATGGCCGTTTCTCCATCCTGGTAGAGAGCCTTGAGCCCATGCATAATGATCGTGGTGATCTCATACTGGAAGGCCGGGTCGTAAGCCCGGACCGTGGGAAATGCGATGGCGTTCAGCAGGCTGTGCCCATCCTGGTGCTGAAGGCCCTCACCGTTGAGAGTTGTCCGACCAGCGGTCCCTCCCAGCAGGAAGCCCTTGGCACGCATGTCGGCGGCCGCCCAGATCAGGTCGCCAATCCGCTGAAAACCGAACATCGAATAATAGATGAAAAACGGAATCATGTTCACGCCATGCGTCGAGTAGGCCGTTCCGGCCGCGTTGAAGGATGACATGGAACCCGCTTCACTGATTCCCTCTTCGAGAATCTGCCCATCCTGGGCTTCCTTGTAGTAGAGAGTCTGTTCCGAGTCCACAGGCTCGTACAGTTGCCCCGAGTGGGCATAAATTCCCACTTCGCGGAACATGCCTTCCATACCGAAGGTGCGGGATTCGTCGGGAACAATCGGAACGACGTGCTTGCCGATTTTCTTGTCGCGGCAAAGCTTGGTCAGCAGGCGTACAAAGGCCATCGTTGTCGACATCGGTTTGCCCTTGCTGCCCTCGGTAAATCGGCCCCGGTATTCATCGATTGTCGGGACTTCGATCAGGGGGTGTTCCGACGGTCGCGAGGGAACGGGCCCTCCAAGTGCCTGACGTCTTTCCTGAACGTACTTGATTTCGTGGCTGTCGGCGGCCGGCTTGTAGAACGGAGCCTGCCCGACTTCTTCGTCGGAAATGGGAATCCCGAATCGGCTGCGGAATTCCAGCAGTTCGGCCTCATTCATTTTCTTCTGGTTGTGGGCGATGTTTTTTCCTTCACCCGCCTCCCCGAGACCGTAACCCTTGACGGTTTTGGCCAGAATGACCGTGGGGCGGCCGTTCTTGACTACTGCCCGCTGGTAAGCCGCAAATACCTTTTCGGGATCATGGCCACCCCTTCGCAGGGATTCGAGCTTTTCGTCAGAGTAGTTGCTTACCAGGTCCAGCAATTCAGGGTACTTTCCGAAGAATTTCTCCCGGATGTAGGAACCGGGCATGTTGGTGTACTTCTGGTACTCACCATCAACGACTTCGCCCATCCGTTTGACCAACAATCCGGACTCATCCTTGGCCAACAGAGTGTCCCAGTCGTCACCCCAGATGACTTTGATCACATTCCAGCCCGCTCCACGGAAAATGGCTTCCAGTTCCTGGATTACCTTTCCGTTGCCTCGAACCGGTCCGTCGAGTCGCTGCAGGTTGCAGTTGATGACGAAAATCAGGTTGTCCAGTTTTTCCCTGCAGGCCAGGGTAATGGCTCCAAGCGTTTCCGGTTCGTCACATTCCCCGTCTCCGAGGAAGGCCCAGACCTTCTGGTTGGAAGTGTCCTTGATACCGCGGTCACGAATGTACTCATTGAACCGTGCCTGGTAGATCGCCATGATTGGCCCAAGCCCCATCGAGACGGTTGGAAATTCCCAGAAATCGGGCATCAGGTAGGGGTGCGGGTAGGACGAAAGCCCCTGCACGTCCCGCAGCTCCCGACGGAAACAGTCAAGATTGTCCTCTGCCAGCCGACCTTCGAGGAAGGCCCGTGAATAAATCCCCGGCGAGGCATGACCCTGGAAATAGATCTGGTCACCATCGTAACCACTTTCACCCCGACCGCGCAAAAAGTGGTTGAAGGCCACTTCGTAGAGGGTTGCACTGGATGCAAAGGTGGAGATGTGTCCTCCCAGCCCCTCGAATTTCTTGTTGGCACGGACCACCATCGCCATGGCATTCCAGCGGACGATGCTCTTGATTCGTCTTTCCAGTTCCCGGTTCCCGGGAAACTGCGGCTGTTGACCGGGTGCAATCGTATTGATGTAGGGAGTGTTGGCCTTGAGGTCGACGTCGACCCCTTCCACTTTGGCCCGATCCTCAAGAGCGGAGAGCAGATACTTGGCCCGCTCAGGACCTTTGCTCTTGATGACATACTGCAGAGACTCCAGCCATTCCTGGGTCTCGGACGGATCGACATCGGATGTCTGCTTCAGGTAGGGTTCCGTCTGGGATTCGCTCGATTCAATTGGTTTCACCACGTCGGCCATGTTTGCTTGTTTGTCCTGATTGAGTGATTGATTTGAATTAGATCGCAATTTACGGAGCAATCCTTCGGCCCGTTTTCGTATTTCCTGTCCTTATTTGCCTTTCGCGCCTTCCATTCAAGACTACCTATTTTCTCTGACGCTTGCCAAATCGTAAAGGTCGAGGCCGGAATTCGATGTAAGCTGTTGTGTTTCAATGGTTTGTGTTCGATATTGGGCCTCGCATTTCCTGCCAGGTGAACGGCAAATTTCGTAAAGATATGCCGTTTGCAACAGTTATTCCGAATTTCAAAGGATTTTGCGTTTCGGAGAATCTGACTGTCTTTCGGCTGGTGACGGTTGAAGGGCTCGTAATTCAGAAATCGCTTATGCGTTACCGATTACAGCTTTCGTCCGGATTCTGATCCGAAAACCGGTTATCCGGTTTTCAAACGCAAACAATCCGTCCCGTCCAATCCGGCATCAACCCCAGGCGTCTTTACATGTCATCCCGGTCGAATTTCAGAATTGATTCGCTGCTGCACCCATCCTTTACCCTGGCAGGGGGGCTCCTGGTTCTGCTGGCCATCATTGGCTGTCGTACTTCCGGCAACTGCACTTCTGAAGAGCACCAGTACTACCAGGATTACCTCACGGCCATCGAGTATCCCGAAATCGATGAACAGTCATTTGAAACCGCGCAGCAGGCCCTATCGGAGCGACCGCCCAGCGTGACGGATTTCCAGGAACTGGATTTCGAGGAAATCTCACTGGAGCAGGCCATCCAGATGGCGCTTACCAACTCCAGAGTCCTTTCCAAAATTGGCGGTCAGGTGGTCAGTGCCCCGGCCGCCGCTACCTCGATCTTTGATCCCGCCATTCAGGAAACCAACCCGACCGCTGGCGTGGAGGGTGCGCTGAGCGCTTTCGATACGCGCTGGAACACCACCTTCAATTTCAACCGGGGTGAGCAGAAGTTCAACAACCCCTTTTTTGGTGGCGGTTCGTCACAGCTGATTACCAATTCCAGCAATTTTGTAACCGGGCTCAGCAAGCAGACAGGCCAGGGCGCGACACTCGGTGTCTCCCAGGTCATCAATTACAACCGGAACAACGCACCGGTCAACCGCTTTGCCAGTTCGTACGACATGTTGCTGCGGGCTGAATTCCGTCAAGCGATTCTCAGGGGTTCCGGTTCGCTGGTGAACCAGGTCGCCGGCCCCAATCCCGCTGTCGGATTCTATAACGGCGTGTTGATCGCACGAATCAACCAGGACCTGTCGCTGTCCGATTTTGAGGCTTCGCTGCGGGACCTGGTTCGGGAAGTGGAACGGAGCTACTGGGAACTCTATTACACTTACCGGAACCTCGACAATCTCATCGCCGCCAAGGAATCCGCCAGGGAAGTCTGGGAAAAGCGGGAACTGCGAAAGAAGATCGACCGACCGGACGACGAAGCTCAGGCCCGCCAGCAATATTTCAGCTTTCAGGGGCAGGTCGAGACTGCCCTGGCGGGGGTCAATGGTTCGCAGGGTCTTTTTGGAGCCGAGCGGGAGCTTCGGAGGTTGCTCGGGATGACTGCTGCGGGAACCAGGCTGCTGCGGCCCTCGACCCAACCGGTTATTGCCCAGGCGGTTTACGACTGGGACCACCTGCAGATGGGGGCCATGGAGAAACGGGTGGAATTGAGGCGACAGCAATGGGTGGTCAAGCAGAGAGAGCTTGAATTCCTGGCGGCCAAGAACCTCAACAAATGGCAGCTCGATTTTGTCGCAAACTACGGTTGGCGTGGATTCGGTGACAACCTGGCCGGTAGCCGGTCGCGACCGGAAGGAAGTGCCCTGGAGGATTTCTTTACCGGAGACCTGGATGACTGGAATATGGGTTTTGAGTTCGGGGGGCCGATTGGCAAGCGGCAGACCTACGTGGCTGTCAGGAACGCTGAGCTGCAACTCTCCAAGGCCCGCGCGGTGCTCAAGGAACAGCAGCGGCAGGTGGTTCTGAATCTGAACCGGGCATTTGTCGAAGTGGATCGCTCCTACGCTGGAATCCGCACAAATTACAATGCCCGCGAGGCGATCAAGGATGAACTGCGTCCCAAGCAGAAGCGGTTTGACCTGGGTGCTGGAGATGACGATATTTTCTTCCTGCTTGATGCCCAGCAGCGAGCCGCCAATACGGAATCCGCTTTTGTGCGGTCGATCGTGGATTACAACCTGGCCCTGCTCGACATTGCTTTTGAAAGTGGAAAATTGTTGAGCCGTTACAACATTCAACTGGCAGAAGGCCCCTGGACGGAAGGTGCCTACGCCAATGCGGCTTCGCGTGATTTGAGATTCAGCGAATAACCGGCCGACCGGAAGCCGTCGGGCCCGATTCCGACCGGGGACTCCGTGTAACCCCGGGAGCAGGCCGTGGCAGTTCACTCTGCCGTCTGGCGGCTCTGCAGCCCGCTGTTTCATTTTTGACCGGGGCAGGGCAGGTGGTCGCGTCAGATTTGTAAGTCGGCGAGAGATCAGGGGACCAGCGTCTTCTCTTTTTCTTCACGGGCAGGTAAAAAAAAAGACTCCAGAACCCCGGTGGAAAAACAATGGAAATCGATCCAGCAGATGAAACGGCCCGCGACTTTTACTTTCGCATGGTCAGCCTGATCACGCCCCGTCCCATCGCGTGGGTGTCAACTCTTTCGGACAGCGGCATCCCCAACCTTGCCCCGTACAGTTTTTTCAACGGCATCTCCGCGGCACCGCCCAGCGTTGTCTTTTCTCCGGTCAACCGGCCGGATGGTTCCAAGAAGGACACCGTCCTCAACATCGAAGCCAACGGTGAGTTCGTGGTCAACGTTGTCTCCCGCGAGGTGGCTGAAAAGATGAACGTCACCGCGACGGAATTTTATTACGGGGAGAATGAATTTGAGGCGGCCGGCCTGACGGCGGTCCCTTCCAGGACAGTGCGTCCGTTTCGGGTGGCTGAATCGAGAGCGCAGTTCGAGTGTGAACTGATCCAGATTGTTCATGTGGGCGAGGGCCCCCTGGCCGCCAACCTGGTGATCGGAAAAGTCAGGCACCTGCACATCGTCGACGACGTGTTGGATGATCGGGGGCGTGTCGACCCGGAAAAACTGGACAACGTGGGTCGACTGGGTGGGGCCCTGTACAGCACCACCCGTGATCGCTTTGAAATTCAACGCCCTGCAAAAAAAGAGTGAGTACCATGGGTCCCGCCGGAAATCATTCGGAACAGGATCGGGTCGATGAATTTCTGCACCGGACTACGGATCTGCAGTCCGACCCGGCTGCCCGCTGGCGGACGTTTACAGGGGATCCCTTTCTGCGAAGCCTCTCCTTTGACGCCTGTCTGCGAACCTGGAAGTTCCTGTTCGCGGGGCGGGAATCTCATCTCGGGCCGGCACCCTGCTGGTTGCCAGGTTCCGAACCGGATCGGCCTACCCATCTCGCTCGCTGGATGGAGGAGCTGTCTATCGGTGATGCCCGGGAATTCCACCAATGGTCGGTCGAAAAGAGGGAGTCGTTCTGGGAAATGACCCTGGAGGAATTGCAGATCGCTTTTCGGCAGGAACCGGTTTCCATTTTCGATTCATCCGCGGACTCCGTGGAAACTCCGCGACTGTTGCCCGGGGCGCGACTGAACATTGTCGAAAGCTGCTTCCAGGCTGCCGAAAACCAGGTTGCAGTCATCAGCGGCGGACCCGGGAGCGGGTTGCGGCACCATACCTATGGGGAGTTGCGTTCAGAAGCCGCGCGGGTTGCCAGTGCACTGGTGGAGCAGGGGTATCAGCCGGGAGATCGAATCGGAGTTGTGCTGCCGATGACCTTTGATTCGATTGCCATCTATCTGGGCATTCTCCAGGCGGGCCTGGTGGCCGTTTCAATCGCCGACAGCTTTGCCTCTCCGGAAATCGCCAACCGTTTGCGGATTGCAAAGGCCCGCGCCGTTTTCACTTTTGAAAAACTGGTGAGAGCCGGAAGAACCTTTGAACTGGGAGCCCGGGTGACCGAGGCAACCCATCTGCCCGTTCACCTGGTCGACCGGCAGGATTCTCCCTGGAATCAGTGTAAGCGGGGGCAAGGTGATGATTTTGATGCGGTGATTGGTGACCCGATGGATGCCATCAACATCCTGTTTTCCTCGGGAACCACGGGAGATCCGAAGGCAATCCCCTGGAACCATGCCACTCCTCTGAAATGCGCGACGGATGGACAATTGCACCAGGATCTCCAACCGGGGGATGTGGTCGCCTGGCCGACCAACCTTGGCTGGATGATGGGGCCCTGGCTGATTTTTGCCACCCTGATCAACCGGGGCACGATTGCCGTCTACGAAGAAGCCCCCTTCGGGGAGGATTTTGGCCGGTTTGTCCAGGATGCCCGGGTGAACATGCTTGGCCTCGTTCCGTCGATGGTGCGGCTCTGGCGAAGCGGGAAAACGATGGAAAAATTTGACTGGTCCGCGATCCGTTGTTTCAGTTCCACTGGCGAAGCCTCCAATGTCGAGGACATGTTTTACCTCTCCTGGTTGGCAGGGTTTCGGCCGATCATCGAGTATTGTGGAGGGACCGAGATCGGTGGTGGCTACATCAGCTCCACGCTGGTTCAGCCCAACGCTCCCTCCACCTTTTCCATTCCCAGTTTTGGATTGGATCTCGAGATCCTCGATGAACGAGGCCAACCCGCGGATGAGGGAGAGCTGTTCCTGATCCCTCCCTCCATAGGCCTTTCCAGTGAATTGTTGAACCGGGATCACCGGGATACCTATTTCGGGGATTGTCCCGTGTTGGAATCCGGCCTGCAGCTTCGCCGCCATGGAGATTACTTTTGTCGCCTGGGGAACGGTTATTTTGCCGCGGGGGGTCGCGCGGATGACACGATGAACCTGGGAGGCATCAAGGTCAGCAGCGTTGAAATTGAAAAGATCATCAACCAGCTCCCGGGCGTGTCGGAATCCGCGGCGGTGGCGGTACCCCTGGACATGACCGGTCCCGAACAGCTGGTCGTTTTCGTGGTGGCCAAGCAGGGGGCCCCCTGGGCCGGCGGGGAGGGGAAAGAGGACATGCTCGCACAGTTGTTGAAGGCAATGAACCAGGAGATACGAACCCGGCTCAATCCCCTGTTCAAGATCGGGAAACTGGTACTGAAACCGGAGCTTCCAAGGACGGCATCCAACAAGGTCCTGAGGCGGCAACTGCGTGACGAGTTGCTGGCGGGTTGAATTTTTAGTTCCGCACAAAAGCGAACCTGGGTTGCCTGGTTGGGCGGAATCCCGCTGGCCGCGTCCGCGAAACCAGGGTGCCTGACTCCGATCCCGGCTAATGCAGCTGCTTGAGATGTTGGACCACTTTGCGGATTTCCTGCTCGCAGGATTCACGCATCTGGTTACTTTCCAGACCGAGCGGCTGGTTGAAATTGATTTCAGAAAGCGTTGAACCGGATTCCACGGTTTTGGCGAAGGTACCGTGAACCTGCCGACAACCTGTTTCGCTGACGAGTTCCACGACATTCAGGCTGTTAATCCCGGCGCCGGGCAGAATCTCGATCCGGTCGCCGAAACGGTTTACCAGCGAATGGAGTTGCTGCCGGCCCTGCATTGCCGTGGCTGCACCACCACTGGTCAGGACCCGCTGAATCCCATGGTCAATCAAAACCCGGATCGCTTCGCTCGGGTCGCTGGCACAATCAAAGGCCCGGTGAAAAACCAGTTCCCGGTCACCGCAGAGCGATTTGAATTTTTTCAGGCGCGGTCGGTCGATTTTTCGCCCTGGATCGAGAAAGCCGATGGCGATTCCCTCTGCCCCCGCTTCCAGCAAGGCCGAGCATTCCGAGGCCATCAGGTCGAATTCGTTTTGGGAATAGCAGAAATCGCCAGCGCGTGGTCGAACCATGCAGACAACCGGGAGTGAAATCCGCGTACGGAGCTGGTGCAACAGCGTGGTGGTAGGCGTCAGGCCACCCAGTCCGATTGCCGAATTCAGTTCGATTCGATCGGCGCCCCCGGCTTCGGCAGCCAACGCGCTGCCCAAAGATTCGACGCAGACCTCCACCTGGCAGTTTTTCATTCCGTCCATCCTGGAAACTGGTGCGGTCGCGGGGCAGACATTCCTCGGGCAGATATTCCCCGGTCAGGCATTCCGCTTTGGCAAGCACCTGGAGGCACCTGCGATCGCAGTTGAAATGACAGACGGTCGATGCTGCATCGGCGGAATTCCATTTTCATCGACCACGAATGCGGAGGGAATAGTCGGGATCATCATGAAATCGCTCCGACAGTTGGGTTACGTTTGAGCGTTGTTTCAGGTCTTCAAAAGGGAGTGAAGAATCCAGCAGGCCGAGTTGATGGGCGTATTTTGCGGAGAGTCCTGGTAGCAGAACCGAATAGTTGTACCTTATCCGCCGGGGGCTGATGGCATTAACGTGTTTCACGATGCTGGTCGTGCAGTTATTCAGTACCGTATGGTAAAACTCCGGTTGGACGGCCAGCTGGTTGACCCGTTTCATCACGTCAAGAAAAAGTTCGCGCGCCTGCTGTGGACTGGCGACCGTGGGGTAAAGGTAAACTTCGGCATCACGATGCCGGGTTCGAAGCCGGATCAGGTCTTTTTCGTCCGCCACCACGTAGGTAATCTCGAACTGGTTGGCGACACCCAGGAACGGCGAATACTGTTCACCGTTCTCGGTACGGATTTCCGCCGAGACCGCCAGGAAGCGGTCCCCTTCGAATTCGAAACTGAGCAGGGTGTGGGCCAGGAATTCAGCGTTCTGAAAGGGACAAACCAGGAAGTCGACTCCCTTGATCTGCTCCAGGTCGTACTCCCGGTCCTCATAGTGCACCACGAAATCGTGTTCGGTGATGTAGCGGTTGTTTCGCACGTTGCGGACCAGGATCCGATCACCATTGATTTCAAAAGTGGGAAGCCTCGAGAACTGGGGTGACCATTTTCGCTGGTTGGAAGGTTGGGTCCGGTCCGGCAGGTCGTTTTGCACCACGGACTGCAGGATGGGGAGCGTCCCCTGCCGGGTGGTCCAGCCGCCGCAGCCACAGACCATCGTCAAAAGCAGCGGCAGTCCACCGGCAAGACATGGGATGATCGGATTGGCAGAAAGCAGCTTCATGGCACTCGAACGGGTATCCATAAACAAACTGCGAAAACTGGGCAATATCGAAAAAGAAGCTGCTAGCGGTTGGCTCCTGTTTTCAGCCCAACGCGACCAAGTTTTGCGATTTTGATTTGATTCCCCGGTCGCATGTACCCGAAAAATCAGACTGGGTCTCGCTGCTGTAGGCGGGCAATGGCCGGGGGCAGAGCTTCCGGGGGGGATTTTGAAAGCACTGCCAGAATGCTTTGGGCGCGATATGCAAGAGGCTGGTTTTCCCTTTTGGGGGCCTGCGCAGGAATCGGGTTTCTCACGTTCTGTTCTGCAGGGCTGTCCGGACAGGACCTGACAAAAGCCAGTACCAGCCGATCTTCCCGGCAGGAGGCTCTGCAATCCATACCCCTCGATGCACTCAACGGGGACGCCAAGCGAAAGGTCCTGTCGGTAATCAACCAGACCAGCGTTTATCGTCGTCTCCCGGTTAATACTTACCTGTGCGATCCGGACATGCACAACTTTCTGATCCGGTACCCGGAAGTGGTTGTCGGGATCTGGAGAGTGATGGGAATCACTGAGGTTGCGGCCCGCCGGGTTGAGGATTACCGGATCCAGGCGACCGACGGCATGGGAACCACCAGCTCCATCGAGTTGCTGTACGGGACAAAAAACCTGCATGTCTTTTACGGCCAGGGAGTCTACGAAGGACCTCTTTTTCACAACCGTCTGAACGGGAGTTGCCTGCTGGTTCTGAAATCCGATTTTGGCAGTAACCGGAATGGAGATCCGGTGGTTTCCGATCGCCTGGATGTCTTTTTGAGAGTCGATAATATTGGTGTCAAGATCCTGGCTCGCACCCTGCATTCGCTGGTCGGTAAGACCGCAGATATCAATTTTCGGGAGTCCACCCGGTTCATCGGCAAGGTTTCGGAGACCGCCGAGATCAATGGAACCGGGGTTGGCCGACTGGGAGATCGGATCGAGGGTCTGGAACCTGAAGTGCGAGAGGCTTTCCAACGTTTGGCGATCGTCGTCAACGATCGATCCGCCGGACGTCTGCAGGGCAGGCTCAAATCCTCAAACGGATTAACCGGTGCCGTGTCGGGGACAAATCAGGCAACCTCTCCCGCAACGGTACGGCCCTAATCAACGGTAAGGCCCCAATCAACGGTAAGGCCCCAATCAACGGTGCGTGTTCCGTCGACGGCCTTCTCCCCCTCAGCGGCCCGGAAATAGTCACCCGGTCAGAATCGCAAAAAAATGGCCGATTGGTGGCGGAACCTCGAATCACCTATTGCAACAAATCGAAGTTGATAAAACAATAAAAAGTCTCAAATCGTTTTCGATTCTGAACTGTTGACCCATGGTGTAATTGGCAACACAGCGGATTTTGGTTCCGTCGTTCTAGGTTCGAGTCCTAGTGGGTCAATTTTCTGTTTCGAAGATCCCGCACGGGAAGAGACGAAAAATCAAAGGGTTTTTACCAGTCCCGGTAAAAGCTCTTTTTTGATGAACGGGGTCCGCCAGAACGACACCGGGGTCCGCCAGAACGATGCTGCGTGATCCTGGTCGCACGCCCCAAGGTCCAGCCCTCTGTTGGATCCCGGCCGGTCAAGCCAGAGGTTTTGAATCGATTTTCGGTAACCGGAACCCCTTTCAGGCTGGTGGCGTTTCCTCTGGGTCGGATTTGACGTTGATACGGGAGGAGGGGGTCTCTTCCTGCCTCTCAGTTATCAGATCATCAGTCGGATCTTCCGTTTTTCCTGACCGGCTTTCCTCATCCGTCGTTCCAGACGCGGGCGGGGCCTCCAGCAAACCAGGGTGGATCTCGATGCCGCCGGTTTCCGGTTGGAGACGGAGGGGAAACGAGACTACCCGGTTGAGGCCCCAAAGCAGTCCCAGTCCAAGCAGGCTCAACCCCCACGTGGTGGCGCTGGCAGAATAGCTTGGCCACCAGTCCGTCGTTGACCAGCGCCAGCAGAGCAGGTGGACCAGGTAGGCAATCAACAGATGGGTCGTTATCGGAGGTGCATTGTAGATGCAACAGCGGGTCATCCCATTGAGAATGGGACGGAGTGCAAAAGCCAGAAGCCAGACGGCGATGGCTGCCTGCCACCCAACCGACAAACCGACGATCATTCCACCGCTGATGGAATGACTGCTGAATCGATGCGTTCTGTCTGACGGCGGTTCCTGCAGAAGACTTTGGTCAAGGGAATTCCAGGAGATTGAGTGGATTTTCTCCGGCGTTCCTTCGTCGGGATTCCCGTTTGACCAGCTTTCATCCAGGGTGGGCTCGTGGCCCGTTAACGGGCTGTCTTCTTTTGAAAGGGTGATCGTGGTTGTGGTCGCAAGGGATGCCAGCCAGCCAAGCACGGCCCCCGTTAATGCCCCGGTCAGGCCTGTCCCCAGGCTCGACAGGTTGGGAGAAAGTTCGCTACCCAGCAGGGTGTCGAATTGCCAGGGGACCGGTTGCAGGTCGGGAAGCAGGCAGGCCGCAGCAAGGAAAAGAACCAGCAGCCCGCCCACCCAGTGGCCGGGAATCCGCGGTGACCTGAATTCCTCTGACAGGAGCTGTTTCCTTCGCACCCGGTAGCGATCCAGGTCCACCAGGGCCCAGGTCAACAGCAGGGAAAGAGCCAGGCAGTGGAACAGGTACAGGGAAATGAGGTCCCACTTGGGATAAAAGATGATCCACTGCACGCCACGGTAGGTATTCGGGCTGCGAATGGGGAGGTTGTCGCCGCCGGAAATCAACTCGCAAAAGTAAAGCAGCAGGAACAGCGTGCCGACGGTGAACTCAACCACCGGGTAGCGAATCGAGATGGATGCCTGGCAACTGCGACATTTTCCCTTTAAACTCAACCAGCCCCAGATGGGAATGTTGTCTTTACCCTTGATTTTTGAGCCACATTGGGGGCAACTCGATGGTTTGAAAATGACCGACTCGCCACGGGGCATCCTGTAAACCACCACGTTGAGAAAACTGCCGATGGCCGCGCCGCAGCTGAAAAAGAGGAATGCCGAGACAGCTTCCAGGAGTTGGAATTGTATCTCCTGGTTGGAGGACATTCCTTCGCCGAAGGTTCGCGGATCCGGCGGGTTGAAATATTCCTGGATCGACTGTGCCGTGGGAAGGATCACCAGGTAGACCAGAAGTGCTGCTACCAAAATCCAGAACCCGATAAGATTCCATTTTCGACCCATTCTTGAGCGCCCTGTTTCCAACCGTCTGTTGCCACGAATCAAAGTCTGTTCCAAAAAAATATCATAATCCGACAGGCAGGGAAAACGGGCGAGCCAGGGGGAATCGAGCGGAACGCAGGAGCGATCCGGGCCTGTTGCCAGGTTCAGTGAACTACCAGGGAAAAAGTTCGGCCACTTCAGGAGGATGGGCCCCGCCTCCCCTGGAGAAGGGGACGCTCGTCGAGCGAGGCTGTTTCAGCTGTTGCCCTCTGATGGAGAGGCTGTTTTTCCCGGGGAGGGGAAACGCATCGAAAACAGGAGATTCACCAGGCACCCGCAGATCCACTGCAGGGCCGGAACGCCGGTCCCGCTTAGGAGCAGGTAAAGGGAACGGGCAGGCAGGTTTTCCAAGCTGCCCTGGCTGGCAGTGAAGGACCGAAGGTCCAACACCAACCACAGGATCACCGCGATCAGCGAAAACAGGGACAGCCCAAGCCAGATTCGGGTCAATCTCAGCCGGGGCCACAGCCAGACCGGCAGGAACATCAGAGGAATCAGGATGGAAATCCAGATGGCATGCACTGAAACCAGTGCAGGGGTGGGGGGGAGTCAGCCACCCACCGGATCGAGGTAGTCTCACAATCCGGGCATCGAAAGTCGGGACAGGAGCGTTGATGCGTAAACAGAAACCCCGATCAGACCGATCACGGCCATTAATTTGCGAAACAACATGGAACTTCCTTTTGTCTGGGCAGGCTGATAGAACCATGGATTGCGTTGGCAGTGGTTCACCAAAACATGGAATTGCGAAACGATTGAGTCAAGAGCCTACTGAGTCACCTTGATCGAGGGGCACCCTTTGTGCAAGTACCGGACACCCGATCCGTCACGCCACGGGAACGCGTTCTGCTTGATCGATCGGCACAGGAAAGGCCGGCCTGGCAAAGGGGGCTGTGGCTGATTCGTGCGGATTGCGAACCAGGCTGTTCTGCCTGTCCGCTTTTGCATTCCCGGTTTTTGCATTGCACCTGTGGAGCGGTTATGATCGGGCACTTGAGGAGGAAATTTCTCGGGGGAGACGACGGTACTGCCACAGACATCCACAAGCACCATTCGTCCCGAGGTAATCCATGAGCCTGGTGAGCTGTCCCTCCTGTCAGCAACAACTGGATATTTCCGGTATCCAGCCAGGAGGTCTCTTTCAGTGTCCCTGTGGTGTGCAGCTTTCGGCACCGGCGACAGGATCAGTCCCCTCCGTTTCAAGTTCCCCTTCCGTTTCGAATTCAGCGTCAACTCCGAGTTCAACGGGTGATCCACTTTTGGGCGGGTAACCCCCTCTCCAGCAGAACAACGAACTCCCCCCTTCCCAGGTGCCTTCGCAAGGATTTCCGACACAGCAGAATCCGGGGGCGTACCCGGGGCAACCCGCAGGCAATCCGGCCCATTACCCGGGTTTGCCCGGAACCGTGCCCGGAACCGTTGGAAATGCGTCACCGATGATGTCGCATCCTGCCATGCAGACGCAGCCTCAAGCTGGAATGTCGCCTGAAAAAGAGCTGACGGATTCCGAGCGTCTGAAGAAGGTGAATGATGGAGTCAACCTGATCCTTTTGGGCCTGATCGGGGAGCTGGTGTCAGTGGTCTTGCCCTTCCTGAGCGACGTAATTTTCCAGATTATCTAACTTGCGGAATTGCTTGACTTGGTTAGCAAGGCGGCCATCGTTATCGGAATAGGTTTTACACTCTTTGCACCCCCGGCGTCCGATTCAAGGAAACTGGCCATCGCGTCACTGGTTTTGGTGAGCGGTTCCGGGCTCCTGGAACTGGTTTCCTGGGCAGTGGTGTGGATTTCCCTTTTTACTTCATTTCCCACACTTGGATGGGTGATGATCAATCTTGGGTTCTGGTTGCCGGAAATCGGGATTGCCATTTATGCTCTGGCGCTCAAGAAGATTGCGGAATACACGCGTCAGGGCGATGCTGCAAATGAGTCCGGGGCGGCAGCCATGCACCTGTTTCTCCTGATTCGGATTCAGACAGTCGCCAGCATCGTCCTGCACTTCATGCTTGTTTCGTCGATACGCGAACCGGACGAGACAGCGTTGGGTGCCGTCGGACTTCTCGGCTTTCTGGTTGGTTTGGGTATGTTTTGCGCTTTCGCTCAGTGGTTTTGGAGATTCTTTCAGTTCCTCGAGTCGCTGAAATTCCGAAAACGTCGCAGGAGCTCCGGCACTTCAGGAAATGCCTGGGGGCAGCGGCGATAAACGGGTGTGGGCCGCTGTGCCATTGGATCGGAAAAGAAATACCCTGCGGGCAAAAGGCGAACCGGATGAAAACCGGAATTCTCCTGCTTTCATCAGCCTTTCGCCTGGTGACGGTGTCTGAACGGTGGCTGTAACGTGCCGGTAATGTGGCTGTAATGTGGCTTTACTTGGAAACCCCCGGCAGCTGATTGAACGCCGTTTTTGTTCCGGACATTCAACCTGCCGTGCCGAAAGCTTCCATAGCTGTCACCATCTTTCTGATCCCGGCAGGGGAATCTGCCGGGCTACTTGATGTCACGGATGCGGATGTCCTTGAACTCGACCCACATCGCAGCGCCCGCGTGCAGCTGCAGGGCCAATACCCCGTCCAGCAGCGCCTGCTTGGGATGGTTGTCCGTGCAATCAAGGATCAGTCTCCCGTTCATGTAATGGTGAATGCGATGACCCTTGGCCAGGATCACCACATCGTTCCACTGGTCGACACGGAACAGCTTGGCAAATTCATCACCGCTGATCACCGTTCCCTGCAACTCTCGCTTGCCTTCACCATTCCATTCGGTTTTCTCGCCGACCAGGCACATTCGCCCCCGTTTTCCTCCCTCGTCGTAGATGAATCCCGCCACGCTGGGGAGCTTGTTGGAATTCCGGATTTCATGCTGGTAACCCCGCACAACCCACGGGTTTCTCGGCTTGCCCTGGGTGATGTGCCGGGATCGGTATTGGATACCGGAATTGTTCTGGCTGGAAACACGGAACGAAAGCCGCAATTCGAAATCGCCGGTTTTGCCTCCTTTCCAGATCAGAAAGGTGTTTCCATTGGCCCGCTTTTCGGCAGTGGTTTCTCCGCGGATCACCCCCTTGGAGACGGTCCACAGTCGGGGATCCCCGTCCCAGCCGGTCAGGTCTTTGCCGTTGAAGATTTTCTTCAGTTCATCAGACTCGGGGGGAGCGTTGCGGGGGGCGTCATCCGCTCGCATGGCGGGGGAGATGATCATGAGGATAAACAGCGACAAGAGTGTCGTTCGTTGCATCGGATAGGATCCTTTCGTTGCAGGTTCAGGGTGTGAATTCAGCTTGCAGCAGCCGGGTCTATTCGGGAATCAACCGGCTGGCCGCCTCGTAAGCGCGGTGCCCGGTTGATTTGCCAGGCAGGATGTCTGCCGGTGCAGCTGGAAGGTGTTGGCGGTGGGACCGGAGGATCGGACCGCTTTCCTTACGGGCAGCGAGGTTGTCCCACTCGTGTGGATCGTTTCGGTGGTCGTACAATTCTTCCGATCCGTCAGCGTAGCGAATGTAGCGATAGTGGTCCGAGCGAACGGAAAAATTTCCCTTTCCAAAGGATGAGAGCGCCACGTGGGGCCAGTCTGCCTCGGGATTTTGAATCAGCGGAACCAGAGAATGCCCCTGCTGGAGTTGATCCCGGGGAAGTCCCGCAAGTTCCAACAGGGTGGGATAGATATCCAACAGCTGGGCAGGGCGGTGCGATACCTGTTTTTTCTTCTGACCTGGTGCAACGACAATCAGCGGTACGCGTGTTCCGTCTTCCCAAAGCGATCGTTTGGCCCATCGCTGTTTTTCTCCAAGATGAAAACCATGATCGGCAAACAGGACAACGATTGTATTTTCCCAGTGCGGCGAAGCATCGAGGGCATCCAGGACCTGGCCCAGGCAGTGATCGGCAAACGCGGTTGAGGCCAGGTAGGCCTGGACAGCGTGTTCCCACTGTCCGGCCGAGCGAACCCACTCGTGTTTTGGGGAAACATGCTGGTCGTTGGTCAGCGAAATCGCGTAGGGGCTGAGATCGGCCCGGTCATCTTCCCTGGTAAGCGGGAGCCGAATCCGATCCCGGGGAAACAGGTCAAACCATTTCTTCGGAGCAAACATGGGGACGTGCGGTCGATAGAAGCCGACCCCCATAAAAAAAGGCTGGTCCGGGTTGGCCGGAATGGACTTCAGTTTCCGGACTGCCCAATCCGCGATCTTCAGGTCCGGCATCTGGTCGTCCCGTTCGGGGAAGGCGCCCCAGTCCCACAGTGGATGGCCGTGTGGCTGTGAGATTTTCTTTTTGGGGCGAGGCCCAAAGCCCCCCATGTTCCCTCCGTATTCATCGAAAAACCGTTTGTCACCGGTGTGAAAGATCTTTCCAGCGGCCAGGGTACGGTAACCATGGCGGGCAAACCGCTCTGGCAACGTGTCGAGATCCCGTAGGCTGGGTGCCTGTTTCAGGTCAGGACCGAGGAAATAAACGCCCGAAAAATGGGGGTGTCTTCCGGTCAGCAGGCTGGCCCGGGAGGGGTTGCAGACCGGCGCCTGGCAGTGGGCGTTGGACAGCAGTGTGCCCCGCTCAGCGAGGCGGTCGATGTTGGGCGTGCGGGCTTGCGGGTGGCCTCCGAGGCAGCCGGTCCAATCGTTGAGGTCGTCGATGGAAAGCAGGAGAACGTTCGGCTTTTTTGTCGATTCGCCCCGGGCATGAGACGCTCCGACCATGGCCAGCATGATCAACCATCCTGCAATCAGGGGGCGAGAAACAGAACGGTGTGGAATGAATTGACGCATGGATTGTCTTTCCCGGAGGTCGCTGAAAGGTTGCGGAGATCCTCGGATCCGTGGTGCCAGAATTCGATGATCGGCACCGGTGATTTGAGGGGGAGGCGAACCGGCATTCCGCGCTGCAGGCAAACAGCAAGAGCATAGTATGGGTGGCGGCCCTCTGCCACGCAACTCCGCAGTTCAGAAGCTGTCAGAATTCCGGCCGGTTGTTTGCCCTTGTTGGTCGGCGAGCGTTTTTTGACCGGCTGGCAACCAGCGAATCGCTGACCCCATCCTCACACGGCTTCCGGGGTCAGCCAGCCACGATTCACCTGGTCCACGAAAACATCCAGCGAAGCGGTTACTGCCTCATCGAGGGAATGGTGGGGCGATTTCGGAAAGGCCTCCAGGAAGGGCTGGTAGTCCAGGTCGCAGATAAAGGGGACTTCCTCCTGGCCGATGGTGATCCGGAACCGGTCTTCCAGACCGGCCCGGGACGCGGCCCTTTTCAGGCTATCGACGATCTGGCTGGTATCCACGGTATGACTGGGTAGCGTGAATGCTCCGTATCCATCGAAAGGCTCGAGAACGGCGTTGCCGATCGCCCCCCCGACATCGGGTGCGTAGAGGTAGTCCTGCCGTGAGTGGAAGGGAATTTGATAGGGCAGGTCCAGGGCAACACTTTTCATGGCCGTCGTGGGACTGGCGGTCAGTCCCGCGTCGCGTCCCGGTCCAAAAAGGACGCCGGGACGAATGGACAGTGTGGGAGTTCCCGTATCCTGCCAGAAAAACTTCGAGACACTTTCGCCCGCCAGTTTCCAGGCACCGTATACGTTGACCGGGTTCGGTTCGGAGAGCATCGGAACACGCTCCATCGCATAGGAGGAACGGGGGCCGTAAACGGCGATTGAGCTGGCAAAGATGTAGCGATCAAACTGTCGTCCGCAGGCCTTCATCGCTTCCACCAGGTTCTGGGTTCCTGCCAGGTTGATCTGCAGGCCGAGATTGCGGTGAGCGTTGCAATCCGGTGTCTGTAGGGCGGCCATGTGGACAACGTGGGAGACCCGGTGTTCGGTCAACAGTTGTTGCAGCCGGTTGGCGTTGGTGACATCCAGTTCTTCAAACGCCAGGCGAGAAGGGTCGGTATCGTGGAAGACCCTCTCGGTACGTTGCTCGCTGATCCTGCGGCTGGCAATGACTACCTTGGCTGCGGAGTTTCGAATCAACCATTTGGCGGTTTCGGAGCCGATGCAGCCATAACCACCGGTAATCAGTACTTTGGGAGCGGACATTGCGATTGGAACGGGCCAGGGAATTCAAAATCGCATTTTACCATTTCCCCACCGGCACGATAATGATGCAGCAGCGGCCTGTGACACGTTATCCCGTTGAGGAAACTGCCCCTGCCACGGGACTCCGGGATCGTCTTGGGTGGCAGGGCTAGCGGGCGAGTGAATAGCAGCGGATTTCACGATCGTTACGGACATAGATGCTGCGGTTGGCAAACGCTGGATGGGTCCAGACCAGTTTTCTCCGGCCGACCTGGTGGGTGGGTTCGATAATCCGGGTTTTGCCCAGCTCCTGGTAGCCTTCAGGATTCATGCGGGCGATGATCAGCTCTCCCTTGTCATTGAAAAGAAAAAAACGATCGGCATGTTTCACGGTAAAGACATTGCCCCACTGGATCGGTCGCTGGCTGCTGGCGGCCTGGTAGGTCGTCCAGCGCTGTTGGCCATCGTCCAGGTCAGCGCAGACATACCTGCCACCGTTGCCGCACCCATAGATACAGCCATCCTGCAAGAAGGGGGTGTTCATGACACCATCCATTCCCTTGTTGCGATTCCCTTTCCAGGCCAGCCGGGCGCTTTGGCCGTTTTCTGCGACATCGATGGCGGCACACATTCCTGCGAAACACATCACGAAGATCCGGTTCCCCGATTTTCGGGGAACGCCGATCGACATGGCAAAGGTCGACTGGAAGGGCACCGTCCAGATCCGCCGGCCGTTGGCGGGGTCCAGCGAATCGACAGCATCGGCGTGCCAGACCAGCAGTTGGCGTCGGCCTCCCCATTCAAAAATGACTGGCGTGCTGTAACCCGGTTTGCTGGCCGATCCCGATTTCCAGCGTACCTCGCCGGTTCGCCGATCGAATGCCACGCAGGTGGATTCCTTTCCTCCGACGATACAGATCAGGTTTTTTCCGTCGACCAGCGGATGCGAAGCGACCCCCCATTCCGGGATCTTCAGGCCAAAGTCGCGGACAAAATTTTTCGACCAAACCGGCTTTCCGGAAGCGGTCTCCAGGCAAAGCAGGTCACCTTCGGCGCCGAGGCAGTAAACGAATTCGTCGGCCACGATCGGAGCGCAACGTGGGCCAATGGCGTAGGTGGCGACGCTGGTGTAATCACATTTGTATTCATGTTTCCAGAGCAGCTTTCCGCTCTTTTCCTCCAGGCAGAGGATTCGCTCGGTTCCGGGATGAAGTTCCCGTACAAAATTCTGGTTCTTTGGAATGGGGCCCTGGTTCAGGTTTTTGGGCTGTCCACCAATGGGATCGGGGACCCAGTCGGTCACAAAAACCTTACCCTCCGAGACCGAGGGGCCGCTGTAGCCGCCGGCAATTTCCTTTTTCCATCGCAGCTTGAGGCCCTCGACCGGGAACTCCTCGAGGATACCGGTCTCCCGCCAGACGGAATCCCCCTGGGGCCCCAACCAGCGGGGCCAGTCGTCCGCGCGAATGGATGCAGTCGCCAGGAAAAAGAGCACCAGGGCGGAAAGGGCAGGAAGCGTTTGGTGTGTGTTCGTCATGCGAGTTCCGGGTGAATCCAGGGGTCAGGAAGTCCATCTTAACAGGTGAAACCGGCCTGCCGAAGGGACTGCCCCGATCGTTGATTGCAATTGCCTACTCAACAAAATCGGATCCACCGGGGCTTACACAAAAAAAGCGTTCCCATGCGGGAACGCCATCCTGTTGGAACCACGTGACCAACTGTCCGTCATCGAAACGGCGTTGGCACCTATTGCTGGCTGCGATTCCATGGTTGACCGGACCCCTTGGTGCTGCCACTGCCAGTCGAGCCAAAAAAGGTCTTGCCCCGTCCAACCAGTTGCCCGGGATCCTGTTCAAACGACTCGCGGGAACGGAGAGGTGCGTCGATCACGTACCTGGCATCTTTCAAAATGCGTTGCCGGTCCATTTTGGCGAACAGGTCCATTGCCGCATTCTGTCCGCGATTACCCGGCCCGGGCAGGTGGAGCCCCATGTCTTTGGGGTTCGGGCCGCCGATCATCATGTTGGTCAGCGGGTTGAATGGCTGGCTGATCTCACGGTCGTCAAAACCGAGATTCTTCAGGCGGCGGACCTGTTCGCTTTCGACCAAACTGGCCTGGTGTTCCGGGGCTTGCAGCATCTTGTCGAACAGGGATTTGGCAAAATCCATTTCCGCAACCAAATCCCTTCCAGAAAGGAAACCGGTCGAGACGTGGATGATCTCCTGCTTGAGTGTCATGAAAATGGTTTGCACGTTCTGGCGTCCAGCACCCCGTCCACAGGGACCGGGAGAATCCCGGGGCGCATGTTTGAGGGAGCTGCCCGCGGTTGGATTTCCGGTACTGTCGGTGAAAACGCACTCGAATTGACTGGCCAGTTTCTGTTGAACCTCTGGATGGGAGAACGACACGGTTCTCATGCGGTGACCGGCACTTCACATGAATCCTTCCAGGTCTCCCAACACACGAAACCAGAGGATCGGTTTCTGTTTTCCGGAGGAGGCGGCAGCGACGAGGCTCTCGGGGGTCCGGTGCCAATCAACACCAAACAGCCGTTGGGTGTTTCGCCGCGGCGGAGCCGCCTTTCCGGCATCTCCGTTGCCGGGGGCAGGATCTGCTTCCAATATTCCGGACGGGGCTTTTCCCGGTGGAACGGGCAGCTCTCCGGTTTTCGTTCCTGTCAAATTCCGGCTCCCGTTTTGCTGCCTCTGTTTTCGAACAAACCACTTGTCGGCCGTACTCAAATTTTTAAGAGGCACCCAGACGATGCTGCCGTCGGTTTTTTTCAGCCGCACACCGTTTTTTTCGCATCCTGCGAATTCGGCTTTGAGCTGGTGAGCTCCCGATCGATCCTTCCATGTGCGCAGGTTGGGGAGTGGGTCATCCAAGGCCTGTCCGGCGGTAGAAAGGACGAATGCCAGAAAGACCGGGGTCCCAAGCGGGACCAGGAATTGGGTGATGCTGTTCATATTGCCACTTTGCCTGGGGTGTATTCTGAACCGGGCACACGCAAACTGCTTTCGGTGCCACTTTTGCCGAGGGGTGACTTTGAGTTGCCCCCAGCCGGGTTCGCGCAACAGGAATCAGGGGCAAATTCCTGAAAAAAATGGCGGACCTGTCGTGCATAGGCTGCGATTCCGGGGGATCCATCCCTCGGCAAAAACAAAACGGAATCCCGGCGGTTACATGAAAAGAAGACCCAACCGCCACCGGGAGCCCGCTTCAGGGACGGATCGTTTGCCATGCAGTGGTGAACGATTTTTCAACGTTGCGACTGCGGTTGGCTGATCGGGCGGTCCACCAACAGGAAAGGACCCGTGCCCGATAATCCCTGCAGGACCAATGGAAAAAGGAGGACCTTTCTGTCCTCCTTCATCCGGTGGGAGCCATTTATCGGTTGAAGAGAAAGGAAGGACTGTTGATCAGTGCCCAGGCCAGGTCCTGAACGCCAACCAGCCTTTTGTTTTCCATCTCATGCTTGGAAAGCTCGACTTGCCGTTTCAATTC
>JAYZFP010000197.1:0-43671 GCA_036336715.1 Planctomycetota bacterium
TGTCACATCCCAAAACAGTCGTTTCGACAGTCAACCCGTTGAGACGACCAGGCTGACGTGCGAAATTCTCCGGCAAAGAACTGTTTGAAAACCGCAGCGAGGCTTGCACAATCATCAGTGTTACCAATCGATACAGACCGGGGGCGAGATGCCCTCTTCGAAAAGGGCAGGAGAACCGATTGCCGCAAGCCTTTTCTGCAAACACTTTTTCGCTGTTTCAGGAAACGGTAATCGATTTCCTGAACCAGGAATTCTGCAGATAGCCCTTGGCGTTCCAGGGCACCCTGTAGGGCATGAAACCTCCGGCAGAATCGATGGCCCGCAATAGCAGGCCGGTCGTGGATGGCGTGACCCGGATTTTTGCCTGCCAAAGCTGCCAGCAAAAATCGGATTGTTTTTCTCCCAGTGTGGCCTTCTGCCACTTTTTTCCACCGTCAGCAGAAAGCAGGACTTTTTCCACACGGGTGCCACTGCGGCCGGTTGGCAAAACGTATCCGGATACCTGGAGGTTGCCTGCCTGGACAGCGGCGCCCTCTCCTGGCGTGGCGATGGCCCCATTAATCGGGTAGCGGTAAATCGGACCCGATTCTGACCAGTCAATTGCGTCGGTACTCCTGACCAGCTTGTAGGCCTTGGCGAGGTAGTGGTTCGGTGACGGCTGGTCGCTGACGATGATCCGCCCCAGCCATTTTACACTGCGGGCACCGATGTAACCGGGGACCACGGTTCGAAGGGGAAAGCCATGGTCGGCGGTCAACGGTTCGCCATTCATTTTCATTGCCAACAGAGCACCGGGCGTACCTTCGGTCTGCATCGCTTTTTCGATTGGAATCGAGCCCCCGAAAGGGATCACGTTTTCTCCTTTTTTGATCTCGTCCAATCCCTCGAACCAGACATGCCTGGCATTTTCCTGCAGGCCCGCCAGCTTGAGCACATCCGCCAGCGATACCCCCGTCCATTGTGCATTGCCGATAGCGCCCGCTTCCCACTGGACACCTCCGACCTTTTTTTCCTCGTTGAATTCGGTGCGGCGATTCCCGGCACAGGTCAGCGTGGCGGTGACTTGATGCTGTTTCAATCGGTTCAGTTGTTCCAGACTCAGGCTTACCTGCTGGCGGACCTGGCCTTCGATCGAAAGGCGAAAACGGCCCGTATCTATGACGGGATTGGGAGCGTGAGAGCGAACGTAAAAATGCTTGACCGGTGTAATCCATGACTTGACGAGATTTTCGAGCGCCGGTTCACCGTTCCGGGGCAGGGTGGTCCTGAACAACAGGTCCTTTCCCAATGGATCTTCTTCGAGGCCCGAGGTGACTCCCGAAAGGCCGCTGCCGGTGAATGCCATGCCCCCTGCTGCGATTATCAGGTTGCGACGGGAAAGCTGGTCAATGGTCACGCATGCTCCTCTCAAGTCAGACAAATTCGATCAGTCCCTATTAGAATCGCTCACTTCCAGATTGCAACAACTTGGGAGCTGCCGCCTTGCCACTCTTGCTGGTGCAACGATCTGCCTGGCAAAGAGGCTTTTACCGGTCAGCGGCTGTCGCCAGTTGAACCTTCCGGTCCTTTCCGGATTGGCGACTGACGGAGGCTCTGCCAGTCAATCCCGGAATCAGCTGCGGATGCTCCGTCTGGAAGCGGATCAGCAGGCAGATCCTGGAGTCCGGTTGCAAAACGGGATTCTCTGATCTCTGGGTTTGCCGCCGCACCGAGGAGGGGTGGGGCAGGACGGCTGAGACCCGGCCCGGGTATTTTTCCCCGGGGTAGGCTTTGAGTGTGACCCATGCCGTATCACCGGTAATCACTTTGGCGAGGTTCGATTCCTCGACCCAGGCTTCCGCCCAAACCTCTCCCCCCTGGAGATGCAGGATGGGTTCTCCGATGCGAATGGAGGAACCCGGCCCCCGCAAAATTTCTGTGACCACACCGCTGGAGCGCGAGCGGATCGTGAAGGATTGACGCCTTTTTCGGATGCTGTCCAGTTCCGCGCGGGCCAGTTCGATCTCCTGTCGAAGTTCCCTAGTTTTTTCCCCGTCCGTTTTCACCTGGAGGGTCGATTTTTCCAGGAACGCAAGTCTTCGAACCGCTGCCGAACACTCCAGTTCAGCCACCTTGCCATTTGAATGATATGTCTGGAGTTGCCTCAACTGGTGATCCAGTTCGGAGACGGAAACCGAACCCCGCTCGGCCAGTTTTTTTCTCCGGTCGACTTCTTTGTTTACCCATTTCAATTCTGCCTGAATGGCTTTTGCCCGCTGTCGGGCTACCTCCACCTGTGCCGACTGCCAGGTCTCTTTTGAGAGGGCTGCGTCGACAGAGCTTTGGATCCGTTTTCTTTCACTGTCTAAGCGGATGCGGGCGAGTTCCAGTCGGCCTTGCCAACGCCGTTCCTCGGCGTCCAGGTCGCTGGTATCGAGTTGTGCGATGGGCTGACCTGCCTGGATCGTATCACCCGTTTTTACAAAAATTTCCTGAATCAATCCCTCCTGTTTGGAACCAACCGGGAGGACTGGAGAGTGAATTCTGCAATCATAGATCACGAAATTTTTCTGATGGAAGTCGATCCAGGGGCGGCTGAATCGATAAAGCGGCAAGGCAGACAGCCCGATCAGTGGAAAGGCGACTGCTGTCAGGATCCGTTTCGATTTTGATGAATTTCGGGACATCAGGAATGCTCCTGTTTTGAAAAAGTAAATACGGGAATCACCTGGAACCACAGTTCGACCAGGTACCTGGAAAACGATGCCCAGCAGAGAATCGCAGTTGCTCCTGCCACGAGGGGGATTACAAAATGGGGACGCAGGCAGGAGCCAAATTCGTAAAACAAATGGCAGGTCGAGTAAGTCCAGAACGCGACCAGTCCCAGGCCGAGGGAAAATTTCAGGTGACCGGTGCGCTGGATCTCGTTGGCAACCAGGCCCGGAAGGAGGGTCAGGATTCCAGCGTATGCTGGGTGCTCGCTGACAGCATCGCCGATCCCAAGGTTTCTGCAAACGATCAGGCCAGACCACATCAAGATCGCTCCCACGATCAGCATCAGCGCGAATTTTCTTCTGCCGAATACGATCATGCTTTTCATCAGCAGGCGATTGATCCAGCAGGTAGAGATCGCAACAAGGGATATCAGGATCAGGAGGTTCGGTGCGTAGCCGAACAGGACCACGTAGGCACCGGTCACGTATCCGCAACGCAGGCCGGTGCGGATCTTGATCACCAGGGAGCCGAGGATACTGATTGCCATCAAGAACACGCGTTCGTAATGGATGGGCAAGGCAAAGGGAACGGGCCCTAACGCGAGATCCGGTCGCCAGCAGATCAGTGCGAAGACCAGGGCCGCAATCATTGAGGAAATCAGCAGCGAATTGACCAGGGTTTTCAGGGGGCCATTACGGGACATGTCATGGGCAATCAACGCCGGAAACACGAAGCCCAGGCCGGCCAGGGAACTCCCCGGGATCGCGATCGGATCGTGGACTCGGGCCAGCAGGTGCCAGCTGAAATGGAGGAGAACGGAAATTGCGATCAGGGCATGGAACTTGGTTTTGTTGGTCATCAGGCAAAGGCGGGGAGCCAAACGGTGAACGATCCAGAAACAGACCAGGGAGTTGATCAGGCAGGCCAGGATTTCCGCAGGCTGGAAAACATGGATTCCCAGGAACCCTGGCACCACGATGCTGCCGGTTGTCAGGTGGGATTTTTCGTAGAGAAAGACGGAGAGGATCATGCCAGCCAGCAGCGCCAGGCGAATCAGGTCGGGTTCAAACAGTGCGGTAGATTCCATCGCTTTCCTCAGGCAACAGTAGCCGAAAACCAGTCACGCAGACTTTCTGCTTCGGTCGTGTGGATGTTCACCAGGCCGATCAGCAGCCAATGGGATGGTGTCATCCGGTTATCCCGCGATGCCTGCTCCAGCAGGCTGGTGACGATCCGGCTTCCCTCCTGCTGGTTCCCGCATTCAATACGGAGGATCCGGTTCGCCGGGAAGCCTCCCCTCAGCAGTTCCTCTTCCACAGGTTTCTGATAGGCGCCCATCAGGACCAGGAAATCGAGCTCAAGGTCGCAGGACGCAATTCGTGCGAATTGCAGGGCGCGGTGCTCGCGGTCGTACCGGTTGTTCAGCAATCCGATACTGCAGGCTCCCGAGGGTGCAAGTTTTTTTACCTTTTTCACACATTGAATCACGCTCTCCCGGTCATTGACGGCGAATAGGTCCGCCCAGGTCAGAGATTGGTCCTTGAGGGTTCGTTTTTCAATCCGCAGAACCCCGGGGTCGGGAGCAGCGCCAGCCATGCCCCGCAGGGCCGTCTGACGATCGATACCGCAGGAACGGGCGAATTCGAAACCGATCGCTATGTTTTCCTTGAAGGCCACGTAAGGAAAGGCCGCCAGTTCGTCGTCACTTACCTCGTCCGGATCGGTGACGATCAGTTTTGTCCCTCGGCAGGCGGTGAATTCCCGAAACAGGGGCAGGAGCCTGGGATTGCGCTCAGCGGTAATCAGAATCCCGTTACGGGGGCAGGTGGCCATCAGGTTGGAGGCGATTTCCTGCAGGGATTCGCCCAGCACATCCTGGTGGTCTTCACGGACGTTGGTGATGACACCGATGTGGGAGCGGATGATTTTTTCTTCGCAGATCGCCTGGTACTCCGGTTTGATGGCCATGCACTCAACCACCAGGGCGTCGATGTCCCAATCGAGTTGTCGCACGATCTCGACTTGCTCGAGAATCGTCGGGGCACCTCGCCGACGAATGGGCCGGTCGACGCCCAGGCGGTCGATCACACAGGCCGCACTGCCGGTCGTCTTGGCAACTGTCGGGTGACCCGCTTCGCGGAGAATTCCCGCCAGGATGCGTGTCACGGTCGATTTGCCGCGGATGCCATTGACGTGAACTCTCAGTCTTCGCAGTCCCAGTTTCCGATCGTGAGACAGTTTTTCGATCCGCCATTTGAGCAGCAACAGGCCCACCGCGCAGGTCGCAGCGCTGAACAGGCAATACGGTTCCATGAGCTCTCTCCTTTTTCAACCTGTCTGAGAATTCAGCACATTGAATGGTCGAGTCCCGCGAACAGTATATGACGAGGCCTGTCTTTGTTGCGGGAGATCAACATTGCCACCTCTCCACCTGGCAGGACGACGGCAGCACTCTGGCCCTGAGGACCGCGCAGTGCACGCGACCTTCTTGCCCGGGCGTCCTGTTTCACCGTGAAATGGAATTTCGACTGCAAGTATCGGAATGGGCTGCCGGTTTACCGGCTTTCTCCCTTTCCGCTGGAGGAAATGTGATCTACCTGTACTTGGGCGACTTTGTACCGATCTAACACGAAATTTCGAAATTTCCTGGAAAAATGATTCAGAAAAATCGGGGATTTGATGTCGCTTTGTTTTCGTTATTTGCAGTTGTTTTGATAATCACGGTGTACCCGTACAAGAGCGAGAATCGAGCCCAAGCCAATGGATGCTACCCGAGCAAGTTTACTGGTCCGTATTCGGGAGGCATCCGATGGCGAAGCCTGGGGAAGTTTTTCCCGGATCTATGGACCGATCATTTACCAGTTTGGGAAACGGCTGGGGATGCAGGAGGCGGACGCAGCTGACCTGGTGCAGGACGTGCTCAATGAGGTGAATCGGTCAATTGGTCGTTTCGAATATGATCCGTTGATTGGAAGATTTCGCAGTTGGCTGTTCAAAATTGCTCACCGTGCCGCCATCCGGATGAGAAAAAAAGAGCACAGGGTTCACGCAGCGGTCCTTGAACCGACGGCCAGGCAGCTGGCAGATGAGGTCGTCGATCCCTTTGACCAGGAGTCGATCTGGGAGACCGAATACCAGAGAGAATTGCTTGCCTGGGCAGCCGAGCGCGTCCGAAACCAGGTCAGCCCCAGGACCTGGACGGCGTTCTGGAGGACGGCGGCAGAGGGCGAGAAACCCCAACAGGTTGCCGCAGAGTTGGGCCTCAGTCCCGGGGCGGTTTATGTTGCCAAAAACAGGGTGACCAAGCGGCTTGCCGAAAAGATTCGAGAGGTCGATGACACAGCTTAGTTCCTGTCCGGATAACGATCAGCTGCTTTTGCTGTTGGATGAAAAGCTGTCGGGTGTCAGTGAAATTCAACTGGTGCAGCACCTCGACCACTGTCTTCGCTGTCAGTCCCGTCTTGAAGCGTTGGTGAACAAATCCGGAAGAGAAGTGATCCCGGCGATGTCCCAATCTCCCTCGTTGCCGGCCATTTGGCACCTTGCCGGAAACGGCCATCGCTCGCCTTCCGAAAATGGCCTCCCGGTTCGGGATGAGAACGCTTTTCAACAGATCGAAAACAGTTTCCCGGGGGAGTCGACCGGGCTCAGGCTGTTGGAACGGATCGGGCAGGGGGGGATGGGGGTGGTGCTGAAAGCCCATGACCTTGCGCTGGAACGTCCCGTTGCAGTCAAGTTCATCTCTCCGCAACTGGCAGAGGACCCGGCGGCAAGGCAACGCTTTCTCCGTGAAGCCCGTGCCGCGGCTGGAATCACCCATTCCCAGGTTGTGACCATTCATTCGGTGAACGACCGGCAACCCTTTCCCTTTTTCACAATGGAATGGATTGACGGTCTTCCCCTGAACGGTTGGCTGGATGGCAACCGGTTGCTGGAGACCGAAACGTTGATCGATATCGGCTGTCAACTTGCCAGGGGACTGGCGGCTGCGCACGATGGCGGGGTGATCCACCGGGATATCAAACCGGAAAATATTTTGCTGGATTCGCGGTCGGGCCAGGTCAAGATAACCGACTTTGGGCTGGCGCGTGTGATGGATGAATACCGCCTGACACACACAGACGTCTTTCTGGGCTCCCCCGGGTTCCAGGCGCCGGAGTCCCTCGAAACCGTGGACAGCGTGGATCAGCGCAGCGACCTGTTCAGTCTCGGTTGTGTCCTTTATTTCCTTTGTGCCAAAGTACCTCCTTTTGAACACCCTTCGCTGATCCGGTCGTTGCAGCACGCGGCCCGCGGGATCTACCGTCCACTGCGGGAAGTGGCCCCACGAACGCCTGCGTCATTGGAAAGGGTGATCGTTCAGCTGCTGCGGCCTGACCCCAAGGAACGTTTCCCGGATGCCAGGGAAGTCGAACGCCAACTGCAGTCCTGTTTGAGGTCGGTGATCCCTCCCCCGGTTTCTCCACGGCCAGCGCAGGATTCCCTTTCATTAAAGGTTCGAACCAGACAAGGTTCCCGTATCGATCAACGGCCCAACGCCTGGCGGTGGCCGGCATGGGGCCTGCTGCTGGTCGGAGCCCTGGCCCCTGTTTTTTTCCTGTTGGGAAATCTGTTTGCAGGAGGGGCATTGGCTGAACGGCAGGAGGCGTCGGTAAATCGTGACCTGCCCGGTCAAAGGCGGGTTGAGCCTGTGGAGGATACCAGGGTCCAGGCAACCGCGTTTTCCGGGAAGCACAAGGAGATGAAACGGGCGACCCGGATTTCAAAGGACCCGCTCATGCCTTTTGTGTTGGAGGTCGCTGACCAGGAGCCAACCGGTTTTCGGACTTTGAATGGAGCGATCGCAGCTGCTGGCGACGGAGCAACGATCAGGGTGGATTCCAGCGAACGATTTGAATTCTATCAACCGATAACGGTTCCCCACGGAATTCGACTCTTGGCAGCAGAATCCAGGCGGCCCATTTTTGATGTCTACCTGGCTGGCAATGAAACCGAAGACGAGGAGGATCCTGATCATGAAATGGAAGACGATGACAATGGAGACGGGGAAGGTCTGCTGGCGTTTTTACAGCTTCAGGGTCGGACCACGATCCGGGGAATCGATTTTCAATTGCACCCGGTCGAGGAGATTGAATGTGGCCTCATTCAAACGGATGCACCGTTGGTTGCGGAGGACTGCGGTTTTTCGGTCCCCTCGGAGGGAATCGCCCTGGTTTCGCAGTCCGAGGTAGATCTTGAATTCGTGGGTTGCCGTTTTCAGGTGCCCGCCGGTTTGGCCATTGGGGGTGAGGCCGATCAGGAGGGACAAGCCACCTTTCGAAACTGCCTGATCGCGGGCGATGTCGTCTTGCGGTTGGCAACTGAAAGTCCTTTCCGGGTGTTGATGGAGAATTGCACCTGCTTTTCCAACCGGTTTGCAGAGTTGTTCCCCGGAATCGATTTTGAAGAGGAATTTCTGGGGGAACCGTTTTCCGGCGGTACCTCATTTTTTCAATTTGATGTTCAACATTCGGTTCTTTGCACCCGGGAAGGGTTGCTGGTCCTGGAAGCGGACGACGGACTTTTCCAAAGGCAGCATCGCCGTTTTCTCGGTTGGAAGGGTGAAGGGAACCTGTTGGTGGACCCAGGTGTGATCCTGTGGCACGAAGATGGATATGAGGAAATGGACGAAATCAGCTGGTGCCAGGGCCTTGCGACCTGGAAAAAGAAATTTGTGGAAGTTGATTCCTTGACGGATCCTGCACCCTTTCGGGAGTCTCTGGAGAGTCTTTATGTCAAGCTGGAAAACCGGCAAGGTCTTTCCGGGAAAGCCCTGGAGCTGAAAGAGGAACTCAAGAGCGGCGCCGGGTTTTGTCCGGAATCTACCGATCGTATCAGTAGCAGTGTTGACTGACTGGATCCGTCGTTCCTTTTTACGCGGGTGCCATCAAGCACATCGCCCCAAGGTGTCAAATCATCAAGACTGTTTTTTTTGCAGACGAATGGCGACACAAAGGTATTGGGATTCAATCGAATTCCAGACCCAGGGAGGGCTGACCTGCATCCGGGCCAGTTGATTTGCAATCGCCGGAATCTGGCCCAGTTGATAAATGAGATGAGGGTTCATGCCATGGAAGTGATTTCCGCCAGCAACCTCGTTGGACAGCAGTTGATTCAAATCTGCCTCTTTTTGCAGGATTTCCGGAAGGGCTTCCGCAGAGGTCAGATCAGTGACCAGCAGTGCGGTCCCACCCGGTCGCGTGTGGGCGAGCATCAACTCGACATGTTTTTCCCGAATGGCCCGCAGCATCCTCGGCAGCAGATTGGCCTGGATCGATTCTTCGAGATTTGAAGATTGGATGGAGTCGACTGCCTTGATGAGAATCTGCGAGAGGAGACAGGTGGAAACCAGAACGTCGTAGGTGCCGAGGTCCAGTTGGAACTGAGCGCATTTTTCAATCATCTCATGCAGGCGGTTTTCGTCTGGTGAGCGGCAAAAAAGGTCCCAGTCCGAATTCAGACCGCAAAGATCCACTCCTCCCCGGGCGTTGACCTGCTGATGGTTTTCGAAACCTCGCTGCAAAAGTGCCTTTTCGGTAATGGCGGAATCCAGGTCAACAAGCTCGATCCTTGAAAAATGATTTATCAATTCGATCAGGTCGAGATCGGTTGTCCGTCCTGCCCCCCAGACCGAAAGAGTGCATGGTTTGGCCACTGCGACCTCTTGAAGCATGCCGGTGATCCGAATGCGATGTGGAGCGAAGGCAGCCCATAACTCAGGCCAGATTGCCGAGGTTTCCGGGTTGGCTGACGGATCGGGACCATCCATGGTTTCAAGTTCTTATTGGTGAAAAGGTGGCTTTCCGCTGGGGTCTTCCCGGGAATCTGCCCATTTTCACGCGGTGCGGAAAAAACATCAACAGGAAATAGGTCCACGTCATGTGCCCTGGGGCTTTGATCGCAGTCATGGTTTGAGAGCTGGGTGAATTCGGTATGGGAGGGACCGCGGGATAAAAACTGTACACTTGTGAAGGTCATTTGCATCGCTCAGGTGACCACCGGCCGAACCGTCGTCTTTTCCAGGAAGCAGGCTTCTTTACAACTGGGCAGGGCCTTTGGATTTGCGATGGGTGGTCTCCACCGGTATTCCAAAGCTGGATTCTCGCGCTATCTTCGGCATTCAATATGAAATCACGTCGATGTTTCCGGGTGAACCAAGCGACCGGAATCTTGTGCCTTTTTGCGACAAAACAGATGCCTTTGGTAAAGTTGTGGATCATAATTGTCCCTGACTTCCCGGATCACGTTTGCCAGTCGGCAAAGACCGGAATCTCCTTTTGAGCCGACCATTGAAATGCCGCGATTCGGCTTCTCGCAGGAGGCGATCTGGCTGCAACCTTTTCGAATCGGGAACAAAGCGTGAATTGCCTGTTTGGAGCGAATGAAAATGAATCTCAAGCAAAAGGTCCCTCTGTCCCGGAAGCACTTGTTGTTGCTGGTTTACGTGACCTGCGTTTTCAGTTGATGGACTCAAAGCGCCTGCAGCCAGGATAAAAAGGCTCAAGTCAAAAAGGCTCAAGTCAATAAAATCGCGGACAAAAAGGCCCAGGATAAAAAGGCACTGCAGAAAAAAGCGGGCCCCGGCAAAAAAACAGGGCAGGGGAAATCGCAGGTAAAACCGAAATCTCCCCCCAAAATCGTCGAGAAAAATCGAGGCAGGGATTCCCGCCCCGGTGGCGCTCGAGAGCAGCAACTGGTGGATGCCATTCATGCCTATGTCGACGCTTACAATCGGCGCGATGCGAATGCCGTCAGTCAGCTATGGGCGGCAAACGGTGAGTATACCAATGCTGATGGTCAAACCGTGGTGGGGCGTGTCGCAATCCGAAAAGCGATCGATGGTCAATTCTCCAGTATGTCCAAGGGGGACCTGCTTTCGGTGACCAGCAACCGGATCAGCTTTGTGACCGATGACGTCGCGGTTGAGGAAGGCATTGCGGAGCTTGCCGGAGAGAGCTCCCGTTATCGTGCGGTTCATAAACAGGAAAACGGCCAATGGCGCTTGCACAGTATCCGGGACAGTGCGGTTTCCGAGCCAGAACCGGAAAAGGGGAAGCTCGCCGAACTGGAATGGATGGTTGGTGAATGGGTTGACCAGAGCGAACAGGCTATCGTTCGCACCTCCTGTCGCTGGTCCAGGAACCACCATTTCCTGGTCAGCAGTTTTCGGGTTGAAATGCCCGAGTCCCGAGTGGTAGAGGGGACCCAGGTTATTGGTTTTGATGCCTCCAGGAGCCGCATTTGTTCCTGGACATTTGATTCCGAGGGTACCATCAGCCAGGCAACCTGGCAACGAAAAGGGAACCAGTGGACCATCCACGCCCGCTACACCCAGCATGATGGTAAAAAGGGATCTGCGACAAACGTTTACACCCTGAAAAATGAAAACCAGTACAGCTGGCAATCCCGGAATCGGCGGATCGGCACAGAGCCACAACCCGACCTGGGCCCAGTCGATGTCGTGAAACTGAAAGAGTCCAGCAATCCATAAATGCACCGGGATTGTTCTTTAAAAAACTGCCCCCCGATTCTCAAAATGGAGATGTGATGTCACGCCAATTGGGTCTTTTTTGTCTCTCGATCGTTATGGTCGTTTTTCTGTCGAGCTCCGCCGAAGCACAGAGGCGGGGTGGAGGAAGGGGCGGATTCGGGCATTCCTCGGTGAACCGTTCTTCGGTGAATCGTTCATCAATGAATCGACCATCCATCAACCGCTTATCATTGAACCGATCGGCAGGTAACGGTTCAGCAATCGGTTCCTACCGGGGACGTCCATCGAACAGCCTGAACAATGCCCGGTCCTCTTTGAATCGTCCGGCAAACCTATCCTCGGGTAGCCGCAGCTTGGGCAACCTGGGAGGGAATCGGAACCGGACGCCCTCACGCAATTCCATTGACAGTTTTCTGGGGGGTGCTCCCTCGACTGGCTTTGGATCCACTTCCCGCGGAAGCGGATCGAGCTGGAAATCCAAGTCCTTCGAAACCCAAAACGGGACCCAGATTACAGTGGGTGGCGGATTCGGTTCGAAAACGGGCGAGGGTGGAGGAAAAGCAGGCGCTGCCGGTAAGGGAATCCGGATTGAAACGTCCAATGGCAAAACCGTGGCTCGAGGGGGTCTGAAATTTGGTGGAACCAACGGCGACGGTAAGGGTGTGGCTGGCGGGCTCTCCGGCCGGAAAGCATCCGACGGTCGTGGGGATTCGATCGGGAAACTGTCAGGCGGGGTTGTGAACAACCAGGGAGATTTTCGAGCCGGTTCGATCGCCGGAGCGAAGAACCGTTGGGGCTATGCCAAAGTGGGTGCCCTGGGGGCCCGCGGGAACCTTGAATCCGGCAACATTCGAACCCGGGCGGCAGGGGCTGTCAAAGGCCCCTATGGCAACGTGATTTCCGGTGGCCGGGGAGCTTATTACCGGAATGGTCAGTTCGTGGGAGGGCGTTCCTGGAGCCGTGTGAATGGAGCCTTTTATCGCTACAGCTACTTTGGCCCCAATTATTACATTCGATACCCGGGTGCCTGGTGGCCCGGCAAATGGGCGGTCGCTACGTCTGCCTGGGCGACGACCTCATGGATCATTGCCGGTGCTTACTGCGGATGTGTTGGTGACGGCATCTATTATGACTATGGCGATACGGTTACTTACGTGGACGGATCGGTCTACTACGAGGGCGAGCGCGTTGCCTCCCAGGAAGAATATTACCAGCAGGCTAACGACCTGGCCGACGCAAAGCCGGACAGCAACCAGGATGAATGGATGCCATTGGGTGTTTTTGCCGTCGTCAAGAGTCCTGATCAGACCCAAACCGAGAGGATTCTCCAACTCGCTCTCAACCGAAGCGGAGAAGTTCGGGGGAATTTCCAGGATCTGTTGACCGAGCAGGTGACTCCCGTCAGCGGATCGGTTGATAAAAAGACGCAGCGTGTGGCCCTTAAAATCAAGGGAAATGACAGCCTGGTGATGGAGGTTGGGCTTTATAACCTGACCAACGATGAAGTGCCGATCCTGATTCACTATTCCAGCGATAACAGCCGGGATGCGCTGCTGGTCAGGCTGCAAAATCCGGAAGAAGACGAGAGTAAGCAATAGGAAGTGAACCGGCTGCGAGGTTTTCGGCCGGTTTCCACGTTTCGTGGGTGCCGTTCACTGAGCGGGAGCGGATCGATCTGGAAAATACCTGGTCTGGAGAATCTTCGATCAGACGACCGCGGGTCTGCAACTGGGGCGAGATCTGTAATTCGATTACGTACGGCGGATCCAGTATCGCCAAACAGGTTTTTTTCCGATGCAGGTTGCGGCCTGGTCCAACGCCGCTGGTCGCGTTGGTTTCTTTGTCGGTTTCTTTGTCCAGGGCCCCGACGCGATTCCCTCCTTGAATACGGTCTGCAAGGTGGTCAGGATAAGCAGAACAGAAATTGTGTCTCGAAGCTTGCAGGGTCACCCCCTGACCTGGAATCCATTTCAGGTGGGGGAAGATCCCAATTGAACGTTCAAGGAAAGGAGATCAGCATGGCGATCAAAAAATCGGACGCTCCACGTTCCGCAACCGCATGGTCACGACGGGAGGCCCTGATCGCAGGTGCTGTGGCAACACCCCTGTTGACGGCATCGCCGCTGGAGGCGAACGAGCGGGGCGCAAAAGCGGTGGGCCCCTATCTTGGGCACGTGGATCATGAAACGGCAATCCTGTGGTACCGGCCCAGCGAAGCTGGGAGGTACACCGCTACGATCACCAACGGGAGTGGTGGAAAGAAAGAGTCGGTGGTGGCGACGGCATCAGCGGATCATGATCTTTGTGTTCAATGGCGATTTGAGAATCTCCCCAGCGACAGCGACTACGTTTACAGGATCACCCAGGGTGAGCGGGTGATTGCCGAAGGAGAACACCAGAGATTTCGTACAGCACCTCTGCCGGGAAAACCGGCGCGGACTGTTCTGGCGATGGGATCCTGCGCTTCCAGCAGGGAGTTTTTTGATGTCTGGACGCGGATCGAAATGAATCGGGTAGACGGTTTGCTTTTGCTCGGTGATACCCCCTATATCGATAACCGCGAAAAATCCGTCAATCGTGCCCGACACCGCGAGTTTCTGTCCATTCCGACCCTTGCCCGACTGGGAGCCAACACACCCGTATGGGGAACCTGGGACGATCATGATTTTGGCGGGAATGACACCGACGGTAAAATTGGCAACAAACGGGTCATTCGCCAGGTGTTTACCGAGTATCGGGCCCAAAAAGAGTATGGCGACGGGGAGCATGGGATCTACACCCGGTTTCGACGCGGGCCGGTGGAGGTTTTCCTCCTGGACCCCCGCTATTTCTCACAGACCGAAGCGAGCCCGGTGGATAAGGAAAAGCCAACCTGCCTGGGCGGCAAGCAATGGGAATGGTTGCGTGACGGTCTGAAAAAATCGACGGCACCCTTCAAACTGCTGGCGACCGGCATGATCTGGGATGACAAGAAGAACGGCGAAAAGGATGATTGGGAAACCTACGCACATGAACGGGAGGCCCTGTTCGATTTTATAGGTGAGAACAATATCGGCGGCGTTGTCCTGATCGGAGGAGACATTCATGTTTCGAGGCATTTGAAATACCCCATGAAAGATCGAATCGGTTACGATCTTCACCAATGGATCATCAGTCCGCTGCACGATCGGGTGATTCCGTCCCTGAATGTTCCCCATCCCCACCTTCAATGGGGGCAACCTCTGAAAAACATGTTCCTCACGGTCGCTGCAGACACGACCGGATCGCGTCCGAGACTGGAGGCCAAGTGGATCGATCGGATGGGCAAACTGCACCGGCAGGTGCGTATTGAGTTGGAAGCCTAGCGACCCGAGCGATTGTCGCCAACCGGCAGGCCTTTTTTCTGCAGCGGGGGAGTCGCGGGAATGCGCAGAAAAGCACCGCTGGAGACGGACCCGCTGGTGGAGCGAGGGCGGTAACCGGTCAGCAGGATACATACGCCTGGCAGGATCCGTTGCCAGCTATCTGGTGCTTCCCGCTGCTCCGGCAAACCAGTGGGAGCTCAGCGATGCGGTTCGGTTGCTTCTGACAGGTCTCCCGATGCGTTTGCCGCCAGCGCCTGGTCAACCGTGAAATCCCATACCGGGAATGGGTCGTCAAACTCCTGCCAGGCTTCAATGCCGGTAATCACTTCCTCGTCGGTCAGCAGGCATTCCTCCAGGGAATCGAAAAGGGCAATTTCGTCCATGCCGATACCGATAAACACCATTTCCTGGCGGCAATCGCCGACTTCGGGGTTCCATTTTTTGTCGAGCTCTTCCTGGAAGCTGGCCGATTCGGGCCAGTGTTCCCTGGGGACCGCCGCCCACCAGAAGCCGCCGCAATCCAGGCGTGCGACCCGGCCAGCCTGTGACCAGATGCCGATCTTGTCCAGTCGGCTGGCCAGCCAGAAAAACCCCTTGCTGCGGAGGACACCTTTCCATTCCCGGTTCAGTCGATCGAACAAACGCCGGGGATGAAAGGGTCGCCTCGAACGGTATACGAAACTGCTGACGCCGTACTCCTCCACCTCGCTGGCGCCATCCCCACGCAGCGTCAACTGCCAGCCCTTGCTTTGCCTGGCAATTTCAAAATCAAATCGCCCGGTACCCATGATCCTCGAGGGTTCGATTTTTCCAAACGAAGACCGTAGCTTGAGGGCGTGCGGGTTCAGCTGTTCGATAAAACCTTCGATTGTCGCCAGGGTCTCTTCGCTGGCCAGGTCGGTTTTGTTGAGGACAATGACGTTGGCAAATTCGACCTGTTCGGTCAGGAGATCGGCAACCGTCCTCGGGTCCTCTTCTGTTGCGGCTTGATCGATACTCTTCAGGTCCTTTCCAACTTTCAGGTCTTCGAGGAAGTTGGCTGCATCCACCAGGGTAACCATGGTGTCCAGTTCGGCGATTTCATTAAGTGGGGTGTCCTCACCGATGGAAAAGGTAAATGTGTCGGCGACCGGGGCCGGCTCCGAGATTCCGGTGGATTCAATCAACAGGTAATCGAAACGGCCTTCGCGTGCCAGGTTGGCTACCTCCGCCAAAAGATCCTCCCTGAGGGTGCAGCAGATGCAGCCGTTGGTCATTTCCACGAGCTTTTCCTCTGTGCGGCTGAGGGCCGCTTCGCCTCCTGCAACCAGCTGGGAGTCTATGTTGACTTCGCTCATGTCGTTGACGATCACGGCAACCCGCAGGCCGGCCCGATTGGCCAGCACGTGATTGAGCAATGTCGTTTTTCCGGCTCCGAGAAAACCGGAGAGGACGGTAACAGGCAGTTTTTTCACGTGTTCTCTTTCGTAAATACGTACTTTTTCAGCAAGCCTTGCAGGGGTTGGCCTTGTTGCTCCCAGCCCCGTCTACCAATAAATCTCCAGGCCTGGGCAACACGGTCCGCAGGGACAAAGGGGCGAAGCCAGCTTTTTACGCAACGGCGCCGATAATGGATTCCCGGGTTCCCGAGGACCCACTTTTCATACTGGGCTATCCAGAGCAGCATGTTCTCCCAGAGTTCCCTGGCATCCCGCCACTGTTCGATGCCAAAAGGACGGGAAAAAATTGGTAATTCATCCGGCCAGTGAATTGCCGACGAGAGAGATTCGATGGGGGCCCATTCGGGACAGAACCCGAAGCGACCGAGATAAAGTCCACCCAGCTCACGTTTCCCAAAAAACATTCCGAATCCCCACAGGGCCACATGCATGTCGTCCAGGTCCAGCCGATAACAGGTGGAGCGATCCGCTGTTTCACGATCGCGGTGTCGCTGGAAACCAAAATGGAGAAGCAGGTTCCCGTCCGCACGTTCGATGTCCCGCCCCCAGCACCACAGCTGTTGTGCCAGTAATTTTTCCCCGAACCTGCGAATGGTCTGCGGCATGCACCATCCCTGTCCTTTTCGAGTTGCGGAAATGGAAGGGCTGGTCGATCTGCTTTCGCTCATCCAGCCGCCCGCTCGCCAGAACCTGTTTTCGCTGTTGCCAGGCAAAAGTCTGCGAAAACGTTGCCGAGCCATCTCCAGCGGTAGGCAATTTCCTCGGCCGGAACGACCAGCTTTTCACCGTCATCCCATTCGGTCAGTGTCGATTGACGATAGCCGATCCCCAGTTGCTTGATCACATTGACCTCGTAATCCCGTATCCAGTCAAACAGGTCCTGGGTCAATTGGATACAGCTCGATAATTGAGATGCGTCCGGTGGGTGTAATTCAGGCAAATCCTGACTGGTCCAGGGAACCGTTACCAGGAAAGCATTTGGGGTGTACAGGGGCTGGAATTCATATCGTGGCAGGAAGACCCCTCCCAGGTTCCTGTCGCCATAGAAGACTCCAAAACCGCGAAGTGTGACACATTGTCCTCCCGGCAGGACCAGCGTGTACACGCTGGCCTGACCTTCACGTTCCGGAGGCGGTGGTAACTGGTTGAAGCCAACTTCCAGCAGCCAGTTACCCTCGGCCCTCAGGATGTCCTGTCCCCAGCACCACAGTTGTTGACTCAGCAGGCCGACTGCCAACCTGTTGAATTCGTCCCTGGAATTCGTTTGCCCGATACTCTCGATCAAGTCGTTTCCCCTGGTGATTCCCGGGAGATGACTGCAGCGATATTTGCCAACAGCCACGCGCAGGCTGCAGCCAACTGCAACCAATCTCCTGCAGAATCAATGCCGTAGGTGAAGACGCTGATGATCCAGCAGATGCTGGCCACGGTCTGCCCCAGCCATTCGACTCGCCAGACCCGCGACCAACGGTTGGCGGGTCTGGCACTTGCATTATGGGGATGCATGGACAAAGCATCGGTTGATTCTGTCGGCAGGAGCACTGATTCCCGTTTGTTGAATTCCGCTGGGCTCAGTTTCAACATGTGGAACACTCCTCTCCGCAACAGGAAAGATCATCCAGGTACATTCCCCATTGGCGGTAACTTTCCAATTCCTCGGCAGGAAGCCCCATTGAATCAGCGATGGCCTTGGCGACCACCGCAAACCGTTGGCGATACTTGTAGATAAAACAGAAAACGTGATTCTGATGGCGAACCGCCGGGCCACAGAGGAACAGGCCGGGGACGACCGTGGATTCGTCCCGCTCATTGAGCAGGGGAAAGCCATCAGCGCGGTCTTCGAACAGGTCCGCGACCAGTCGGTGGCTTCCCATGAAGCCGCCAGCCAAAATTGGAGGAACAGGAGTGTTGAAGACGGCTCCGTCACGCGTGGTAACCTCGAAGGACTTCTCTTTTCGAGTGACGGACGTAATCGGAGCCTCGGGATACAGTTCAACCTGTTTGGCAAACCGGTCGTCACGCATTCTTTCCTGGGAATAGGTTGAAAGGGCCAGGCTCGGGTCTGAGCTCTCCTCGGTCCACGGACAACCGGTGTCAAAAAGCCTGACCTTCTTTTCTCGGCAGGCGAGATGGTAAGCAGCATCCACCCCACTTTCGTAACCTCCGATGACGATGAAATCGTCACCTTCGAGTTGCTGGTAGCTGGGGATGGTTGCCGTGTGCTGGCAGAGTTCGCTGCCAGCAAATCCCGCCAGTTGGGGATACTGAAATTCGCCAGCAGCCCAGATCAGGTGCTTCGACCGCAAGGTTTCTTCAGGGGTATCTACCAGGAAGTCGTCGCCGATCTTGGAAACCCGCAACACGTTTGTTTTTTCCCTGACCGGAAGCTGGAAAAATTTGGCAATGGCCTGCAGGTGTACTGCAAATTCTTTTCCGGTAGGGTGTTCGACACCGAGGCTGAATGCCGGTGAGATTCCGATCGCAATTGAATTGAGATCCAGCATCCCGATCGAGTTGGTGGGGAAAGAGGGTGTGATAAAACGCGTTTCACTGGGCCATAAGGCGAATGAGGCGCCTACCATGTGCCGCTCCAGCACAAGGAAGTTTTCGATTCCCGCGTGACGCAACGCAATGGAGACTCCCACGCCGGCCGCACCACCGCCTATCACAATAGCGTCCAGGGTTTGAGAACTTGTTGCTGCACTCATTACGCCATCTCCTCCGTTTCCAGTTCAATGGGTGGGAAGGGGTCGTCCATTTTTGACCAGGCCTCGGGACCCGCCGCAAATTCCTCATCGGTCAACAGGCATTGATCCAGCAGGACCTCCATTTGCTCCTGTTTGATTCCCTGCCCGATAAAGACCAGTTCCTGGTGCCGGTCTCCGTGCTCTCCTTCGAACTTGGAGCGAATCTCGGATTGCTCGTCTTCTTCTTCCGGCCATTCGTCTTCGGGGGCGGCTGCCCACCAGAACCCGGCAGGGTCCATTCGGATGGAGCAGCCAGCCTGGGACCAGTCATAGGCCCAGTCATTGCGTGAGGCGATCCACATCAGGCCCTTGCTGCGCAAAACACCGCTGAACAGTCCGTTGTCCAGGTCCCCCGAAAAAGCGTCATTCAGCCGCATCGGGTGAAAAGGCCTGGTTCGTCGATAAACAAAGCTGGTGATACCGTATTCGTCGGTTTCGGTCTCTTCTTCTCCCCTGGGAACGGACAGCCACTGTGGCATCTCTTCCGCTTCGGACAGTTGGAAACGGCCAGTGCCCAGGATCGAAGCAAGTGGAACGCGGGACTCGGTCGTGGTCACGACTTCTGCCGTGGGGTTCAGTCGCTTCACGATCTGGACGAGCTGTTCCAGTTCCCGCTCGTTTACCAGGTCGGTCTTGTTGACAAGAATCACATTGGCGAACTCAACCTGGTCGACAAGCAAGTCAACGATATTTCGGTCATCTTCTTCATTCAGTCCCATGCGTCGATCGTTCAGATCGTCCCACGAGCCGAAATCCTTCATGAAATTTCCCGCGTCGACAACGGTCACCATCGTGTCCAGGTCAGCTACCCGGGACAGGCTGTAGCCATCCTCGTCTTCAAAAGTAAAAGTCTCTGCGACAGGCAGTGGTTCACTGATTCCGGTAGATTCAATCAGCAGGTAATCAAATCTGCCTTCGCTGGCGAGGCGGGAGACTTCGACCAGCAGGTCTTCCCTCAGGGTGCAGCAAATGCATCCATTGGTCATTTCGACCAGTTGTTCTTCGGTCCTGGACAGATCTGCCCCTCCGTCCCGGACCAGTTTGGCGTCAATGTTGACCTCACTCATGTCATTCACGATTACAGCGACACGCATTTTTTCGCGATTCGACAAAATGTGATTGAGCAAGGTCGTTTTTCCGGCACCAAGAAACCCGCTGAGAACGGTAACCGGAAGACGGGATATCGGGTCTTGCATTTCTTTCTGCATCAAAAACTCTGCGGTTGATTACAAAGGTATGGCGCGATATCTATAATTTACGCAAATGCCTTGCGTTTGTAAATGCATAACAATTGCAAATAAGTAAAAGTGTGATCGGCCGGCAGGGCGACGCACTCAACAGTTGAGTAGCCCCTGCGTACATCTCAATCAAAAAGAAAACGCGAGGCAGGTAAGCGGTAACCTATCTCGCGTGAGGAACATTCAATCTAATTGCTTGGTTGACTCAGGCTCAGTTAGTCGGGGATAACCTTAAAACCACCCTTTTGCGACTTCTTGATGTCGTCATCCGTCAGCCCCTTGAGCTTCTTAAACGCATCGGCTTTTGACTTTGGCTTTGGATCATTCCATCCTCGCAAGTGATTGTCGATTTGGAATTGTAGATTGATCCAAAGACGGTTAGCCATAAACGCCTCAAGCGGTCGTGCAAACGGCTTACCAAATTCCTGATCGTATTTGGCTCGTAGCTTATCACTCATTAATGCCTTAAGTTTGGCGTCTCTGTCTTCGAGTAGTTCGACCATTTCCTTTTTGAATCGCTCTTGAAGTTTGACGATTTCCCTTTCGGTGTCCTTGTCAATCTTTTTGAGCTTTAGCCAGGCGGCCTCAGAATCGAAACCAAACGATTTGGCGGCGTCAACGTCGACAAATCCGCTTGAGGGTATGTGGGGCAATGTCGCACGCTGACGGGTAAATTGCTTTAGCCGCTTAAGTTGGAATTCGAGCAAGATTTCGCCAACCTCTTTTTCAACCTCCTCAACAAACTCGTCGGCAAGCTTGAGGCTTTGGTAATAGCTCGGCGTTTCTTCATTGCGTAATCCGATTCGGATTTTGAGCGATCGCCGTTTGATACTTTCGACGTATTTGATCAGCTTTTCGCGCTGTTCTTTTGAAATGCTCAACTCCTTGCAAACCGCTCTATCCTCAAGCAAGCTCAGGCCAGCGACTAACGATTGGAACCGCTGTTGATCGGCTACGAGGGGTGCGCACAAAACGCAAAAAACGATCGATGCTAATTTACCTTTAGTCGACATAAGCCTTGCCTTTTTCGAATCCAAACAGTTTTCCGTTCTGGTTAACCGTGTACCACATTATTTCAAAGTAATCACCATTGGCGTCGGTGCCTGTAAAGGTTCCTGGCAAAGCGTTGACTGCTAGAGTGTCGCAATTCGTTTCGTGACTGTCTGCGTCTCTAATTGTTGCGCATTCGACCCATTCCTCATTAAAACCACCGCCGGCTTTTGGCGTTTTCTTTTTGACCGCAAACGTCCACGCGGAATCCCAAACCGCCGGATTAATCGCTCGACCTCGAACTTGAATATTCCAACCACCGACGGCTGTATTTGGCACGGCTATCGCTCTTTCGAAAACAACCTCAACCTTTGGCTTGCCTATGGGGGTTGGTGCTGAGCTAAAATCATGAAGCGACAAAACCGACGTTCCTGACGCCAAAGCCGCCGATCCTGACTCAAACAAAAGCGGGGCAACGTCAGCCTCTAAGCTGCCCTCGGTGTAGTCGGGCTCATCTGGTGGCAAAGTCCAATTCGGCAGAATAATTTCCGTGTCAATGTCTCGATGAGTCGCACCCGCACTTAGATCAAAACTGACCTGGGAAATATTCCAACGGGTGCGTCGGGGGTCAGTTTGTGGTCAGCGTCACCCGCCACGTCACCCGATTTACAATGCAAATGATTAATCCAGTTGTCAATACTTGGCCCGACTGCTGCTGGGTCTCCGCCGCCTGGTGCACCGCCACCACCGGGTCCAGTTTGGGCCAATGCAGAGCTAGACAAGACAAGAACGAACGAAAAAACAAACAGTTTTTTCATGGTAGTTACTCCATAAAGAAAAGACGAAAAGAATAACTGCCCCAAATATTAAATCGCAATTGTCTTACACGATGGCGACAATCTGCTTCAGACTACTCCAGACAAGGTACTAAAAAGATAAGCTGCCCCTTACATTTGAAATACTACTGCTTTTTTTATTATTTAACCTGTGAGTCCATCGCAATCTCCTTTCAAATCGGTTGCGGTGCAGCGAGAAGTGACGGCAAATTGCTTCTCGCTTTTTTGGTTTCATAGGAGCCTGAAAAACGAAAGTCAATCAGCCAAGAAGGTGTCGTATCGGGTGTCGTCGCTTGTGCAGCAAACAAGAAATAGAAAAGGCTCAACCACCGTAAATGTGTTTGAGCCTTTTATTTGTTGTGTTTAATAGCGGACGGAGAGGGATTCGAACCCCCGGATAGGTTTCCCCATCGCCGGTTTTCAAAACCGGTGCCTTAAACCAGACTCAGCCATCCGTCCGATGGTTTGTACCGCAGAAATCGACTTTGTTTCAGGTTTCAACGGTAGTCGCATTGTTGTCTTTGAAGTGGGAATCTTACAATTTTTCCATGTTTTTGCAAGACGTTCACGGGTTAAAGGCCCCGCCGTCATCAGAGTCACCCGTATTTTGTCACCCGTATTTTGTCGGGTGCTTTACAAGACAAATCCAGGTGGACGGCAACGTCCGTCAAATTTCTGGAGCCATGCTTCGACTGTGGCTCAACAGCGTCAACTGGGAGGCTTGCTTTGACCTGCCCCCATCAAACGATGCCAACAAATCGTAGAGAATTTTGATTAGTTGGACATTTTTTGGAGGGCCAAATCATGGCACGTAAACGTTTTTCAGCAGAACAGATCGTAGACAAACTTCGAGAAGCCGAAGTGGAAATCGCGAAAGGAATGACGATTGGTCAGGTTTGTAAGAAGCTTGGAGTTTCGGAACAGACCTACTACAAGTGGCGTCGAGAGTATGGTGGCATGCGTACAGATCAGGCGAAGCGTTTAAAAGAACTGGAGCAGGAGAACAGCCGATTGAAGAAACTGATTGCTGACCAGGCACTGGAAAACGCGATTCTGAAGGAAGCCCTCTCGGGAAACTATTGAGCCCGGCCAAACGTCGTTTGGCCGTCAGTCATGTTCGTAACAGTCTTGGTGCAGGTCGCGTCTCAGAGAGACGGACTTGCAAGGTTCTGGATCAACCCCGATCCACGCAGCGTCGGGAACTTCATGTTCCCGACGACGAGCCCAAGCTGACAAAGCGAATGATTGAGTTGGCCACCGAGTATGGTCGGTATGGATATCGAAGAATCACCGCGTTGCTTCGACGTGAAGGTTGGCGAGTGAATCACAAGCGGATCGAACGCTTGTGGCGACAGGAAGGACTAAAAGTCCCGCAAAAACAGCCAAGACGGCGCAGGCTCTGGTTTAACGATGGCAGTTGCTTTCGGCTTCGTCCTCAGTATCGTGATCATGTTTGGAGTTACGACTTTGTCTTTCATCGGACCAACGATGGTCGAAAGATGAGGTTGCTGACACTGATGGACGAATACAGTCGAGAATGCTTGTCGATTGATGTTGGCAGAAAGCTGAATAGCGATCACGTACTGGATCGCCTGGCTGAGTTATTTCGAAATGGACGGATACCGACATTTATTCGGAGCGACAACGGCTCAGAGTTTACGTGCGAAAGAGTTCGGAAATGGTTGGGCCGACTGAGAGTAAAAACACTTTTTATTGAACCAGGAAGTCCTTGGGAGAATGGTTACATCGAATCCTTCAACGGCAAGTTGCGAGACGAATTGTTGAACCTGGAAATCTTTGACACCATGTTGGAAGCGAAAATCCTCATTGAACGTTGGCGACGGCATTACAACAAAGTGCGTCCACACAGTTCATTGAACTATCGACCACCGGCCCCCGAGGCCATTTCGCCATCAAGCTGTTTGCCAGCTTTCGCTACGCTCAAGCCGCCAAACAGCTTGAACCAAAGCATGGATACTGTAAGTTAAAAACTGGTATCGTAAGGTGGGGCAGGTCAGGGTCAACAATCATTTCTTCATGCCGGCATTACGGATCGCAGGTTTTCAGGATGACCTGGTCGAAATCCTGGATACAGATAACAGGGATCTGGTGGAGAATTACCTGCAAAAGGAAAACTACATTACGGCTTTTGAGTTTCACCGTCTTATTTCGTCGGCTGACGAAGAATTTTTTGTTGAGTTCAGGCATGAGGGAAAAGTGCAGAGAATCGACTTGGTAAATTCCAAAACGGATTCTCATCCCTTTCTGGAAAAGCAGAATCTGTTCATGCGGAAATTGCTCTTTTTTCGCCCGGTCCCCAAGTCCGATCTTTCACCCTGCCAGCACTAGCATTTGGCGGTTGGGATCGCGAAAGAAACCCGTGGGTGGCTGAGGGATTTCAGGTTGCAGTGCCGGGGCAATTCGGGGTTCTTTTTCAATCTTCCGAATCCTTGACGAAGTGTTGATCGTTCAGGCTTGAAGAAGCTCCGTTCTGGTCCAGGAAACAGCGATTTCAATCTGAATGGGCTTGGGAGATGCCCGCTGCATTTTTTTCAGGTCAGGCAGAACGAATTGCAGTTTCTCCCTGGCCGGGGACCCGGATGCTGCGTTGTTTGGATGCGGCAGGCGTTGATTTCAGCGTGAGGATTTTTAGGAAAGCCCGTTTCCTGATGGGTTGCCCCTTGAGAGGGTGAGGCTGCTTTCTCCCCGGAATCAAAAAAACAGGAAAGACCAATGTGGATGTTCGTTGGAACCATTGCCTGATGCCGCCCAAGGTCTTTCTTCTTTGCGGGTTGAGGTGAGGCAGGCGGTTGGATCAATTCCCGCTGCCAGGAAAGCAAGCGGGTCAGGTACCACTTTTTTGGAAAAGAGGGATGTATCCATGGCACTGTTTTTGCATCGCAACGAGTGAGAGTGATTGTCCTCTGAGACAGCTCTCCCAAAAACGAATCGACGGGGTATAGGAAGTACTTCGTCGATTTTTTTTGCCTGCCCGATGGGGGCCAACCTGGCAGGCCGAACGGAGTCTCACGTTTGAGGCGATGATGGACCGTGCCCGCATGACTTGACAGGTAGCCCGGGGCGTTGGATTCAGCGGTTGAACAGCGTACAGGGGTCACCGCCGCTGGCGGAGGGCACGGATGTACTGCTGGTCTTCCCGGGCCAGGATATTGAGCGGAATCTCAACCACCTTCCCGTTGTCTTTTCGCTGCAATGAGACCTTGCCCTCCTTGAATCCCACGTAGGCCGCTTCGACCTCGTGGCGGCCATCGGCTGTCCTGAAGATCCGGTACTCCTTGGTGTCGACCGTCGCTCCGCTCATGCCGGCGGACTCTGCTTCGGAAACCAGCAATTCAATAGCCGAGTCGAGCGCGGCCCCCCGGATGTTCTTGAATCGAACCACTCCCTCGTGGTCGAGCAGGAAAATGGTAGGAAAGGAGCGGATGCCAAAATTCCGGACAATGGGTCCCCCTTTGCCATCGTACCAGGAACGCCAATTCAACTGGTTCTTTTTGACTGCGTTCCTGGCAACAGTCAACGATTGATCGTTGTTGACTCCCAGGAGTGTAAAGGGGCGTCCTTTCATCGAGTTGACGAGCGACCGCTCGTGACCGTACATGGCACGGCAGGGAGGTCACCAGTCTCCCCAAAAATCGACCATGATCACCTTGCCCCGGTAATCACTCAGTTTGAAGGGCTGTCCATCAAAGTCCCGCCCGGAGATTTCGGGAAGGCTGTCACCCGGGTCCGTACCGCGCATGCCGGTTGCTGGTGCCCTGGCAGGGGCCTTCTTTCCAGCGGAAGAATTTTCTGTTTTCCCTTTTTGGGTCGGGCGATTGACTGTTGCCGATGGATTGGATTTTGGTGGATTGGAATTTTCCGCCTTCTTTTGCGACGGATTTTGACTGCTGACAGAAGGTCCGGGCCTGCGGGTTTCGTCACCGGGTTGGCGGCTGACACCTTGCCCGCCAGATGATGAGGGTGTTCCTGTACCCGGTTTCCGTTGGGGCGGTTGTCTTTCCCAGGAGCCACTGCCAAAGCCGGAATCATCCGGTTGAGACTGGGAACGTGAGGGAGGACGTCCTTCATCCTTTGAATCCTTCCGGCTTGGCTGTTCTTCTGTTTCGCCGGAGCCACCCTCTGGCGCATTTTGGGATACCTGGGAGCCACCCGAACATCCACACAACAGGAGGGCTGCCAGTAGAAGACGTAGCGAACGGGTACCAAGCATCTTGAATTCTCCAGTCAGAATACGGGAATGGCTGTTTTTCGATCACGGGTTTCCAGGCAACCCACGAGTGAGTTGCCTGAGTGATTCAAGGCCTCGGCCATCTTGGGGGATCCGTTTGAACAAGCCCTGGTTTCATTAAATCAACCTTTCCGCCGGGTAGCGACCTGTATTGGAGAGTTTTTTCGAAAAGCTTTCTCCGCGGGTGGGCAGCTACCGAAAAAACGGGTCATCGGGTTTGCTCCGCCTGGAGGCCGGAAGTGGTGCGGATCCCAAATTTGAATTGCACGTTTAGCCAAGGTTTTCATTGGCTGGTCCGCCATCACCCGTTTCATCCGGTTTCCGGTCCGGTATGGAATTCTCACGGCCGTCCGACCCCAGGCGTTGCCAGAAAGGGGATGGACAGGATTCGATTGGATTCGCGACACCCCTTTGGGATCGGCTATTGTTCCCGCCCGTTTTGCCAACTACAACAGGAGGATGAGTGAACAGCAGCCGACCCCGGAAATTTTTCATTGGATCGAGGGAAGCCAGTGGAATCCCCAGGATGGAAGATTTTTCAAGACAAAAAGCCCGTTGGACGACCGGACGTTGGGATCGGTTTCCCTTGGGAGCGAGACGGTCATTGACCGGGCGGTGCAAGCGGCCCATTCCGCGTTTGATTCGTTTCGATGCGTCGCGCCCACCCAAAGAGAAAAATGGCTGCTGCAGGCTGCGGAGCTGCTGGAAACGAGGCGGGAACGCCTGGTCCGAATCCTGATCGATGAAATCGGTTCACCGGTCAGCAAGGCTGAAAAGGAGGTGGAGGTTGCCCTCGGGATCCTCAGGGCATCGGCCGGAGCGGTTCGCCGGGTGACCGGCAGAACCTACCCCAGCGACATCGGTGGCAGGCTGAGCTATTCCGTCCGGCAGCCTTTGGGGGTTGTGGCCGGCATGACGCCGTTTAACGTCCCCCTGATCAAGGCCTTCAAGCAGACCGCGATGCCCCTGGCGACCGGAAATACCGTGGTATTGCTGCCATCGGAGGAAACCCCGTTGCTGGTCCACGAGGTTGCCCGGATCTACCGGGATGCCGGGCTTCCAGCGGGTGTCCTGAACGTCGTCTATGGAGATGGTAGTGAGATTGGCGACACCCTGACCGGGCACCCACTGGTCAAGGCTGTTGGATTCACCGGTTCGTACCAGGTTGGCCGACATGTGATGGAACTTTGTGGAAAGCTTGGCAAAAGGGTAACGCTGGAGCTGGGAGGAAAAAACCCGCTGGTGGTTCTGGATGATGCAAATTTGAAAAAGGCAATTCCCGGTTGTGTGGTCGGCGCGTTCCTGTTCCAGGGACAAATCTGCATGTCGGCCAGCCGGATTTTTGTCGAGAAGGGCATTGCACCTGAATTCCGGGCCGCCTTGTCGCAGGCTGTCGACAGAATTCAAGTGGGGGACCTCCATGATCCGGGAACCCTGATCGGTCCGATCATCAACCGGAGGCAAAGGGAAAGGATTCGCAGACACCTGGAGGATGCCATTGGCAAAGGCGCACAGGTCATCAGCGGAAACCAGTGGCAGGGAAATATTTTGAAGCCCACGCTGCTGAGCCGGGTCGACGAGTCCATGCTGATCCACAACGAGGAAACCTTTGGACCGGTGACTTCGATTTACGAGGTGGAATCGCCAGAAGAAGCGCTACACATGGCCAACCAGGGAGGTTTTGGCCTCAGCGGTGCCATCTACACCAACCAACTGGATCGGGCGATGGAATTCGCCGAAAGTCTGAATGCCGGGATGGTCCATGTCAATGGATCAACCATCCAGGATGAGCCACACGTTCCCTTTGGAGGTGTGGGCAAGAGCGGCTTTGGCCGGGAAGGGGCGGACGTGGCGATTGATGAACTGACCGAGTGGAAGTGGGTGACCCTTCACACCTGATTCCCGGGCGCCAGGCTGTCCCTGAAGAAACAAGTGGCCAAAACAGGGGGAACGGGTTGCGGGCCATGCCCTTTTTTGGGAACAGGCGGGATATTGGGTTTTTTCGCAGCGAATGAGCCGGCACAGACAGTGCCGTTGAGAGCACCCGGAATTCATCACAAGCTTCCACTCCTCAGAAGGGTAAAAGACTGATGAGGTAGACTTCCCAACGGTCCCCATTTCGGCGCATTCCAAATACGGTTCGACGGATCCCGCTTTCAGGGTCCAACCCTTTTTCATCGGCCGCTGCCCGTTCCAGAGCGGTCATTCTGGCCACCAGTTGAGGGGGAAAAAAACGGAGGGCAATTTTTCCCTCGGTTGCCTTGCCATGATTTTGAAAAACATTCAGATTCCATTGCCTTGCTGGCTGCGAGTCGGTGAGGAAATAAAAACGTTTTTCATCCTTTCGGTTGCGCTGACGAAACCTGGGCTGGGAGGATACCCTGGAGGCGTATTGGATTACCGGTTGGACGCGGTCCAACAGCCCCAGTTCGATATCCAGGGCGTCCATTTGCTCAAGGTACTCGTTTTCGTTTTGCAGGGTAAATCGCATCTTCCAATGCTGAAACCGGTTTCGACTGGCGGAGGGAGCTGAATCCTCGCCTTCGCTACCGGTACCACTTTTTCGCCGGTCGGTTCCATCAGCGGGTTCGAAGATGTCCTCCTGCAGGAGGCGACGAGAGCCGGGGTGCTTGAAATCGCGTCGGTCACCGCTTGCTGCAGGTGGTTGAGATCGGTCGCTCCGTCGGGAGCGGGAATTTCCACCTCTTCAAAATACTGCTCGCTGTCAGGGGTGTGTCGTATGAAAAAGTCACTGTCCAGGATATTGATCGACGCCTGCAATGCACCAGGTTGCCTTTCGATCTGAAGCAGGAACAGCAGGCCCGCCAGGAGGCCGCTGATGGCGATGGAAGAAAAAAGGAAGGATACGTACCGTTCCCGGTTCGAAGCTTGCAGCTATTCGCTCATGGTTGCACTCTCGCAGGTATTTCCGGCAGCGTAGCGGGATCCTGCAGATCGGGCAATCAATTGGCGGGACCCTCTTTTGGAAAGTGTCCCGGTTTGCCGGTGGTTTAGCGATCAAACTTTGAGAAGGTGGTCCCCTGAACATTCACCCGGGCATGAAAAAGACTGCCGGCATGCGGCTGTTTCTCCAATTCCTCCTCCGTGTTGCCCTTGCGGGCGGTCGTAATGTACAGCTCGTCAAGGTTGTCGCCTGCAAAGGCACAAGCGGTCACGTTGGCAACCGGCAGATCGATTTTTTCCAGCAATTCACCACTTTGTGGGTCAAATTTTGCCACGCACCATCCACCCCACATGGCCACCCACAGGTGATCATTGCAGTCAATTGCCATGCCATCCGGATACCCGAGGCCTTCGGGGATTTCAATCACGGTTCTCCGGTTCGCGAGATCGCCTGATGCGACATCAAAATCAAAGGCGTCCACCTTGCGGGTGGGCGAATCGATGTAGTACATCGTCTGCCGGTCCCGGGTCCAGGTGATTCCGTTGGAAATAAAGATCCCGGTCTGTTTGCGGGTGCAATCACCGGTTCCCGAAAGGCACTAGAGGGCCCCCGTGGCCTGGTCTTCCGCTTTTTCCATCGTACCGGCCCAGAACCTGCCGGCCGGATCGCATTTTCCATCATTGAAACGGTTTCCCGGTTTGTCGCTTTCGGGGTCCGCGATCGGGGTCAACTTGGCCGTCTGAGGGTCAAAGGAGTAAAACCCATTTTCCAGGGCAACGGCCAGGCCTCCCGATTTCTGCTGGACGACGGTTCCAATCTGTTGCCCCATCTCGTAACGCTGATTGTCACCACTTCCCGGGTCAAAGCAGAACAGTTCTCCCTCAAAAATGTTGATCCACCACAATTTGTGCTGTTCCGCGTCCCAGAGAGGGCCTTCGCCCAGAAAGACCTTTGCATCCAGTGCCAGTTCGGCAATTGCCATCCGCTTTTCCTCTTTGTTTGAACTGCGTTAAACCCGCGTTTCACCCGCGACTGTTTCGAAATGTCGCTTGATAAATTCCTGTAGCGCCTTGCTGGCGACTTGTTCCACCGAGTCGAAATCAATCCGAATATAGTCCTGCTCGTCGCTTTTGGATACCAGTTCCGAAGAGGATCCAAACTCGGTAACCTCGCCGTAGGAGAAACTGTCCTTGGGATGATACAGAAAAAGTGGCAGGTTGTTTTCCTTTTTGGTGTTGATGGTTCCCCAGTTGCTGCCACTGCCGGGCAGGTTGAAATGGGCGAGAACCTTGTTGTCCCAAACCCACTCGACTTCACCACCGACCTCGTTGATCATCGCTTCGATTTTTTCCAGGATGGAGGGATCCCACAGTCTCCGCTTGCCTGGAGAGTAGCCCTTGCCTGAATAGTGCCAGACCCTGCCCAGTTTTTTCCAGGGCATGTGGTTCTCAATGTTTTCCTCACTTTTTTCGGTGTGGAATTCGAAACCTTTGACCGCGTCTTCCACAAAATTCCAGAACTCGGTCCGATTCAGTTCTTCCAGCGAATGCGCACGGATTTCCACCTCTTGCCAGGGGCCGGCCAGGTTCTTGCATTTGACCCGGGAATCGTTTCCATAGAGCGGTATGTCATCCAGCTGGTTGAGGGTCAAAAGGGGAATCCGGGTCTGCAGTTCTTCCTTCTTGAAGGTGTTCCGGCGAACACGGAATTTCATCTTCAGCATCCAGGATTCGCCAGTCAGTGCATGGAAAAACCAGCCCAGCGATTTTTTGGCTCCCGTGATTTCCACGACGTTGCGGCTGTTCCAGTTGGTGTCGGCAAACTGGCCAAGGTCCTGGATTTTATCAACGACCTGGTCCACAATTCTTCCGTCCCACTTGACCGGAGAACCATTCCGGTCGACGCATTCCGAGGTGTGCCACGCTCGCCCGTTTCTTTCCCAGGGCATCGCAATGTCCTTGCCCACGTCCTCGATGTCGACGTCTCCCTTGCGTTCCTTTTCCGCTTCGTAGGGATCGTAGATTTTCCGTTCCTTGTAATGATCCTTTTGCAATGCGGGTTTGAGGGCCTCCCCGGTGTAGGAACGCAGGAGGCCGGAATTTGATTTTTTGGCTTTTGCGGCATGCGCGACAATCTGTTCCGGTGTGCCAGTGGCCACCACGTGACCGCCCTCCTGGCCAGCTTCCGGTCCCATGTCAATGACCCAGTCGGCATTCTTGATCACGTCAAGGTTGTGTTCAATCAGGACAACCGTGTTTCCGATGTCGACCAGTCGATGCAGGACCTCCATCAGTTTTTCCAGGTCGGTGAAATGCAATCCTGTCGTCGGCTCATCCAGCAGGTAGAGTGTTCGGCCTGTATCCGGTCGCGCCAGTTCGGCAGCCAGTTTGACCCGCTGGGCTTCACCGCCACTCAGGGTCGGGGCCGACTGCCCGAGACGGACGTAATCCAGCCCGACATCGCACAAGGTCTGAACAATGCGACGAATCTTGGGAATGTTCCGGAACAGCTTGAGAGCTTCCCCGCAACTCATTTCCAGCACATCATTGATCGAGTAGCCATGGTACCGGACCGCCAGGGTTTCCTCGTTGTAACGTTTGCCGGAACAAGTCTCGCATTCCACCCATACATCCGGCAGGAAGTGCATTTCGATACAGATCTGTCCGTTTCCGGCACACTCTTCGCACCGACCGCCGGGCACATTAAAACTGAATCGGCGGGGGGAAAATCCACGAACCTTGCTTTCGGGCAATTGGGAAAACAGTGTACGGATCAACTCGAAAACACCCGTGTAAGTTGCCGGGTTCGAGGTAGGGGTGTTTCCCAGCGGGGCCTGGTCCACCCGGATGACCTTGTTGATATTCTGGACTCCGCGGAGGGCGTCGTGGTTTCCTACGGTGGCGGTGGAACGGTGCAGTCTCCTCGAAAGTGCATTAAAAAGAATGTCGTTGACGATCGAGCTTTTTCCACAGCCGCTGGGTCCGGTGATCACCGTTACGGTCTCCAGCGGAATGCTCAGGTTTACGTTCTTCAGGTTGTTGTGACGTGCGCCGATGACATCCAGTGAATTGGCAACCGCTCCCGAGAAGGCTCTTTTCTTTTTGCGGGCGGTTTTCTTTTTCGGTTTTTTGCCTGACAGGGATCGGGCGAGAACCCGTTCCAGTACCTCCTTTTTGGCCGAGTAGGGTTTGAGGCCGGGACGGCGGGTCTGGGGAATCGGGATCGATTTTTTTTCCGACAGGTAAGGACCCGTCACCGAAGCCCGTTTTTTGACCAGTTGTTCGAGGCTTCCATTGGCTACAATCTGCCCACCATTTACCCCTGCTTTGGGTCCGAAATCAAAAAGCGTATCCGCGCTCTCAATGACTTCCTTGTCATGTTCGACGACCAGCAAAGTGTTGCCGAGATCCCGCAGTCGGTGCAACGCTTTCAGCAAACGGGTGTTGTCCCGGGGGTGCAGGCCAATCGTCGGCTCGTCCAACACGTAAAGCACTCCACAGAGACCGGAACCCAACTGACTGGCGAGCCGGATTCGCTGGGCCTCTCCGTTGGACAGCGAGGCGGCGGTTCTGCTCAGAGTCAGGTAGGCAAGACCCACGTCCAGCAGGAAATCCAGCCGATTCCGGATTTCCCGCAATACTTCACCGGCAATTTTTTTCTCGCGTTGATTCAGCTTCCAGCTCTTGACCGAATCCACCAGCTTGCCAAGCGGCAGGCGGCAGATATCACCCATGGTCAAGCCACGGAATTGCATGGCGCCGGCATCGTCACGCAGTCGACTGCCGTCGCAGTTTGTGCATTCCACCTCGTCAACAAACGATTCCAGTTTGCGGCGGAAACTGAATGAGGTTCGGGCCGCCTCTTCGAGTGCCGGGTAGAGTCCCTTGTACTGAAAACGGAAAATGGACTGCTTGCTTTTGGGTGATTTTCTTACCTCAAACCACTGTTCCCCCGTCCCGTGAAGCAACAACCGGCGTTCCCGTGTCGTCAGCTCTTCAATCGGTTTGTCGATCGGGAAACGGGTTTCGCGCCCAAAGGCCTCGATCATCTTCTGTCCCAGGCCATTCTCGACGCCGGGCCACAGAGAGATCGCACCCTGTGAAAGTGAGAGTGTCGGGTCGTTGATCAGGGCAGCCGGATTAGCGCCGGTTTGCATTCCCAGTCCCTCGCAGGCATCGCACCATCCGAGTTGACTGTTGAAGGAAAAATTGTGTGGGCTCAGACGCTCAAAGCTCCTGCCGCAATTTTCGCAGGCCAGGTGTTGGCTGTGACGAATGACCTTCCATCGCTCTTCGGGGATTTCTTCATCGTGAAAGGCCACATGCATGACCCCTTTGCCGATTGCCAGTGCGGCCTCGATGCTTTCGGCGATTCGCGAAGCGGATTTTTTGGAGAGGGTCACACGGTCAACGACCAGCTCGATTTCGTGCTTTCGCCTGCGGTCGATCGAGGGCGGGGTCTCAACGGCATAGGTGCTGCCATCCACTCGCACACGGGCGTAACCATTGGCCTGGAAATCGGCAAACAGGTTTTCGATGTCCGTGTTGGAGTCCAGGGAAACCGGTGCCAACAGGTAAGCCCGGGTTCCTTCCGGAGACTGGAGCACCTTTGCGATGACCTGGTCAACCGTCTGTGTTCCAATCCTGCTGTCGCAATCCGGGCAGTAACTGGTCCCCAGCCTCGACATGAGGATTCTCAGGTAGTCGTAGATTTCCGTGACCGTTCCAACTGTCGAGCGGGGGGTGCTGCCAAGATTCTTCTGTTCAATGGCAATGGCTGGTGAAAGCCCTTCCACGTTTTCAAGCTTTGGCTTTTGCATCTGGTTGACGAACTGCCGGGCATAACTGCTCAGGCTCTCGACGTATCGGCGTTGGCCCTCGGCATAGATCGTGTCCATGGCCAACGAGCTCTTTCCGCTGCCACTCGGGCCGCAGAAAACAGTCATCCGGTCCCGGTCGATTTTGGCATCCACGGTTCGCAGGTTGTGCTGTGTAGCGCCCTGGACGGTAATTGACTTTGCCTGTTCGACGGTCTTGCGTTTTCGTTTTTTTACGGGACTGTTGCTTGCTGACGGGGGATTGTCTTTCTGTTCCAGGTATTTTTTCAATGCCTGGCCCGTATGCGATTCCCGGCAACGGGCAATCTCCTCGGGAGGTCCTGCAGCAACAATGTTTCCTCCACCGCTGCCCCCTTCCGGTCCAATGTCGATGATCCAGTCCGCGGTCTGGATCACGTCCAGATTGTGTTCAACCACCAGAACCGTGTTCCCCGCTTCGGCGAACTGCTGCAACACATTCAGCAGCATCCGGATGTCGGCAAAGTGAAGCCCGGTGGTCGGTTCGTCCAGCAGGTACAGGGTTTGCCCTGTACTCTTTTTCACCAGTTCACGGGCCAGTTTGATCCGCTGGGCTTCGCCACCGGAAAGGGTCGGCGAAGGCTGTCCGATTTTCAGGTAATCCAACCCCACGTTTTTCAGCGTCATCAACTTGCTGTGGATCTTGGGGATGTTTTCAAACAGTTCGATGGCCTTGCCGACCTCCATGTTCAGAACGTCCGCAATGCTGTAGTCCTTGAACTTGACCTGCAGGGTTTCGTGGTTGAACCTCTGTCCCTGGCATACCGGGCAGGTGACCCAGATGTCGGCGAGGAAGTCCATTTCCAGTTTGTTGGCCCCGTTTCCTTCGCAGGCTTCACAGCGGCCACCCTTGACATTGAAACTGAATCGTCCCGGCTTGAATCCCCGCTTCTTCGAGTCCGGCAACTGTGTAAACAGGGAACGGATTTCATCAAAAACCTTGATGTAGGTGCCCGGGTTGCTGCGGGGGGTTCTGCCGATCGGGCTCTGGTCGATCGCAATCAGCTTGTCCAGGTGATCCAGTCCACTGATTTCATCATGTTCTCCCGGTTCTCCCAGGCCATGATTCAGGTCCCTCCGCAGGGCTTCCACGAGGATTCCGTTGACGAGGGAGCTCTTTCCCGAACCTGACACACCCGTGATGCAGACGAAGCAGCCGAGCGGGATTTCCGCCGTCACATTCTTGAGATTGTTGTGCCGTGCCCCCCGGACCCGGAGAAACTGTCCCTGTTTGGCCTTGCGGAACTCATCCGGGCGGGGAACGGTCATGGAGCGGCTGAGATACTGACCGGTGAGGCTCCGTTTTTCCCGCACGACGGCAGCCGGGGGACCTTCAACGACCACTTCTCCCCCCCGGACTCCCGGTCCGGGACCAAAATCGATGATATGATCGGCCGCCCACATTGTGTCCTCATCATGCTCGACGACGACGACGGTGTTGCCCATGTCCCGCAGCCTGACCAACGTGGAAATCAAACGGTCGTTATCGCGGGCATGCAATCCGATCGAAGGCTCGTCGAGAATATAGAGGACACCAACCAGACCGCTGCCGATCTGACCAGCGAGGCGGATTCGCTGGGCTTCACCACCCGAGAGTGTTGGGGCACTCCGGTCGAGTGTCAAATAGTCCAGCCCAACATTCATCAGGAAGCCCAGCCGCGAACGGATTTCCTTGAGGGCTTCTGACGCGATCAGGGCTCGGGTGGAATCCAGGTCGATCTGCGAGAAGAAATCGGCTGCCTCGCTGATTGGCAGGCCGCAGAGCTCCGGCAGGGTCAAGGCGGGTCGATCGGCAAAGGTTTCTTCGGCAGAACGAATCCGAACGCTGCGGGCCTGCTCGCAAAGCCGCCCTCCGAGGCAGTCCGGGCAGAGGATGTTGGACATGGATTCTTCATATTTCCGCATCAGCGGCTTGCTCTTGAGCTCCTGGTACTTGGACATCAGGTCCGGGATGATTCCGCTGAAGGTCCCGCCATATTTCATCGGCGAGCTGCCACCCCTCCATGTGAACGTAATGTGCTGATCCCCTGTTCCATAAAGCCACGTCTGCTGGAGTTCCTCGGGCAGATCCTCCCAGGGCGTTTCCAACAAGGTCCCTTCTTCGAGGTCCCGAGTGCGTTCAACGGTATCTGCCACCCCCGTGTAGATGTGCCTTTTCCAGCGACCGATGTCTTTCCAGGTGCCGATCAGGGGAATGGCTCCCTTCTTGAAGCTCTTCTCCGGGCAGGCAACCAGCAATTCGGGATCGAACGAGTACAGGTCCCCCAGGCCGTCGCAGGTCAGGCACATCCCCTGCGGGCTGTTGAAACTGAACATCTGGGGGCTTGGTGGATCGAAGCTGATGCCGCATTTGACACAGGCATAATCCGCTGAAAAGGGAATGTCGCGGGTTTCGATTTGGGGTGTCCCGGTCGAATCGTCCGGAGTCGCCGACGGTTCATCGATGACCGCGATCAGGTTTCCCTTTCCGATTTTCAGGGCCTGGTCGACCGCCTCAGCCAATCGTCCCCGGATATTGCCCTTGTTGACCAGGCGGTCCACCACCACTTCCACATTGTGACGTTGTTGCCGGTCCAGGTTCAGGTTGTCATTCAGCGAGACGATTTCTCCATCCACGCGGGCCCGGACAAATCCCTGCTTGAGGAGATCTTCAAAAAGGTCCTGGTGGGATCCTTTCTGGGCCCGGACCACGGGGGCCAGCAACTGGAATCTCGTGTTTTTATCAAAAGCCAGTATTCTCCCGATGATCTCATCTCGGGATTGAGCGGTGATCGGTTCGGCACAGCGGGGGCAATGTCCGGTGCCCACTCGTGCAAAAAGCACCCTCAGGTAATCGTAGATCTCGGTGATCGTGCCCACGGTGGAGCGGGGGTTGTTACCGGCCGACTTTTGCGAAATCGAAATCGACGGACTGAGACCGGAGATCAGGTCGACATCCGGTTTGGGCATTTGCCCCAGAAACTGTCGGGCAAAACTGGAAAGGCTTTCGATGTATCGCCGCTGCCCTTCGGCATAGAGCGTGTCAAAGGCCAGCGAGCTTTTTCCGCTTCCACTGACCCCGGTCAGGCAGATCAGCTGGTTGCGCGGCAGCACAAGGCTCACATCCTGGAGGTTGTGTTCGCGAGCACCTTTGATGACGATATCGGAAGCTGGCATGGGCGGATCCGGAATTTGGAAACCCGATATTTTACCGCTTCCTCAAAATATGCGAATACCGCGTCTAGCATGATGTCGCTGTCCAAACGGGAAAAGTGGCCATTCCCGATAGAAGAAATTACCGGGAATTTCGAAAAACAGCTATTGATTGCTGAACGCCCATCGGACCAATTCCCGAACCGAAGGGGTTTTTCCCTGCCAGAGGATACCTACCCGGAAAATGCGTGATGCGATGTGCACGACCAGGAGGGTCGAAATGACCATCAGGATCAACCCCACCAGGGGTTGCCAGATAGGGATCGTCTGGCCAGTAGCCATACGCAACATCAGGGCGGTCGGGGTGGCCGGGGGGAAGAGTGACATGCCGGTGGCAATGGATCCATTGGGATCGCGAATGATGATGAACCAGACCATCATCGGTGACATCATCAACATCCAGATGGGCAGCAACATCGACTGGGCTTCCTTGAGCTGATTGACGGATGCGCCCACCGCCATGAACATGGCAGCAAAAAAGAAAACTCCCAAAACCTGGAAAACAATGAACCAGGGGAGGATTTGAAAGGGGATTTCGTAGTTCTGACTGGAAGCGAAATAGACAATCCCGCTGATGTAAACCGAAAAGACGGTCAGCGATCCGCCCACGACGCCCAGAAGCTTGCCGATCATCAGTTGAAACGGGTTGGCACTGCCCAGCAGAACCTCGGCAATTTTCTGGGATTTTTCTTCCAGCACACTTTCCAGTGCCGGTTGCGCCGCGAGAAAAATGACCATGAACATCAGCATCATTACGCCGAAGGGCATGAAAATCGCAGTCAGGACGTTGTCTTCTTCCCGGCTTTCCTTGACATTTCCTTCTTGATCCAGTTCAAACAGCCCCAGGCCCCGGACCAGGACAGGCTGGCTGGCCTGGGTGACCTTGAGAGGATCAATTTCCAGGTCCTTCAAACGGATGTCACGGATCGCATTCGTAATCTTGATCTGAAACCACTGGCGAGCCGTCGCGAGGGCTGAACTCTGACTGCGAAACTCGATTGCCGGAATCGCACGGGCGACATCCCCCGTTTTCTGAACCTGTGTGATGTCAGGCTTTCGGGTGATGATGTCTGCCGGGATCTCAACAAATGCGTAATAGTCACCCGACTCGATTTTTTCAGAAATCTCCAATCTCAGCTCATTCGTCAACAGGTCCGCCTGGACTTTTTCCAGAACATATTTTTCATTCTGTTCCAATCCTCCCGGTTTCCGGATTCCGTCATTTGAATGACTTTCCTCCTGCATCGCTTCAGCGACCGCATTCTGCGAGGTCGCTTCAAGGCTCAGGCGACCAAATAATCGACCGGTACCGTCGTAAACCAGGATCTTCCGTTCCTGGATTCCACCGACCCGGGTGAGCGTTTTCATGGCAAAAATTCCACCGAACATCAGGACTGGCATCATGACGATCGAGATCAGGAAAGCCTTGGTCGCCACCATGGCCCAGTATTCACGGATGGCAATGGTAAATATCTTGAACATCACTTACCACCTTCCAGGTAATTCCGTCGCTGAATCTGTCCCGCGTCGACGGATTGGCCTTTCCCGTTGCCGATATCCGGCTTGGCGATCCGGATAAAGATCTCGTGCAGGGTGGGGCGGATGACCTCGAAACGGTCGATGGCAACCTGGCTGGCAATCCGTTGCAGAATGGCCTGTTTCCGATCCGGGTGGATCATTTCAAATTCGAAGTCGTTTCTGTCGCGGGTCAAGTCCTTGATCTCCGGTATCCCGGGGAATTCCTTTTCAGGATCGCTGAGGGTTACCTTGACCCGGTTGGCTGGAAAACTGGACTGGATTTCATCGAGTGTTCCATCCAGAACTTTTTTTCCACGAAAGATCATGAAAATGGTGTCGCACATTTGTTGAGCCATGTCCATGTCATGGGTAGAAAAGATAATGGTGGTTCCATAGTTTCGCAATTCAAAAACCGCATCTCGAAGAACCTCCATGTTGACCGGGTCCAGTCCACTGAAAGGTTCGTCCAGAATCACAAGCCGGGGCCTGGCGACGATCGCGGAAATGAACTGGATTTTCTGGGCCATCCCCTTGGACAGCATCTCAATCTTCTTGTTGGACCACTCTGCCGCGCCGAGTTTTTCCAGCCACCGATCCACCTCTGATTTGCAATTCCGCATCCCCTTGAGCCTGGCAAAATAAATCAGCAGCTGGCGGACTTTCATCCGTTTGTACATGCCCCGTTCCTCGGGCAGGTAACCCAGTTCGTCGTCGGCCGTTTTCCCCTCGGATTTACCCAGTACACGAACCTCCCCGCTGTCAGGCTGGATGATTCTCAGGATCATCCGCAAGGTTGTGGTCTTGCCGGAACCGTTGGGGCCGATGAATCCATAGATGGCTCCGCTGGGTACCTGCAGGTTCAGGTCATCAACAGCAATCTGTTTCCCAAATCGCTTGCTGACTGAGCTGAGTTCGATTGCGTTTTCCATGAGCACTCCAGGCAGGTGGAGCCAAAGTCGGGATTCGGCTCAACCGTCGGCACAGGGTGACGGAGCCAGATATTGCCAATTTATCTTGGCATATTTTTCAGCCGAAATTAACCTGACTTCCCGGAATCCGCCCCCGGGGGGTCTTCTTTCCATCCCAGTCCTACCATCTCCAGCAGTTTAAGAGCATTGGTGGTGGGTGAGGTGCCCTGTCGCATCAGGTAATCAAATTTCATTTCCTGCTGCCCTGCCGGGTTTTGCTCAAAAAACTCACGGAAATGAACGGTACGACAGCGTGAACGGATTTTATCCGCCTCAGCCAGTTCCAGGTCGTGTGTCGAGATCGCACCGATCGCCTTCGATTCCAGCAGGTGTTCACAGACCCGGATCACGGCGATCTGCCGCTCCCGGGAATTGGTGCCCTGCAGGATTTCGTCCAGTAAAAACAACAGCACCCGCTCGGGATCCTTTTCCAGTTGCTCGGCTTCCCTCGCAATTTGCCTCAATCGTTTGAGTTCGGCCATGAAAAACGAGACCCCGTCGGAAATGGAGTCTCCAATCCGCATGCTGGTTTCAATCCGAAGGGGTGGCAGCGACATTGATTTTGCACACACAACAGATCCTGCCTGCGCGAGGACGCAGTTGAGCCCTATCGATCTCAGGAGAGTGCTTTTTCCGGACATGTTGGAGCCGGTCACCAGGAGCATCGTATCCGCCGGTCCAATCTCGACATCGTTGCAGACGCGCTGTTGATCGGGAAGCAGCGGGTGACCGATCTGCTCGCTCACAACCTGCGACGCCCGGGTGTCAATGCTAGGGAAAACCCAGTCATTTTGATGAAACGCGAGATTCGATAGCGATACCAGGGATTCCAGGGTTGCCACCGAATGAAGCCACGCCGCTACCCGCATCCCGTATTTTCTCTGCCACTTTTCAAGCCACCACAGGGTGTGAATGTCCAACAGAAAAAGGAATTGGAAAAGAATATAGACCAGGAACATCAGGCCAGACCGTCGCATCTGGGCCATTCCGATGATGGTCCGGAGGTTTCCAGTCGCCGAGACCGCGTTGTTTTTTCCGCTCACCAGCTCCTGTCGGATTTCACCGAGGCAGGCATCGTCCTCACTCAGACGACTGGAGAGCCGAAAAAGGTCCACGAACACCGCGACATCTTTTTGTCGGTAGCCAACAGCATTGAAAATGGAGTGGATACTGCCAGAGTAAAAAACGGTAAAGCCGATATTGATGATCACCAGGACCAGACCCAGGCCTCCGAGGATCATTCGAGGCGCCCCCGGAAAAAAGAAGCCGATCAGGCAGCAGAGTACCAGGGCAGCTGACAGCCTGCCGAACCAGAGCAACCACTTTCGCCGGTCCAACCACAGGTTGCCGTCTGCCCAGGCCAGCAGTTCGCCGGGATCGGTCTGGGCGGCTGCAACCGTGTGGGACAGGAGCTGCAATTCCTCCCGTAATTCAAATTCATCCTTCAGTTCAGCGACCGCCCGCTGGCGTTTCACAATTTCTTCGGGGCTGCAGGGCTCAAGCAGCCATTGCCCCATTTTCCGAATCCCCAGTGGTGTTCGCGCTATACAGGCCAGTTTCATCAGGGAAGCCTTGCCGAACAGGTCCAGGTCGTTGGACAGGCAGGCAGCCTCAGGCGGTACTTCAAAGGGCACCTGTGGGAGTGCTGCCCAGTCCCGTTCGAGACGGCGAATCTGCTGCTGGTTGATGCTAAGGCGAATTTGATCGGAACGCTGACGGCTTTCAACGGTCTCGTGATAGGCTGCCGTTGCGAACAGTGCCAAAAGCGGCAGACCTGGAAGCACGTAGGCCAGCAATCCTGAAAGGTTGCCCGTCAAGGCGGCGACCAGGCAGGCAGCAAACAGCAGGAACAGCAGGCTGCGAAGCAGTTGAATCAGCCGGCAGGATCGATTCCTCCATGCGATCACTTCCTCCAAAGACCGGATTCTTGCTTTGTATTGGGACTGACAGTCTTTCAAATTTCAAACTCGGGACGTGAGGGACGATCCTGTATACAGGGGCAAGTTAAGGAGAACGCGAATTCCAGGGGGATTGTTACAGTCGCGTCCAAAACAGGCAAGTCCGTCCACTACCCCGTCGGGACAGGCAGCAGGGTGTTGAAGCCGGGTTTGTGGATGGGAAATCTGGGCAGCATTCCCCAGAACGGGTGGTGCTGCCCCCGGAAATCAGAGCCCCTCGACCTCGAATCCCTCTCGATAGCTGCTACGCACCAGTTGGGATGCGGGCTCATGGTTGGTGACCTGCATCTTCTTGGCATCCCAATCCAGTTTCTGGTCGGGGTAACGGTTGGCGACGACTCCCAGGAGCAGCGCCTCGGTCAGCGGGCCACCAAAGGAGAAGGGAGCGCTGGTTTCGCCTTTTCCCATGCAGGCATCTACAAACTGGTGATAGTGGTTGTTTCCAGAAATATCGGGTCGCTGGTAGTCCTTGAATTTTTCTTCCGGAAAAAGTTTGGCTTCGGCAATGTGGGGCAGCAGAAGGTGTCCCCCTTCACCCACGAAAAGCGATCCCTGTCCTGGCAATCGGGTCCCGGCAGGCAATCCAACCTCCTCCGGCTTGGGAGGTGCGTAAGACCCGTCATACCATTTCCATTTCATGGTTTTGGTAGTGTAGCGAGTCTGTGGGAATTCGTATTCGACCACATTTTTTTCCGGGTGTCCGATTCCAGTCGGTTTTCGGCAGCTGGTTCGGGCCCAGTTGGGGGCTGTCAGCTCAAGAGCTCCGTAGGGTGTGTCAAAGATGTGGACTCCCATGTCGCCCAGCGTGCCGGTTCCGAAATCGACCATTTTTCGCCATTGGCCGGGGTGGTAAACCCGGGGAATAAAGTCCCTTTCTTTTGCGGTTCCCAGCCAGAGATTGAAATCGAGATAAGTGGGAGCTGCAGCGGCCTTGGGAAGTTTCTTCCCGTCGTAGCCCCAATTCTTGTTCGACCAGGCGTGCACTTCACTTACCTTGCCAATGGCGCCTTCCTGGATCATCTTGACGGCACGCCGATAGGCCTGGTGCGAATGAATCTGGATACCCATCTGGGTCACCAGGTTTTTCTTTGCAGCAACTTCTCTCAGGCGACGGGCTTCAAAAACCTCGTGAGTCAACGGTTTCTGACAGTAAACCGGCTTGCCGGCGTTCAAGGCCGTCATGGCTGCCGGAGCATGCGTGTGGTCCGGTGTGGACACGACGACGGCATCAATTGAATTGCCCAGGGCACTGATCATCTCCCGGTAATCGGAAAAGGTCCTGGCCTTGCTGTGCCGCTTTTTGGCTTCCGCCAGCCGGTTGGCATCCACATCACAAAGGGCCGCAACTTCCACAGAGCCGTGGGAGGCAATCGATTTCAGGTCTGCTCCCCCCATGCCGCCCACGCCGACGTGAGCGGTTCTCAGCTTTTCCAGCGGATTGGTGGTTGCCGATGCGGTGGTTACAGGAAAGGCAGCAAAGGCGGCTGCGGCTGAGCCAGCCTGGATCAGCTGACGGCGGTTCAGGTTTCGGTGGGTGCTTTTCATCGGGGGGGGTCCTCGCAGGATTTGGTTGAACCGACAGTATAACGGAACAGGATGCAGGAATCGCGTGGGAGGTCGCTTATTCGAGCCACCCTCGTCCAGGCCTACTTTTTAGGCTTTTCCTTTTTCAGGGAGCCAAGTGTGCGTACGAGGAACTCCTCGTATTTCCGGTATTTCCCCAATCGTTTGACATCGCCGCCGAGTCCATGCCCTCCCGTCGGGTCCAGGAACAGCTCAACCAGTGTCTCTTTCCCGGCCTTGATCAGCTCCCGGTAGACTCGGACAGTGTCCTGGTAGAGCACGTTGCTGTCTTCCATGCCATGAACGAGCAGCAGTTTCGCCTCCAGGTTTTTGGCCAGTGGCAGAAGTGAATACTTCTGCTGGTCCAGCTTGCCCGGTTGGCTTCTGTCGATCGTGCCAGTGGAGTACCACTTGTTGTAGTTTTCCCATTCCGTGGGCCCTGCACCGGCAATCCCGGCAGCGAAGACATCGGGTTCGGTGTAAAGACACATCTGGGTCTGGAATCCGCCGAAACTCCAACCGTGCAGACCGACCCTTTTTTCATCAACACCATAGTTGGCGACCAGGTGCCTGACACCATCGACCAGATCGTTGACCTGCGGCTTGCCAACCTGCTTGAAGTTCGCTTTTTCAAAAAGAGCCCCG
>JAYZFP010000198.1:0-17693 GCA_036336715.1 Planctomycetota bacterium
GATGGGGGAACCAAACGGAAGGATCGGCATCGGTCGCCCACTGAAGTCGGGGAAAGAAAGTTCGTAATTGATCCCAAGGTGTTTGTAGACTGATGCCCAAAGATCATTGGGAGTTAACGGTCGCTCGAGGGGTTCCTCTCCCTTGGAGTTCGTGGAACCGACCACTTGCCCGGTTCGCATTCCGCCACCTGCAACCAGCATGCTCATCGCCCGCGGCCAATGGTCACGTCCCGGCTGTGAGACCTTTGTCTGGGAGCCTACATGAGAATTGACTCGGGGTGTGCGACCAAACTCCCCGGTCACCACCAGGAGTACCCGGCGGTCCAGTCCCCTTGAATAAAGGTCCTCGACCAGCGCGGTGATCACCTGGTCATAGATGGGAAACCTGACCGTTGCATCCTTGAAAAGATGGCAGTTGACGGCATGACTGTCCCAGTTGTAGGTGCCGTATCGTGGCATTGCCAATCCTGAGACATAGGGATTTTCCAGGACGATGGTTACCCAGGGAACACCTGCCTCGACCAGGCGGCGTGCAAGGATGGCCCTCTGCCCCCATTCATGCCTCCCGTACCGATCCCGCAGTTTGTCCGGTTCCTGTGAGAGGTCGAACGCTTGCCGTGCGTCCGGGGAGGTGATCATCGAAAGCGCCTTTTCGTTAAAGCGGTCCCTGGATCTGTCGTGGGAGGCATCCCGGGTTTCGACTTTTCGTCGCAGACCGTCGAATTCGGACAGCAGGCCAACACGATCCTTCAGGCGATCCTCGAACAGGCCACCCTGCAATTCAAGGTTCCTGACCTTGAATTTTTCAGAGTTGGGATCGGCCGAGATTCGAAAGGGGTGCGTGTCGTTCCCAAGGTAGGCCGATCCAAAACTGAATGTGTCGACATTGTTGACCCGCCCATTGCCAAGAACCAGGTAGTTACTGAGACCGCTTGGGTTTTTCCGCTTTTCCATCGATTTGGCGGCGATGGATCCGGCCATTGGCGAATCGTTAACGAACCCCGTCGGCGTTTTGGGCTTTCGACCGGTCAGGAATCGCTTGTGTCCTCCACCATGGTCTGCAAATTCGTGGTGGCAGGATCGGATCAGGGTGAACCTGTCCGCAATTTTTGCATGCAGGGGGAGCAGCTCACAGACCTCGATCCCCGGTACATTGGTTCGAATTGGGTAAAACTGTCCCCGATAGTCGATAGGCGCCTCCGGCTTGAGGTCATAGGTTTCCATGTGGGGTGGCCCACCGGGAAGCCAGACAAAAATGACTGCCGGATCGGAGGTGGTTGGATTCAGAATGTCTGACCGTTCGCGGGCTTCAAGGAACTGCCCCAGGCCAAGGGTGCCTGTGATTCCTCCACCCAATTGCAGCAAAGACCGGCGATGCAAACGTGTCATGTCCTGTTACCTGTTTTTCCGTAAGAAAAGTAGGGCGAACTCCATTATCGTCCATTTTTGTTCCAGAATCATCTGCAAAACCGGAAACAATTCAGGTTGTCGAATACCGACCGGCCAGCTGGCAACCGTTGGTGCCCCCGGAACCATACCTGGCAGCCGGCTGCCGGAATACGGATTCGGCCAATGAATTTTGGGTTTTCGGGCTGCAAGTATTGGGATGGCAGGGGAGAGACGGGCAGTTGGGAGTTGTACGAAAACCCGTGTCCGCATCTCTTTTTTTCAGCGAGGGGGATTGCTGCCTCTGTTGCCCGCTGCGGATCAGTTTTCCCGAGTTTTCAAAGTCGGGTCCTGTGGGGGGGCATTGTCGCTCTCCTCTTCTTCACCGACGCTTTTCGAATTGCCTTGTTCCTTCGGGGCAGGAACCTGTGGTTTCGCGTCTGCCGCTCCCTGTTCTTGCGAACCATCCTTGTTACCGGCTTCGGGTTTTTTTTCGGCAGCAGGTTTCCCTGTCGTGTCTTCCGCTTCTTCAAAAGGCCAGTACTCCGGAATATATTTTTCCGCAGCCCTCTCGTAAAAACCTTCGTTGTAAACCAGTTCACCTCCCTGGTGTCCAACCCACCCCATCAGGGCCGCCGTCAGGATCACGCCAAATTTCCACATGCCATTGCTGCCCCGATTCCGGGACATGATTTCGCTTCGGGCCCGCCACCCGATGATGGTGGAAACCAGAGCAATTACGGTACCCAAAATGCCAAACCAGCGGTGTCGGTTGACTCCCAGGTCCATGTCCGAAATGGAAACCGGGTTCTTTTCGGCAAAGCCCCAACCGAGGACGCAGGCAACGATGGAAGAAAGGGTCCCGAAGAACAGCAGGTAATAGGCAGCATCATCGGAAATCGCCTCATTCCTGAAAAAAAAGATGATGAAGAAAGCACTGATCGTGATCAAGGCGATCGGAAAGTGGACGATTGCGGGATGGAAATGCCCCGAAAAAATCAGGATTCGGTAGGGTGCGGAATCCGTGTTTTTTTCCTCTTCAACAACTGGCACGCCTTCCAGGGAAGCCCCCTGTTGAATCCAGAGATAGATCAAGGCTCTTTCCGATGAACTGCAAGGATCAAGCGGATCGCCGTTGTTGTCTTCCTCGGGTGGCATGCGGGAGAGATCGTTGGAGCCGGTCAGGGATTGAAAGAGGGGGCTTTCCAGCGGCTTCTCGGGTTCAATGTACTCCTGGAGCATCTCGAGGTCATCGAGGTTGACTCCGCCTTCTTCGTCTTCTTCGTTGTGGCAGGTCGTGCAACGGGTTTGGAGGATTGGCTTGATTACCGATAGGAAGTCAATTCGTGGAACCTCAGCCTCGTCCTGGCCGTTAGCCGGGTTTGCAGAAAGGAAGCAAAGAAACACCGTCAGGAAAAAAACGGCAGACATTCTCGTAGGGATGTTCATCAAATGATTCCACTTGGGTAGGAAAGGAGGGGCTTCGTTTCCGAAAGGGGGCAATACGGCAGGTGGGGCTCTCCTTTTTCTCGTCGCCGTAAGACTGCTCCACTTTATTTTATCTTATTTTGAATGCAGTGAAGCGGTCATTTTTTTCAGGGGTGGCGGATCGGTCGGTAGAACGCTTGCTGAAACCCGTTTCCAGGATCGCCAAATCGGTCTCCCCTCCGGCATGGACAGTTGATTACGGGGCGTCTTCCACCAGGAAACTCCGTTCCTGAACAGGAGACTGACTCAAACGGTTCCCGCCGGCAGCCCTCTTTTGCAGCCAGCGGCAATCGCTCGCATTTGTCCTGTCGGATAACAAAGTGTGCTGCTGTGAGTCCCCCACATTCCGACCTTGCTGTGAGAGGGGCTGACAGCGAGTTTCGTCAAATTTTTCAGGGCCGAATCCCGCCTTGCAGAAGATTATTGCAATGCGGTTTCAATCAGTTTGGCCAACGCGCTCTTGGGTTGGGCACCCATGGTTCGTTCGACGACTTCTCCATCCTTGTAGATGATCATCGTGGGAATGGACTCCACGTTGTACTTCATGGCAGTGGCACGACTGCCATCGATATCGAGTTTTCCAAATTTGACATTTTCAAACTCTTTGGAAAGTTCTTCAATCACGGGGGCGACAGCACGGCAGGGCCCACACCAGGTTGCCCAAAAGTCAACCAGCACAGGCTTGTCAGATTGCAGCACTTCTGCATCAAAATTGTCGTCCGTAAATTCAGCGACGTTTCCCATTCTTCGTAACTCCGAAAAAAATCTGCATTTCGCATGTTGTAACGACAGATTGTAACAGTTGACGGCCTGATGACCAGATGAATGCGGCTGAATTCAAAGTCCGTACCCGATACTGCTCAAAAGAAGTTCGCCATGGCATTTTTTCTGGGTTAGACTGGAGCGGGGTGTGCCGGGAAAAGTCGACGGCCCCATAGCAGGAATACCGAAATAACGGGCGAATCATGTCACTCTCTCTCCGACTGGTGGTTGGATTTCTCTCTATGTTTGCCTTGTCCGCTGCGGGCTGTGGTGGCAGTGGACTGGCAGGTTGTCCCAGTGACCTGGCGATTCCGGCGGAGATGGTGGTTTTGGGTTCACAATATGACCAGGGCCTCTTCATTCTCCGTCTGAAAACCGATGAACATCGAATCCCGGAGGTGGTCGAGGTTTTCAAACAGACCATGAAAGACGACGATTGGCGGATCAAATCCGATTCGGCATCCTCCAGTGGGGGCGAGCTCGAATTCAGCAAGGAAGGCCGTTTGTGCCGCCTGTTTATCGCCCCGGAACGCAAGACCGAGTCGGAAACAGTCAAGATTGATATCAGGTGTGACCGCGAATCCCGGCGTTGAACAACCGGCATTCCGTGGTTGCTCCCTTCTGTTCCTGTGGCATTGGGCATTCACGCCCGAAGCCCTGTCACGCGGCGGTTGATGTGAACAAGGGAATCGTCTTCTCAGCGGATCGAATTTCGGAGTCCCCGGTCAAGGGTTCAGTCTTTTCGGGTGGTGACCAACTGTACCGCCAGCTTGATCGCTTCGATCATGCTTTGGAAACCGGCTCTTCCGGTCCAGGCGATATCACATGCCGTCCCGTGATCCACGGATGTTCGGATGATCGGTAATCCCAGCGTCACGTTGACTGCGTCGTCAAAGGCAAGGGCTTTTAGCGGGATGTTGCCCTGGTCATGATACATGCAAACATAACCGTCGGTCCGTTCGCGTCGGGGTCGAAGAAATGCTGTATCGGCCGGCAGCGGACCCTCGATTGAAATTCCCTGGCTCCGCGCACGTTCCAGGGCTGGTCTGATGATGATTTCTTCCTCGCGGCGACCGAAAAGACCTCCTTCACCGGCATGGGGATTCAGGGCGCAACAGACCAGCGAGACCGATCGGCCCCGAATCCTCCGCAGAGCGTCGTGAGTCAGTTGAATGGCATGTAAAACCTTGTCTTCACTGATCAGCCCCGGAACTTCATGGAGCCCAACATGAGTGGTGACAAACGAACAGGAAATCTGGCGGCTGGTCAGCATCATGCATGGATCCCTACCACCTGCGCGGTCCGCCAGTATTTCGGTATGCCCGGGATAGCGATGACCGGCGGAATTGATCGCTTCCTTGTGGATGGGGCCGGTCACGATTGCAGCAATGCGTTGAGCCATGGCGTGGTTGATGGCGGTATCAAAATATAGAAACGATGATGCACCCGTTTGGGCGTTGACCGTTCCAGCCCGAAAATCTGTCAATGAAATGGAATCGAAGTCGCAAACAGCAGGGCTGCCAGCAACGATTGACTCCGGTCCCCTGCCAATTGGAGTTACCTGAACAGGAAATGGCAGATTCAATTTTTGTGCAGCGGCCTGCAAAACCGTGGCATCTCCATACAGGATTGGCTGGCAGATCCGGGATACTTCTTCATCCGCAACAGCCTGCAGGGAAATCTCGGGTCCAACGCCAGCTGGGTCCCCGGTCGAAATCGCAATTTTGGGCAGAGTCGTCATCCGCTTTTTGCCGGGTTAACGGAACGAGTGCTCAGGGGAAGGGAATGACCCGTTTTTGACTTCCTCGCAATACTGCTGGGCGGCATTGGTGATGGTGGATTTCAAATCCGCATACTGTTTGACAAACCTGGGCACGTAATCACTTGGAAGGCCCAGTAGATCGTTCACGACGAGTACCTGTCCGTCGCAATCCGGACCGGCACCAATGCCAATGGTCGGAATTCCAAGTTTTCCGGTGACTGTTCCGGCGAGGTGATTGGGTATGCATTCCAAAACGATCCCAAAAGCACCGGCTGATTCAGCCGCCAATGCATCCTCGAGCAAAAGTTCTTCATCCCGCTGCACTTTGTAACCGCCCATGGTGTGGACACTTTGCGGTCGCAAACCAACATGGGCCATCACCGGGATTCCTGCCGAGACCAGGGCCTGGATGACTTCGGCCTGCTCCGCGCCACCTTCCAGTTTGACAGCCTGGCAGCGTGTTTCCTTGAGGACGCGACCTGCCATTTCAATCGTTTTGTGAATTCCCAGGTGATTTGTCGGAAAAGGCAGGTCGACGATGGTCAGGGCGCGCGATACCGCGCGTCCCACCATTTCTGCGTGATAGATCATTTCGTCCAGGGTTACCGGAAGCGTGGTATCGTGCCCCTGGACCACCATTGCCATGCTGTCACCGACCAGAATGGAGTCGACGCCCGCTTCATCAAGCATTGCCGCCATGGTGTAGTCATAAGCGGTCAACATCGTGATCTTGCGACCCTCGGATTTCATCCGGGTAAATCCGGGAACGGTGATGCGTGAATTTTTCTTCGACATACGCCCGACTTTCAAAACGATCATTCTACCTTCAACGCCAGCAAGCTGGGAGGTCTTCCGGGGCCCGGGTTGGAAACCAGGCAGGCCTCATTCCAGCACATGAGTCCGCTGGTTCCAATTCGCAATATCTGCCCATTTTTGCGGGGGACCCTTGTTTTTGCGTGGCACCCACGTTCATGCCTGCGAAATGGGGAGAAATCGATTGGGAGCGGTAAGGACCAGGCTGGCAGCCGCAGTGCAGAAGGTCCGGCTGGTGATGCAGTGGTGCCCTGTCCAGCTGCCGTCCCGGTTTTGAACGTCGATCAACTTGTCCCGCACCACGGGATACCATTTTTCCCAGTCGGCTCCCCCTTTTTGCAGCATGGTTTCGGTGATCAGATGAAAAGCCAGAAACTCTTCACCTCCTGCCTGTGTAAAAGGGGTATTGTCGCGGGTAATCAGGTCCAGAACCTTCTGGAAGGTCTTTTTGGCGACAGGCTGGTCCTCTTTTTTCATTGCGTACAGCACACGAATTCCGGCTGCATTCTTGTACAGGTCATGCATCCAGCCACGGGACTTTCCTGATTGGCTTGCCATTTTTTTCAGCAGGTGCCCAGTGGTCTTGTGCGGCGCACCGCCAACTTTCATGCCGACGAAATCGGAAGCCCGCAGGCTGATCCATCCCATGACGGTGCCCAGCGTTGGTGCCCATGATGAGGATCCCCAGTCGCCGTCGGCTGTCTGGGCTTTGACGATTGCCGCCACAACCTTTCGCAGGCCGACATTGGTTGCCTCGGGGTTGGGTGCCTCACCAACGACCTGGCTGAGGAACAGGGCTGCAAAGAAACTGTGAGCGTGCCGGCCAATTTTTCTTTGTAATTGCGTTCCGGTTTCGCTGGTGATGTCATCGCTCGGCATGGATCCCGTTCTTTTCAGAACGTAGTTCCGCATGGCCTTCAGTTCTTTTCCGTATCGGCCTTCGATGGGTGTGGTCCCCTGGGCGAGAAGCGCCAGACCGCACATCGACGTACAACCGATATCCGGCTGTTGATGAACATCCACACCGCAGGAACCATCCCGATTTTGGGTCTTCTTGATGAATTCAGTCGCATTACGGACAGCCTTCTCGGAAGCTTTGGTTATTTCCACAAAATCCTTGCGGGATTCTCTTTCGAATTGGCAGTAGGTCAGGCCTGCCGGAGAAACCAGCGGCAGGGAAACGCTGGCCGATTGAATAAGCTGCCTTCTTGAAATCATCGTGAAACGCAGGAACTGGTGGCGATCAATGGGAAAATGGGGACAACAGCAAATGGGCAGCGCCGTCTGTCGGTGAAACGCTGTCGCAATTCATGAGGAACAAACGGCGTTCCGGTTCCATTATCCGAACCTGTTGGTTAACGGTCAAATGCGAGAGGGAGCAAAAAGGGTGCCCCGGGAAGGGTGCCCCGGGAAGGGTGATTGCCGGGAAACAGCTTGCGACTCGAGGCACGGGTGGAAACCCATGGTAAGGAACCGGGAAAAGATCTCTGCCGCACGGATGCTGGCTCCCTGTAGTTTGACCAACCCGCAAATTGTCACAAAACGGACCTTTGCAGGGAGCAAAAACGGATTTTTGAGCAGTTCTTTCCCAACAGTCACAACCGATACCAAGGAGGAAATGACTTCGGTCGGTAACCCGGCGGCAAACCGGATAACGGGGGATTTGGCCGTAACGGGTTTTGCCGGGGGGTAGGAAATCACTACCCACGATTCAACGTGTCGAGGTGAATCTCTGCCGGGATTCCTTTCTATGGAGGATCAGTGAACGCCTTTTCTCTCGATATCCTGCTGATCAATGTGATCGCCATTCTGACCCTGAACAGCGGGCTGACCCTGAACAGCGGGTCCGCTTTGGCCGAAAGTGCCTCCAGGGTCAGGGAAACGGTTGATATTATCGAATTGCACCATTGCCATGACTTTCGAGGCCGCCTGGCTTTTCGTCAGCTGATTTTTTATCGCTGGTCCAACTATCATCGCCGTTTTCAAGTCGTGGATACCCTGGTGGTTACCTCCCAATCCATGCTTCCGCGAAAAGGCGTCAATGGCATGTACCAGGTAGCCTGGAAGGAATCTGGTACAAGCCGTCGTGTGCAGGCATTGACGTTGCGAAAATCTGTTTCCAGCACCGATCCTGAGGTGCCAGAGAGGGAGTACGTTCCTGTTCACCTCCGGCAGGGGCTGAAAAGGGATGCCTCTGAAAGCGTGACACCTGTCAAAACGGAAATTCGCACCTCCAGCAGGATCCTTCCTGAACGGCAGTTCAAGTTCTAGGAGTCAACAACTGGCGCCGGATCTGTAGACGCCGAATCTTCAGCGGTTAATTCTTTCTGGAAGATTTTCGGGTTGATTTCTTCCCGGAAGACGATGCGGATTTTGACTGCGATTGGTTGCCTGTTTTTTCGCCCACTTTCAGGGTTCCCGCTTTGTACTTGTTGAGCAATGTTTTTTGTGTCCGAGAGAGGAGATCTTCGAGGTTGTCCATGTGTTCCTCCCTGAGTTCTTCCAGTTGTTTCAGCATCGTTTCCATTTCCTTTTTTTGTTTTGCCTGCAATTGACGGACATCTTCCCTTTGCTCCTCTGTCAACTTGAGATGAGTGAAGTATCTGGGCAGACGGGTTCGGCTCTTCGAGGAAGAGTCTGTTTTCGTGGTCGTTCCCCGTTTTGATGATTTTTTTGCGGTTGATTTCCGTTCTGTTGACTTCTTTCCCGTTGATCGCGATTTGGAGGATTTGCTTTGAGCAACCAGATCCGCACCGAAAAAGAGGCAAATAGCGACTGGCAGGACACAGATGCACAAGATCGAGCGGACGCCTCTCATTGTTTCTGATTGGGCGTTTTTGGATGGAGGTGTATCTGGATAGCCTGTTTCTGGATAGCCTGCTTTTGGATTGCCTGCTTTTGGATTGCCTGGAACCACACTGTTTGCTTCCTGAAAAGATGAAATGGAAAAGGAAGGATTTGTTGGGGCGCACTTCATGGGATTCAATCTCCTCGATCATCGGATTTGTTTTTGGATATTGATGGGACAGAACCGATCAGCTGATTGGGTTCTTATGTCACATAACTGATTTCCTTACGTAATCGAGAATCCCGAAAAATCCGGAACAGGATTCCGGAGAAATTCCTGACTTATCTTCAGTGACTCCTTGGTCAACGCGATTCTCGTTGCCAGGAACCCAGCCCCTTCAGCGGGATTCCATTTTCAGAGGACTTTCATGGCATCTCGCTGCCAAATAATTCAGGAAGCTGGAGCCCCGGCCAACAGAAGGTGAACCGGATCCAATCTTGCCGGTTTGTTTTTACACAAACGGCAACGTATCCGGATCGTCCTGGAGTTTCCTTCCGGTCCGGGCCCGGTGAAATTTGAACCGGGGCAGAAGAGATCGCTGTCAATCGGGTTATTTGTAGAGATCCTTGATTGCCTCTTCAATCACCTGCTGGCTCCCTTTACCGGCCCATAACCAGTTGTCCTCGAAACCATCGGCGAATTCATCATCGGTTGGAATGTAGCCGGGCCAGCATTCGCCATATCCGATCGAAAAAATGAAAGAATCCCGGGGGGCCAGTTTTTGGGCCAAAAGCTGGTAACCGACAAATGATTCACCCGGAAAGAGCAGGATTTTCGCTTTTCCCAGGTCGACCAGGGGCAAGTCGATGGGCAGTCTCCTGTTTACCCGGTTCAGACTTGCCAGTCCCATGGCTGCCAGGATGCGGGATTCGGTGCTTTTGGAAGGATTCTCGAGGGATGCCCGTAACGCCGCTTCGGTGAGGGATTTCTTTTGGTGGAAGGGGAGTTGGATTTCACGGTTCATCATTCGGATTGTCGACAGGGAATATTTCTTAGTGGATTTCCAGGATTCCACCATTGCACGGTATAAACGGTCGGTGAGCTGACGCCTCATTTCAGGGCTGCCATTGTTGTATTTTCCTGCAGTCACATCACCGCTGCATCCGCTGAAATAAATCTGCTTAACGGATTTTTTGTCCCGCTGAAGTTTGAGTCGTGCCAAGCCGACAAAATCTGCGCTGATTTCCCCCCGTCCGTAGTAGCTCATCGGGTGAGTGGCGTAGCTGTGCATGGCCAGGACAGGCTCCCCAGCGTTCCAGAAGGAAATGGTCTTCAGGTAGGGATCGATTTTTCCGACTGGAGCAGAGGCCAGATCGAAATTCCCTCCCGAAGCGCTGCCGCGGGAAAAGGAGATGGAACCAGCGCGGTTGCGAATCCTCCGATTGGATGCGATGCGGTCAACCCTGGCCTGGCCGATTCCAACATGCGTCACCCGTTTTGCGTCGGTCAAAGACGTCTGCATTAATTTGCAAATCCGCCGCAGGCAATCCTGTTCGAACACCCGGTCAAACAGCTCGTTCTTCAGGCCGACCGAATCCAGCAACTGTTGGGCATCCTCGTCCACGACAGGCGCGTCGTGCTGATGCAGGGAGGCCAACAGAACCCGTTCGGGTCGGGTTTCCGCCGCCTGGGCCAGAGCGGTTCGCCACTGGTTGTAGGAGCCGTTTCGGATTTCGCACCAGTCGACGCCGCAGAAAACAATCGGATCTTCGGCGCTCAGGAGGACGAACCCATGAGCATAAAGGCGATCGGCAATTGTTTTTGATTTGACGGGAAGCACGCCCATGCAGCGGTGGTTCAGCGGGATGGTGACATCTGCCGAGAAGTGGGCCAGGCGGAAAACCGGAAGCGGCTCCTGTCCGGCTGCCCCAACGCTTCCCATCCAGAAAATCCAGAGAGTGCAGAAAAACCTGCACCCGTTCCGAATGAGCTGATGAAATAACTGCTCACAAGCGAGGCGCTGAAATCCCGTGCGGGGCTCGCCGGCTTCCGGGTCAGTCATGATCCGCTTCCTCCTGGTCCGGCTCCCGGGACATCTCCTGTCCGGGAATGTACTGGTTGGAAAGTTCGACATAGTCTTCCCGGATGGGGCTGAAGACGTCCAGTGCGACCACCGGACCGTCAATGGCCACAGCCCGATGGGGAACGTTGGATGGAATCAGGTAGAGTTCTCCCGGGGAAACCAGCCGGGTTTGATCGCCGATTTGCAATTCCATTTTGCCGGAGATCACAACCCTCCCTGTTCATGTGGGTGGTGATGCAGTGGAATCACCGCTCCCTCCTCCATTTTCACCTGTGACAGCATCAGCTGTTTGCCATGCGGGGTGCGGAGATTGCATCCGGGTACCGGTTGGAAGGCAGGAATGGAGTCGATATCGATAAAGCCCGTGTTGCGGTCTTGCATGGAAGGGTCAATCCGTGGGGTTGGAAAAAAAGGGGATGGAACATTGGCACGGTTTTCGGATTCAGGGAGCATCCTTTCATTGTGATGGATCACGGTGGGCGATTCCAGCGATCAAAAAAGCCCCATTCCGCCCAGGGGCACGGGAGGCCAACGTCGGCTGGCCTGCTCCCGAAAGACTGGCTATTTCTGTTCTTCTGCTGGCTTCCCGGGTGGTTGCACCGTTTCGAAGTTGGGAGAGACGAACAGCGTTTCATTCGGCTTGTCCGGCCGGATCCGCTGAACCCTGACGGAATGCTGTTTCCACTGTTCCGCCATGTCCTGCATCCGGTCAACCGGCAGGACACTGAAGGCAGACGCCAGTGAATCGGCCAATGCACCCGAGGCAATGGGATCCCGGCTGATGACCGTGACCAGCCTTCGGTCGGTCATGCCCCAGCCGGTTGCAGGATTGAGGATGTGTGAATAACGGACGTTGTCATGTTCAAGGTACTGGTATCGATCGCCGGATGATGCGACCGAGCCATTCGCCAGGACAACCCTCTCGCTCTCCCTGCCTCCAACAGCGATCCGCCATCCTTTCCGCCCCGGGGGTGGATCCCCCACGGTCACATCGCCCGACGCGTCCACCAGGCAACGGGGCAGTCCATGGTCCCTGAAAACCTGGATCGCCTGGTCTGCGGCAAAGCCCTTCGCAATTCCCCCCAGGTCGATTTGCATTCCTTCCTTTTGCAGGGTGACTTTCTTTTTTTTCCGGTCAATCCGGATCTGTTTCCAGTCGACTTCAGCCCTCGCCTGGTCAATGGCCGCCTGGGATGGAACCCGTCCAGATTTGCGGGCGTTTCTCCAAAGACGGGAAAGGTGCCCCACGGTGGGGTCAAAGGCGCCCTGGCTGGTTCGACTGATTTCCCGGGACAGGCTCAGCACATGCAGCAGATCTTTGCTGACTGGATGGGGGACGCCGGCCCGGGCCCCCCTGCATAATTGCATCAATTCACTGGTTGCATCGTAGTCGCTGAGGCGGTCTTCCAGTTCGGCAATCCGCTCGAAAACAGCGGTGATCCCGGCCTTTGCTTTGTCCAGGTCAGATGCATAGACGACAAATCCGAACTGCACGCCCATCTGCCGTTTTTTTATTTCGAATCTTTGGAGTGTCCCAGTGTTCGATTGTCCGGGAGATACATCGGTTCCCATGAGAATCAGGCAGCAGCACAATGCCAGCAGTCCGCCACGGTGTGTGCCCGCGGGAAAAGAAAGGTGATTCATTGAAAATCGGGTGTCAGGGGGATATGCTTATTCATTGATCCGTTTTCAATCTTACGACGAAACCGCCCGGTTGCGAGTTCCCGCAAGGGATCGACAAGTGCGGTTTGCGAATCGTTTCATGATAATCGATTCGAAATATCACAAACCTGGAGTTTTTTGGAATGACCAAAAAGAAGAACGAGACAGATTCGTCCCGCCGCAATTTTGTGAAAGGATCCGCGTTGGTCGCGGGGGGCGTTGCATCAGGGGTGGTTGGCGGCAACCTGAGCCTGGCGCGGGCGGCACATACCGGAGCCAATGAAACCATCCGAGTGGGACTGATTGGATGCGGTGGACGGGGAACCGGTGCCGCGACCCAGGCCATGAACACCCAGGACAAGGGGCCGGTCAAACTGGTTGCCATGGGCGATGTGTTTGGTGATCGTCTTCAGGGATCCTTCAACAGCATCAAGAACCGTCACCCGGACCACACGGAAGTCCCGAAGGATCGCCAGTTCATCGGTTACGATGCCTACAAAAAGGTGCTGGAACAGGATCTTGAGATGGTCATTCTGGCAACACCTCCCGGCTTTCGTCCCCTGCATTTTGAGGCGGCGGTCAAGGCTGGTAAGCATGTTTTCATGGAAAAGCCGGTTGCCACCGATGCACCGGGTGTACGTCGTGTTCTGGCTGCTGGCGAAGAGGCCAAGAAGAAGGGCCTGGCCGTGGCGGTTGGATTGCAACGGCACCACGAGAGCCGATATCGGGATACGATCAAGGCTCTGCAGGATGGCGTCATTGGTGATATCAACTTCATGCGGGCCTACTGGAATGGCACAACTCCCTGGGTACGCAAGCGTGAGGAAAAACACACCGAACTCGAATACCAGATGCGGAACTGGTATTTCTTCAACTGGATCTGTGGTGATCACATCACCGAGCAGCACATTCACAACCTGGATGTGATCAACTGGTTGAAGGATGCTTATCCCGTCAAGGCCCAGGGTCTGGGAGGTCGACAGGTCCGAACCGACAAGATGTATGGCGAGATTTACGATCACCACATGATCGAGTACACCTACGCCGACGGCTCAAAGATGCTAAGCAGCTGCCGCCACCAAAAAGGTACCTGGCGTCAAGTCGCCGAGTACTGTCACGGTTCCAATGGTGACTGTAACATCAGCGGCGGAAAAATTTCGCTTCGCGGTGGTGGCGAAATTCAGTTCAAGCGTCCCAAGGGAGAGCCCGGTGGTCACCAAAACGAGCACCATGATCTTTTTGCCTCCCTGCGAAAAGGCGAAATTCCAAACGAGGCAGCCTACGGTGCTAAGTCGACGATGACTGCCATCATGGGACGGATGGCGACCTACACGGGTCGGGAATTGACCTGGGAACAGTGCTTCAATTCGAAGATCCAACTGGCGGATGTGGACAACCTCAAGTCCTTTGACGACAAGGCCCCCGTTCAGCCGAACGAAAACCTTGAATATGAAATCTCGATGCCGGGTCAAAACAACATCGCAGTGGTCTGATTCGAGACAATCACCGATTCCATTCAGCCCGCCTTCCGGTTGATCCGGGGGCGGGTTTTTGTTTGCCTGGTCCCGCACATTGATTCCAGGGTTTTTGCTTCTGACCGGGATCCACTTCATGGCAACCGATTGTCAACTCCGGTCCGATCCGGGGCCTGTCGGTTCCTTTTGCGGTTCTCAGGCCAGGTCGTTTTCATTCGGTTTCTTTTCCCTTTTTTCCGTCTGCCGCTGCACCGGGGAGCCGATAATAAATGACATGTGTGGCATTCTAGGAATCGTGAAAAATCGCTCAGATGGACCCGTCCAGCTAACAGATCGCGAGATCACCAGGATGCGGGACCTGATGCAGGAACGGGGACCGGATGACGCCACCCTTGAGCGGAACGGAAACGTTGTCTTCGCTCACCGTCGATTGGCGATTCGTGATCAGGCCGCCGGTCGACAGCCCCTGTATTCTCCTGATGGACGCTACCTGCTTGTCTACAACGGAGAGATCTACAACGATTCCAGGCTGAGAAAAGAGCTGCGCAGGGAGGGGTTTTCCTTCCGTGGCAACTGCGATACGGAGGTGCTGGCTGCCGCCTGGCAGCGGTGGCGGCAGGACTGCATCCCGATGTTGCGTGGCATGTTTGCTTTTGCCGTTCACGATGGCAAGACGGACGAGCTGTGGCTGGTTCGCGATCGCTTCGGCATCAAACCGCTTTTCTACACGAAGGTGGGGAAAGAGTGGGTCTTCGCCAGTTCGATTGCTTCGATCGTTGAACACCCGGGACTTGTCAAACGGCCGGAGCTGGAGGCCATTCGTCATTACCTGAGCACTTTCCGGCTGACGCTGGACACCAAGACGGTCTACGAGGATGTGTTGACGGTCCGCCCGGCGGAACAGGTACACATCGCCAATGGGCAGGTAACGAGAGCTTCCTACTGGAGTGCCCCGGCTCCCGAGGAAAAAACCGATCTCTGTTTCGAGGAGGCGGTGGAACAGTTGGAAGCAACACTCAGGGAGTCGATCCAGCTCAGGCTCAACAGCGATGTTCCGGTAGGGATGATGCTCAGTGGTGGAGTGGATTCGAATTCCCTCGCCTTCCTGATGCGGGAGGAGACCTCTTCCGGTTTTCATGCTACGTGTGGAGTGGGCAAGTCGAGCCAGTTCGGATCGGCAGATGCCCCGTTTGCCAGGGATTGCGCGCAGGCCAATGGGCTGGAGTTTGACCAGGTCGAAGTCGACAGCGAGGGTTACCTGCAGGACTGGGAAAAGTTGATTCGCCACTATGGCACTCCCGTCTCCACACCGTCAGACGTGATCATCAACCAGATCGCACATCGCCTGAAAAGATATGTTGGTGTCGCCCTCGGGGGTGAGGGGGCGGACGAAGCCTGTTGCGGCTACGAAATCCCGCACTGGTCGGGGGCCGATTTTGACTTGTGGACGAATTCCACGAACCTTGACAGAACGCAGTCGGAGACGGCGAGGAAAAGTCTGCTCAGCCAGTATGGCGGACATGAAGTGGAAACTCCGGGTGATTTTTACCTGGCTTGCAATGGACTCATTCCCCGTGGCATCCAAAGTCGTTTCTTCCGGCCTGAACACTGGTCGGCTGCTGACCGGAATCGGGGTGTGGAAAAATACTACGATCGCCTGTTTCATGATTTGCCCGAAATGCCTAACGTGGAGAAATCGGCCCATGTCTTGCTGAAGACCAACCTGGAAAGCCTGTTGGCCAGGTTGGACAGCGCTACGATGCAAGCCAGCCTTGAGTCGCGGGTACCCTTTACCGATCACCTTCTGGTGGAACAGCTTTTCCGCCTGCCTCTTTCCTATCGAATCGATATTTCACCGCAGGAAAAAACTCCGTGGCTTTCCTCTTTCGAGCTTTCCAGCAGGGGTAGCCTGAGACCAAAGCGGATGATTCACGCGATGGCAGGTCGATTGATGCCCGAAAGATTCGCTCAACGGAAAAAATCCAGCTTCTCCACACCCGTACCCACCTGGTTGAACGACGACTGGAAGGAAACAGTCGATCAGCGGATCGGGACCAGTCCGTTCCTGGGAGAGTATTTCGAGCCTGAGGCACTTTCCTTTTTAAAGCACCTGCCGCAACACCTGTCCGTCTGGAAATGGCCGATCGCCAACCTTGCCATGTGGGGTGACGCCCAGTTCGGTTGAATGCCGGTCGGCTTTCTATCCCGGCGGCCTTTTTTCAAAGCCAATGGAAGCAGGCCAACCAGAGTCCGTGCGTCACCGGTTCAGGATGCCTGGCCGTCGGAATCCTCGATGAATTCGATCGGGTTGGACCCGAGCGGCTGATGGATACGGATCAGCGATTTTCCATGCAGCACATCCCTCAGGCGGGTTCCAATGACTTCCGCACGCCAACCACGTGTCAGGGAAGGTTGATCGTTGGCGCGGGGCAATTTCAGTTCGTAAGCGATGAATTCCTTGATGTCGGAAGAATTCCCCACAATCGCCGCCGCCAGGCCACACTGTTTGCAGATGCTGGCCAGTACGGCATTCATGAATTGGCCAATCAGGTTCAGTTGCTGGTTCTGCTGCCGATTGGGTGACGGAGGCATCTTGGGTTTGGGCAATTCAAGGGATTCGCTGATCACCCTCGAAATCGAGTCGACATGTTGAGCCAGGTCTTTGCGTTCCATTCCGCGGATGGACTTGATACGGTCGGGGTCGGCGGACTTGCGTTTGGCCAATTCGGTCAACAGGTCATCCCGAATCACACGGCGAACCGGGCAATTGCGCCGCTCCGCTTCACGCTCTCGCCAATAGTACAGTTCCTTGGCAATCGCCAGCTCGTTTCCCCTCAACGAATTCAATCCTGACAGCCGGGTCCAGACAAACTCGGAGTGCTCTTCCTCGAAGCGTGCCTGTTGCGATTGCATTTCGTCAACAAACCATTCCATCCGCTTTCTCTGGTCCAGCTCACGGCTTACCCAGTCATAAAGCTCATGAAGGTAGAGAACATCTTTCTGGGCATACTCGATCTGTTTGGAAGTTAGCGGCCGTCTTCGCCAATCGGTTCTCGTTTCACCCTTGGCGACGGATTTCCTGAGGATTTTCTGGATCAAGGTCGCGTAGGCTGCCGGGTATTCGATGCCGACCATGCCGGCACCCACCTGTACATCAAACAGTTTTCCTGGTCTTTTGCCCGATTCCCGTTTGCAAAAACGGAATTCTTCCCGGGCCGCATGAACGATGATTTCCTTGTCAGGACGGGTCAGGCAATCCCAAAAAGCCTCCAGGTCGCGAACACTTTTGGGGTCGATAACACCGACCATTTCCCGGGTGGCCACCTGGATCAGGCAAAGATCCGGCTTGTAGCTGGATTCGGAAACAAATTCGGTATCGAATGCGATGGTTGCCGATGATTCGAGGTGGTCGAGTAACTCGTCCAGCTGGTTCGCTTTGTCAACAAAAAGCTGTTGCACGTCTCAGGTTTCGAT
>JAYZFP010000199.1:0-20408 GCA_036336715.1 Planctomycetota bacterium
TTTACCGAGGGCATGACCCGCGGTTTTCCAAACAATAAAGGACGCCACGGTGACGATGGCCTGAAAATCGGCCGTACCGGACTCAAGCCCGTTACCGAGTTTATTGACCGGAGTATCGCAGCAGAAAAACCGTTTTTTGTCTGGTATGCTCCGTTCATGCCCCATACTCCTCACACACCACCAAAACGTCTGCTGGAAAAGTACAAGGCGAAGGGAGTGGCAGACCGAATTGCCAGTTACTACGCGATGTGTGAGTGGTTTGATGAGACCTGTGGTGAACTGGTTCGGCATATTGATCAATCCGGTGCCGGCAAGGACACCCTGGTGGTTTATGTCACCGACAATGGGTGGATTCAATCCGAAAAAGGCGGGTATGCACCTCGATCCAAAAGAAGTCCCAATGAACTTGGTACCCGGACACCGATTCTCTTTCGCTGGCCGGGCACCATTCCCGCGGGAGAACGTCCTGAGCTTTGTTCCTCGATTGATTTTGTGCCGACTGTCCTGGCTGCTGCCGGGGCAAAAGGGCCGCATGACTTTCCGGGGCTGAATCTTTTGCCGGAGTTGAAGTCCGGGAAAACCATCCAAAGGGACACGTTGTTTGGCGAATCTTTTGCTCACGATATAGCCGACATCGAAAACCCCCAGGCATCCCTGCTTCACCGGTGGGTGATCCAGGGAAACCACAAGCTCCTTTTGACCTATGATGGAGCTGCAGGAAGAATGAAATATCCACTGCAAAGTGGAGAATCCCAGCTTTACGATCTGAAAAACGATCCCCATGAGCGGGTCAATCTTGCCGGCAAAAATCCTCAAACTGTCAAAAAACTCAGCCTTCTCCTGGACGGTTGGTATGTTCCTGAACAAAGAAAAGTGGGAAGGTTCCGGCCGACCGCTCCAAGCCCAAAACGGAAACCCGCTGCGAAAAAGAAACGTGGTTCCCAAAAAGAGCCCGTTAGCAGTCAAGATGACCCTTGGCGTGGAGAGTGATTCCGTCGGTTTCCTCAAATGAAGAGGGAGCGGATGGGTTATGGAAAGGAACCCGCGTCAACAACCGGAAGGTTTCGGTGGACTGTTTTTAAGGACTGCGGAGGTTGGAGGAGGCCAACCTTCGTTGTCCTGCTGACTGCCCAGCAGGTACCCTGAAACAGGCAAACAGGTAAAAATGACAACCGGTTTTCAATAAAAATTTCTGCACCAAACGGTTTTTCCCTCGAGGTCCGGCTTCAGGTTTTTTGCAGATTCCCATCTCCAGCAAATGAGATCATTTCCTTATGAAATTCCTTCAAGCCATCCCGTTTATTCTCTTCCTTTTTTGGGCAATTCCTGCTGGCCTGGCGGCCAATGAAAAGCGTCCCGATGTCGTGTTTATTATCGTGGATGATCTGAATGATTGGTTGGGCTGCCTCGGCGGGCATCCCAACGCCAAATCACCTCACATGGATTCCCTCGCGGCGGGCGGGATGCTGTTCACACAGGCTTACTGTAATTCGCCCCAATGCCGGCCGTCGAGGACCAGCCTGAATCATGGGGTTTACCCCTTCAGAACGGGTATTTACTTCAATGCCCGCTTTCGTGGTGAAACCAGGGTCACCACACCTACCATGCAACAGTTTTACATGGGCCACGGGTATCGAGTCGTCAGCGGTGGCAAGGTTTTCCATGGGACACCCGGAAAGCATGGGGACGTTCTTTTTCAAAAGCCGAAAGATCCCAAACCGCCTAAGGGAAAAGACAAATTTAATCCCGTAGGGGTACCCAGCGACGGTTTTGCACTCGATGTAGCGGACCGGGAAATGAGTGATTACAAGGTTGCCAGCTGGGCGATCAACCAATGGAAGACCCCTTCGGAAAAGCCACTATTCATGTCGGTGGGTTTTTATCGGCCCCATCGCCCCCTCCAGGTTCCCAAGACCTGGTTCGAAAAATTCCCACTGGATTCCATCCGTCGTCCTGAAGAACCGGAAGGTGTTGACGATTGGGAAGACCTGCCGATGTTTGCCCGGCAGCTTGCCCGCAGTCACGCACACAAGCCGATGCACAGGATGCCGGGTGGAAAACGACTCAGCGACCATGAACACATCGTGACGCATCAAGAGTGGGATGCAACGATCCGGGCGTACCAGGCGTCCGTGGCTTTTGTGGATCAGCAGATCGGACGGTTCGTGCAGGCACTGGAGGAAAATCCCCGTGGCCGGGAAACCTATATCATGCTTGTCAGCGACCACGGTTGGCACCTGGGCGAAAAGAAACACTGGTGCAAAGGGGCGATCTGGGAGCAGACCACCAGGATTCCCTTCATTGTCAGGGGACCGGGTGTCCGGGCGGGTTCGCGATGTAACCAACCGGTCAGCCTGATCGACGTCTACCCTTCGCTTCTGGATTTTGCCGGGCTGGAAGCTCCCTCCTGGCTGGATGGGAGTTCGGTGGGACCCCAGTTAAAGGACCCCGCCCGGAAACGTTCCGCGGCGATCTCCTCCTATGGTGCCGGAAATACGTCGATCCGAACCGAAAATTGGCGGTATATCCGGTACGAAGACGGTTCCGAAGAACTGTACGACCATCGGCAGGATCCCAACGAATGGAGTAACCTGGCCAGCAGCCCAAAATACCGGGAAATCAAGGAACAGTTGTCAGCCAAAATCCCGGTCGAACAACACGCGGGGCTCAGGGTGCAGGACTGGTTTGAAAGGTATCAGAAATAAAAACACTCTCCGGATGTCGGCTGCACGAGTGTTTCTGGGGCCGGCGATTTGTCCGGCCAATTTCCAACTGGATGCTTCTTGTTGGGAAAAACGCTTGACCTGGTCTGGCGATGCATTTGCCGGCGATGCATTTTAATGTGTGGCGGTCGATGTTTGGGCTTTGCCTGGAAAGGTCAATTTGCGTGGTGAGGCATTCCGGTTCCTGTGTTCGGGGCGATTGAGTTTCAGGAGTTGCCCTTTGTTTATTCCTCTTCAGTCCTCAATCTCAATCGATAACGGTTGGGAGGGGCAAACTTTCCCTTGAGAATCTTGTTGTGCAATTCAACGCAAATTCCTTTGCCGGTCGAAGTGGCCAGTCCAATGGTTGGCGAAGGGGATCCGCGGTCTCCCTTGCGGGGATGGTAAACGGTTACGGAACGGGGAGAAAGCCGTTTGCCGTTTACAGACGGGGGGAAAAACGTAACGTCGACCCTGGGAACAGCTGATTGTGGGATCCTGGAAGTTGAATAAATCTCGACAAACGAGGTGGAACGTCCATTGAAGGAGAAAGTCTTGCCTTCAAACCTCAGTGCCCCCACCCGGTATTCCCTTTTTCGGTCATGATCTTTCAGGAAGCAGGCAAACCAGGTATGCGTCTGGCCGTCGACCTGCTCGGTTTCTTCCCGTCTCAATTCCCATGTGTAAGTTCCGGCCTGCCAGCGAAAAGGCTTGCGAACACTGACGAATTCTCCCTCGTACCCGGCGCTTTCGCACAGCCCTCCCTCGACCGGTCTGGCGGCGTCGATACTGACAGGTTCCCCTCCCCATCGCGAAAATATGGCACCGGGCCCCGGGTGGACCCTTTTTCTCTGTTGGGGGGATGGCCAGCCATTCACGTTGGACTGGATGCCACCATAAAACATGATCTTGTTCAGGTGCTGACCACCCATGGGGGAAATATACAGGTTGACCGTATCGGGAATATCGCGATTCACATGGAATGTTGCGCCAATGGTTTTCACATCCGCAACCGGATCGGCATCTTCCCAGTAAAGGTCGGTCGTGTGCCAGGGAAGCCGGATTCCACCGGATTCCACCCGCTTGATTGATGCCTGCTGGCCAAACGCAAAAGGGGCCAAAAGGACCAGCTGAAGGCCGATCAGAAAATGGATTCCAGGCAAAAGGTTCTTATGCAGAGATCCAATCATGCCAAAGTTTTGTCCAATCATCAAAGTGTCCCAGGGATTCTTCATCCTGAGGAAGGAAATCATAAAAATCGGAAATTTCGAGTAACCACTGATTAACAAAAGCCTGTTTTTGAGCTTCGGTTTCCATTCCCAGCAGGTTGAAAAGCATTTCCGAGGGAACTGGTTTCGCCGTCAATGGTTTCGCCGGGAAGTCTGGTGGTGGAAATCCCGGGTCGAAGTGAAAAGGCGGGTGGCAGGTTTCCGGTTTCTTCAACACTTTCAAAATGCATCATGTCAACCGCAACCGTGCTGACGGAGGTATCTCCGTTTTTCCGGAAACGATCGTACAAACGAACCTGTACCTGGGAGACCTCCGCAGGTAATGAAATGCTTTTTTCAATATCGACAATTCCACTGTCGGCATCCAGTTTGCCCAATGCGTACCATCGGTTTCCGTCCGTTGAATAGGATAGCCGGAAGTCATCCTGGTCCGCCTCACTGGTCACGTTAAACCTTCCCTTGAAAACCACATTCTCCTCACCGGAAAGATCATAGTTCCAGACATGATCCATGCGGGTACGATTGCCACCCGCATAAACCTGTTCGGAAACGGTCTCCCATTGATCATCCAGGTAATAACCGCTGTGGAAATTTGTATCGTGGCTGCCAAAACGGGTGACTTCTCCGATGGATTCAATCGTCTTTCGCTCATTATCCAAAATCCTGATGGTGGCGATTGAATCTCCCCCCACCCGGTAATCAGGCCCATCAAGCAAACGGAGTGTCAGGGATTCGGAACCTTCCAGGATCCGGTCGTCGGTGGGTGTGATGAGGATACGGGTCATCAGGTTGCCTGCCTTGATGATCTTGGAACCGCGAAGGACTTCCCTGTAGTCGGAATTGTCAGCCGTTCCACTGACCTCGAAAATACCTCGATGTCCTGGTTCTGTCGGTTTCTGTCGGCCAAGTAGAAACGGAACTGTGCCTTGTTTCCTCCCCCCTCGGCACCCTCGGGATCAAAAACCAGGATGTTCATCACATCATCAGTGCACGACAGGCGGCGGGATTGGAAAAACAGGCGATTGACGTTGAGTTTCGCAAGTTCAGCGTCATCCTCCCGATCGGTATCGACTACGCGAACCTTGATTTTACCGTCGTTGGCGAGGTCCGGATCATTGAGAATCGCCTGGTATTGGCGACCCCCGTTTTGAGTCGTGGTTACCAATGTTTTCCAAGTGGAGCTCCCCTCGACCTGGTATTCAAATCGAAACTGCTCGTTGGTCGAATCGTGGCTGGCATGGACAAAAAATTCAGTCAGAACTTCCCCACCGAGGAAATCCAACTCCCAGTGATGCTCCAGTCGGCTTCTCTGGTTTTGTTTGAAGGGGACTTCCTGGAGGTTTTGCGAATAACTGTTTTTCCAGTAGGTATCCCGGTAGGTGCCCTCGAGCTGTCCGTAAATTGTCTGATCGGCGGTAATGAAGGATCTTTTTCTTGAATAGACTTCCAATTCGAACGTTCTGCTGAAGCTGAGGTTGTCTTCCTTGGTCGTCAGGTCGAGATCGAGGCCCCCGTCTTCCACGGTTACCGTGATTTGAGTAATTCCGCATCTGCCGGGAATCGGTGTGAAAAGGAGAGAACCCGTGGTGTCCGGGGAGGTGTAAACAACCTGAAATGGACCGGTAAGGGACGGATTGGTGCTGCGACCGGAAATCGCCAGCGGTTGATTGCTTCCTTCCCCATCCCCATCGGTGATTCCCGTCAGGTCGATCGTCTGTTCCGGGGAACCAGATTCAATCACCAGGTCCGGAATTGGATCCAGGGTGCGAGCGTCATTCACCGGCCCAACCGTTATTTCAAAAGTCCTGCTGAAGCTGAGGTTGTCTTCTTTGGTCGCAAGGTCGAGGTCGAGTCCCCCATCTTCCACGGTGACGGTAATCAGGGTTGAGCCGAACTGGTTGGGAAGTGGCTCAAACGACAGTGTTCCGGACGTGTCGGGTGACGTGTAATCCACAGACGGGTCCAGGATCAAACCGGGATTGCTGCTGATTGCCGTCACTGAAAGCCCCTGGTTTCCGTCATCGCCATCGGTAATACCCGACAGGTCAACGGTCTGCGTTGCAGCGTCTTCGAGAATCTCGAGGTCTTCAAGCGGGTTCAGCGTTGGAAGATCATTCACAGCGCCGACGGTTACATTGAAGGTTCGACTGAATGTGAGGTTATCGGATGTCGTCGCAAGGTTCTGGTCCTTTCCACCGTCCTCAACGGTAGCGGTGATGATGGATTCCCCCGATTCGCCGGCTACCGGGGTGAACGTCAGCAGGCCGGTTGTTTCGGGGGATGTATAATCCACCAGCAAGTCAGGGACCAGGCCTGGATTGCTACTCGATGCGGAAACCCTCAATCCCTGGTCACCTCCATCGCCATCGGTAATTCCAGTCAGGTCCACGGTCTGTGTCGGCGCGTCCTCATCAATTTCCAGGTCTTCAATCGGGTCCAGGGTTGGGGGATGATCAGCTGCCTCAACGACAACCACAAAGGATCGGCTGAAGGTAAGATTGTCACCACGGGTTGCCAGGCTCAGGTCGAGACCACCATCCTCGACGGTTACTGTAATGATGGCGGTGCCGGTTTCGTCCGCCGTGGGTGTGAATGCCAGGGTGCCGCTGTTGTTGGGTGACTGGTAGGTGATCGTCAGGTCGCCTATCAAACCCGGATTGTTACTGGTTGCCGTCACCCTCAATCCCTGGTCACCCCCGTCTCCATCGGTAATGCCGGTCAAGTGAACCGTTTGGCTGGAAGCATTTTCTTCCAGTTCCAGGTCAGCAATCGGGTAAAATGTGGGCGGATTGTGCCCCACACCGTAGATGGCGATGTCATAGAAGACATCATCCTTGGAGGTGGGGTCTCCATCTGCCTCGAACAGGGTTTCGAATGTTCCGCTTGCGATGTCGTAGCTTCGGATGAAATTTCCGTCGACATCGTTATCCTTGGTGTTGAGGTAGAGACGGTTGTTGAAGAGGTCGATGTCGTAGAATTTACCACCGGTATTTTCAACGACGGTTTCGATGTTGCTGCCATCCAGGTCGCAGCTGTAGATGGTTTTTCCACTGGAGGAATCGGTCCAGACATTTTCGCCGTAGTAGATTTTTCCCGCCTCGACATCCAGCGTGATGAACCCGTTGAAAGCTTCGGTGTTGATGGCAACGTCGTTGCTTCCGTCGAGGTCCATGCGGCGAATGCCGGTGAATCCGGAGTGTCCCGAGTAATAGACGTGGCCATTGGCAGTGTCGACTTCGATGTCGACAACGTACCAGGGTTTCTGCGTGTAGGTTTCGACGGTTGTTCCATCGGCGCTGAGGACCTGCATTCCGCCAGGTGCGGCTCCCGGTTTGTAGGCTTCGAGGTGGTGTGGCGAGACGTAGAGCTTTTTGGATCCCGGGTCGATGGCGATGGCCTGCATGATGGCACCGAAATCTTCGCTGTCACCAAAAACTTCGTAGTCGGCTCCGTCGACTGTAGCGCGGTGGATTTTGACCGGATCGTGGTCCTTCATGGTAGCCATGTAGAGCATCCCGGCTTCACATCGATATCGATATCCGTCAGCTGGCCGTAGTCGCCGTCGATCGATATCACTTCTTCAATCGCAGATCCGTCTGAATCGGAACGAAAGACCGTGTTCCCCTCCGTCCAGTAAATCATGGTCGGCTGAAAGAGGGAGTTTCTCTTCAAGCTTTTCAAGCAGGAGGGTACGATAGGAAGCCATGAATTGGTTGTTTGGCAGGGGGAATTTGGCAAGGAACGGTGGGCGACGCAATCTTATTCCAACCCAATCGGCGTTGCAAGTCGGCGAGCGTTTCTTGGATTGAATGGTGAGATCAATCCGGTAATTGTCTGGTGGGACCTTTCACCAACTGTCTGAATCCTAGTTGGAATCGAAAGGAACCTTGGCCCTGCGTCTTGTCCTGGTCAATTCGGTTTCATGTTGATTTTTGGCAACCTTTGCAAAAGGAACGGCCGCAAGCGTTCAGGGGTCCCATGGTTTGCGCGGCCTTGCATGAACCGTTGATTGAACGGGGTAGGGTTTTCGAGTGAACTTGAATAAAAATCGCTTGCTTTCATGATTTCCGCTGCTGGACCACGATGCCTCGGTTTCGTATCGCGAAAAATTTGGATTCGTTGTTATAATGAAAACGCTCCCTCCTCCCCGGCCACCGGATCCGGGAAACATCAAGGTGTTTCCGGGTTTCCTCCCATCCTTTGATGCGGTTTTTGCACTGCCTTCCCATTTTCTTTCACCCCGAGACGGAAAACGGAATTCCGCCCTTTATTGATGAAAGCAATTCCTACCTTTCTCGCGGTTCTTTTTGCCTTGAGTACCTGTCCGTTGGGTGCTGAGGACCCGGATGATAAAAACGTCCCACTGGATCAGGCCAAGGCGCTGGGGCGTTCGAAATCCCGTTTTCTGAAAGACACCCTACGGCCGAAACCGGCGACGCTTTCCAAGCCGGTTGCGGACCTGGAGCAGTACGGGGAAAAGATCGCTCCCCTGCTGAAAAAGAGCTGCCTGGCCTGTCATGGCCCCGAGCGCAGCGAAGGAAGGTTGCGGGTTGATGAACTGAACCCGGATTTGTTGTCCGGTCCGGATGTTGAACATTGGCGCGAGATTTACAACGTCCTCAGCAACTCGGAGATGCCCCCAGAAGACGAAAGCGAGTTTGCGTTGTCCGACGACGCACGGTCGGGGGTGGTGGACTGGTTGAGTGGCGAAATGAACAAGGCTTCCATCGTTCGGCGAAATTCCGGTGGGCATTCTTCCTTTCGGCGTTTGGCAAAATACGAATACGATTACGCTCTGCGGGATCTTCTGGGACTCAGTCATGGTTTGTCCCACCGTCTTCCTCCGGAAACTGCGTCAGAGGATGGTTTTAAAAACAGTTCGGAAATGCTGCAGATGTCGGCCATGCAATTTGAGATTTATCGCGAGATAGCCTTCAAGGCGTTGAAAAGGGCGACTGTAATTGGCGAGCGTCCGGTGCCGGTAACCTATTTCATTTCGATGGACGAGGAATTTGGAAAATCGGCAAAGAATAAGAGGTTTCGCCAAACTGACAAGGATTTCGACAACAAGAGAAGGCGACAGCACCTGTTCAATACAAAGACAGGCGAAGCAATTCACTTTTCAGGAGGAAATGCGAAGCCCCGCAAGAATAGCCTTCCGGAAAGAGTTCGAACCGGATCGAATGTCGTTCTCGAATTGCCCCGTTCCAATGAGTTGAAAATGAACCTGGACCGGTTTCTGCCGGATGATGGGGTCATGCGTGTCAGGATTCGGGCCTCCCGCACCACGAACCAGGCTGGTGAATACGCGAGTCTGCGACTGGGTCTGAGCGCCCATACCAGCAACAACGCCAATTTTTCCAACACCATCAGTCAGCGGGACCTGCCGGTTTCCGCAACGGTCGATCAGCCCCAGTTCATCGATTTTCATATTTGCCTGAGTGATATCCAGCGGAATCCCTTTCGAAAGCTGGAACGAAAGTTTCCCCGGCGTGATGAATTTCTCCATATCCGGAATGTGTCCAACGCACGTGGTGGCAAGGACCCGCTTCACGTTCGAATTGAATATGTTGAGATTGAGGCTCCGTTTTTTGAAGAGTGGCCCCCGGCGACCCACAAACAGATTTTCCACGAAAGCAAAAACCGTTCTGACGAGTTGAAATACGGCAGAGAGGTTCTCAGTCGTTTTTCGCGGAGGGCCTGGCGGCGTCCGCTGACGAGTGGCGAACTGGATCAACTGATGGAGCTGTTTTTGGGTTACCGTCCCCTGCTTGGAAGCTTCGAAGAAGCCATGGTCGAGGTGCTGGCAACGGTATTGGCCTCGCCAAATTTTCTTTACCTGACCAGCCGATTACCCGAGGGTGCGGTAACCCAAAAAGGCGAAGTAAAACTCGACGGGGTGGAGTTGGCCAGTCGGCTTTCCTTTTTCCTCTGGTCAAGTATTCCGGACGAAGAGTTGCTGCGTTGTGGTGAGCAGGGAACCCTGGCCAATCCGGAAGTCCTTGCCTCCCAGGTCGAACGGATGCTGAAGGATTCGCGTTCCCGGCGGTTTTCCGAAAATTTTGTACAGCAATGGCTCGGTCTTGAGGGGATGGATGCGGTGAACCATGTCAGCGACGCTTCGCTGAAGGAAGCGATGCTTGGAGAACCGGTAGCCTTTTTCGAAACGGTGCTTTCCGGGAATCGTTCCGTGATGGACTTTATCCATTCGGATTACGTAACGGTCAACGAACGTTTGGCGGGGCACTACCACCTGCCGAATATCTACGGGCCTCAATTCCGGGAGGTTCCCGTAACCCCGGAATCCCGTCGGGGGGGCCTGTTGACTACGGCAGCCGTCTTGACCATGAATTCGGACGGAGAAGATTCGAACCCCCTGAAGCGGGGGGTTTGGCTGCTTGAAAGAATGCTGAATGATCCACCTCCCCCGCCGCCACCGAACGTTCCGGAAGTTGACCTGACGGACCCGGAAATTCTGAAAATGACGTTGAAGGAGCGGATTGAAGATCACCGGAATCATCCCGCATGCGCGTCCTGTCATTCCCGTATCGATCCCTGGGGAATTGCCTTTGAGAATTACAATTCCCTCGGGGTCTACCGAACACGCATTGGCAAGCGTCCGGTGGACGCGACGTCAGAATTGTTTAACCGGGAAAAACTGGCGGGAATGGACGGTTTGAAACGATACCTGTTAATGGATCGCCAGGATCAGTTTGCCAGGGCAATGGTCCACAAGATGACGTCTTATGCGCTGGGGCGTCCCTTGTCTTTCCGCGATCATTCCGCGCTCGATCGAATCACGACCGTTTTCAGACAACGTGGTGATCGGTTGGGAGAGCTGGTAAAATTGATCACCACCAGTGAGTTGTTTCTCGCGAAATAGAACAGAGGAAACCTTGAGTAAAAACCCCCCTGTAATGAACCGAAGAAATTTCCTGTATGGTGCCGGCCTGGCACTGGCGTTGCCACGTTTCGAAACCTTTGCCGCAGTCGACCTCGATTCGGAGGATGTGCCGCGGCGATTCCTCAGCGTTTACCACCCTGATGGAGTCGGTTTGCCCCTCAAGTCCGATCCGGCGTGGAAAGACTGGAGCTGGTTTCCGCGTGGAGGTGAGCGGGATTTTCAACTCACCAAAGTCCTCGATGTTCTGGAGCCGTTGCGACAGGAAATCACCATTTATTCCGGCCTCTCGCATCCAGCGGTCCGACGGGTACACGGTCACTCAAATGCCGATCAATACCTGACGGGTGCGGCCACCGGCGGTCACGGGCCGTACCAGAATACGGTTTCCGTTGACCAGGTGATTGCGGCCCATACCGGTGAGTTTACCAGGCATTCCTCCCTGGTCATGTCGACCAATGGTGGGATTGGTGCTCCCCGTGGCGCCCAGACCCAATCCTTTAACCAGGAAGGTCGGCCGATTCCGGCAATGAACAAGCCCAAGCAGATTTTCGACATGCTGTTTGTTGCCAGCGGCAAAGATGCCGCGGCCAAATTGGCTCGAAGCAAGAGTGCCCTCGACTACCTGATTGCCAACACGCGTTCGTTGGAAAAAAAACTGTCCAAACGTGACCAGGAAACGCTCCAGCAGTACCTGGACGCAGTTCGGGATACGGAAATCAAACTTGCCAAAGCACAAAAATGGATCGACGCACCCCTTCCCAAGGTCGATTCCAGTCGGCTGAATCTGGATGCCGATCCGGCCGAGGCGAAGCTGTATTTTGAAACGATGTACGAACTGATCTACCTGGCCTTTTTGAGTGACTCCACCCGGGTGGCCACTTTTCAACTGGGACGGGAAAACGGCGAGGGACCGCATGACCTGCTTTCCAAGGCAGTTGGACTTGGAAAGGCACATGCCCTGACCCACGCCGTCAAAAAACCTGATGGCTGGAAGAATCTTGGAACCTACAACCGTTACCAGGCACAGGAGTTCGGGCGTTTCGTGACCAAGTTGCGTGAAACGCCGGAACCCAATGGGGGCGGGAACATGCTGGACAATACGTTTGCCATGCACGGATCCGCGTCCAGCAGCTTTCACCTTTCTCGCAATTACCCCATTATTTCCGCCGGGGGTAAGAACCTCGGATTTCAAAATGGACGTTATTTGAAATTCGGATCCGGCAACGAAGACAACCAGGCCGGTGCCGGAATCGCCAGTGATGTTGGATGGCGTGGGAAAATCGAAGCCGAAGAGCTTCCACTGTCCCAGTTGTTTGTCACGATTTTGCAGAGATTCGGTGTCGAAACCGATTCTTTCGCAGGCATCCAGGGCACCCTGGAGCGGGTGTAGATTCCAGGCGATCGGACGAATCGCCTCCTCTCTTCCCGGTAACACTTGATCAGACCGACCGTTCTGTTTTGTCCGTTTTGTTTTGGAAGGGCATCGGTTCCGATCGCCGTTTATTCCAGGTAAAGATCGTCCAGGTGGTAGGATTGCCCGCTCCGGACACCGCCTTCCCAGGCGATCGCAAACAGGGTGCTGACCTGTGTCAAATCGACACCTCTTTTTTTAGCCTCCTCGAGGTCAATTCGGCACGAGTGCCATTTTCCGTCTGCACGAAATCCAAGTTTTGCCAGGTTGGCCTCGTAGGATTTTCCATTTTTGCTTTGGATGATCACCCGGAATTTTTCCCATGTTTCGGCATCTTTGGATTTCAGGTCAAAACCCATGGTCTGAAATGCCGAAATGTCGGCCACTCCGGTTCCGTAATCCGGATTCATTTCCAGTTGCCAACGACTCCAACCGTTTTTCAGGACAAAACGGTAGGAAGCGTTTCCCTCCACCTTGTCCTGGTAATCAATCATCATCTCGGCTGATTCCCGGTCGGTGCCTTTCTGTTTCCAGGCGTAGCAACGGGAATCGCTTCCTTTTTCCCAGCCACATTTCTTGTTGAGCGTTTTGGGCCGCTCACTGAAATGGTGAATGCCGACCTTTTTTCCGGTGTACTTGGCTGGAGGCACGAAACGTTCGCCAGGCTTGAAGTTCTGGTCCTCTTCACGCTGGTAAACCCGAACATAGTCAACCAGGTAGGTAGCGGGTAGTTTGGCCTTTTCCATGTTTCCGCCGTTGTCCCCACCGAGGGCAAGGTTGACAATCAGGTAATGCGGGTGGTGGAACGGATTGCGGGGGCCCCAGTTTGGCTGGGGATTTCTGGTTGACGAAAGACTGGTTTCATTCACCAGGCGGTCGTCCACATACAACCGAATTGACCGCTGATCCCAATCCATCCGCCAGGTGTGGAATTCATTCAGCCAGGCTTTTCCCCCGAGCTCCCTGGTTTTGACAGATTTTCCACTCCATTTCGCGTTCCATCTCGTTTTGGTTCCGCTGGCCACGTTTGCCAGGATCTTGTCCTGGTAATATTCCATGATGTCAATTTCACCACAGCTGGGCCATTCTCCATTTTCGCCAACCGTCCAGAATGCAGGCCACATCCCTTCGCCATGCGGGATCTTGGCACGCATGACAAACCGGCCCATTGTCCAACTGTGGAGCCCCTTGGTCATGAGTGAGGCTGAAGTGAATTCGATAAATTTTGTTTCGCGAGGATCGGTTGATCCCTTAACGTACTGGGGATTCCTTTTGATTTCTTCCCTGCCGGTGATGACCAGCATTCCATTTTTGCATTCGGCATTCTCTTTCTGGTACCACTGGTCTTCGTTATTTCTTAAGAACCCCTGTTCGAATACCCAGTTTTTCGGGTTGGGAGGTCCCTCTTTTTCAAATTCGTCCGCCCAGACAAGTCGGTAACCGCCTTTGGTAAAGGGATCCTCTTTGTTTTGAATCGACTGTTGCTGAAAAGCCAGGAGCGTTCCAGGGGAAACGGTTAAAAGTATCGCCAACATTGAACCTGCCAATGCCCTGAACAAGCTGTGATGAAACAACATTTAATGGCTTCCAAATACTGTGGGTTTGAATCGGCTGGAATCCGAAAAACAAATGGTTTTCAAAGTCTTTTTTAAATTTTGCATTTCCATGTGACCAAAAACGGCCAATTTTTCCTGCATTTCCGGCATTCGGCAATTTGCGTTGGCTCGATCTGAGGAATGTATCGCCATTGATGGTTCGTTTTCTTTCAGGATCCATCTGCTGATTCCCGAACCGTGTATAGGTTCATTGAATCCCCGGAAGAAAACACCGGACGAAAATCCTGGCCGATTTCAAAGGACTCAATTTCCCGCCCGTTGGTGACCCAAGAATTGAGATCATGGTCGGATCTGCTGCCCTGGGATGGGAAGGTGGATTCCCTTCCTGTCGAATGAAGAAAAGGCGGATTTGTACACAGTAAAAATTTGATTTTTTGAAATGTCTGGATGGATCAAAGGTTTACCAGGCGTCGACGGAAGATTCCATGCCTTGAAAGGCACCTCTCGGTCCGCGGAGTAAACTGTTTTTTTCTTACGGCATTTGAATTCGTGAGGACTTTTGGCCGACCTGTTTCATTATTCAGGTATCTGGATTTTTTAGTTGCAAACGGCTTTTCATCATGCGGGCATCGGAGGATCTCGATGTGGCCCGTTTGGTTTGTTTGGTTAAAATGGACCTTTTCGTCGAAGGGTTTCAAATGAATCGCGCGATTGCGTTGGCCAGTATCTTTTTTTCAGTGGGTCTGCCAGTCTGCCAGGAGGGTCTGTATGCCCAGGCAAAACGGACGTGGACCGATGGTTCAGGAAGGTCAATCGTCGCCGAGTACCTTGGCATTGAGGGAAAAGGAGACAATGCCATCGTATTGATCCGCAGGGATGATGGAAAAGAATTTCGTTTTCCGGTATCCCGGTTGAGCCAAAAGGATCGCGACTACCTGGATGGGCTCGAGTCGCCCTCGGCCAATTTGGTCAAGGTTGAGATTCCAGATTCCAAAATTGAACCGTTCCTGAGGAAATTCTGTTTCCGCTGCCATGACGCTGACGTACAAAATGGGCAGGTCAGGCTGGACCGTTTGCAATTTGAGATTACCAACAATGACCAGGCTCAACGCTGGCAGGACATTCTTGATCAGTTGAACGGTGGTGAAATGCCGCCGGAGGATGAACCCCAGCCAGGGAATGAGGCCCTGGCTGAAATTCTTGGCGAGTTGACACGGAGCCTGCTGTTGGCCAGACGACGGTTGAGCGACCAGGGGGGGGCATCCGGATGAGGCGCCTTAACCGGCGTGAGTATTCTGCGACCATCGCTGATCTGTTCGGTTTTGAGGTGGCGGAAGATGAGATCCCGGAAGATGGAGAAATTTCCAGCTTTGATACTGTGGGAGCCGAACAGTTTTTTAATTCCGCCCATTTCGAGAAATACCTGGAGCTGGGCAGAAGGATTACGCGGGAGGCTTTCCGGTTCAACCTCAGCCCGCGAAAAAAGGTAACGACGATCCGCACCGAAGTCGAAAAACGCGTTACGGAAAAAATGAGAAAAAGCCTGGCGGAGCTGGATCGCAAAATGGCGATGAAAAAAGAGGGTGCCAGTTGGAAGGAAATGGGATTTCGGGACGAAGGGGAGATGGAAGTCACCTTTCGGCAATGGGAACCCCGGGCGGAATTGCCCCGCAGTTACCTGCAGTACCCGCTGGTGGACAAAGGGGTCTACATCAGTGATGTTGCCAAATGGGTGTCCGCCAATCGGCACATCGACATTCGTGGTGAATACATTGTCAGGGTTCATGGAGGGGTTCGGGGGGAACCTCATGAAATGAGACGCCTGGTACGTGTGCGTGGCAGGCAACGTCTTCATGGGACCTTGAGGCTGGAAGGGACACCGGAAAAACCGCAATCGGTCGAGATTCGCGTTCGTCAACCGATGGGGCGGTTTCAGCTTTCGGCCAATGTGCGTGAAAACGTCCCGGACAACACCATCAATTCAATGCACGGTTATCTGAATAAGCTCCAGGGACCAGGAGAACGCCGTGATCCCCGGGCTGCGATCTGGATCGATTGAATCGAAATCGAAGGACCCTTTTACTCGAATTCCCGTCCAAGGTTCGAGGAGATTCTGTTTCCTGGAAAACCGACCGGAACCCGGAGTCCCTACCTGTGGAACGATGCCAAAATTCCCGAATTGATTGACCGGTTCGCTCGTGAGGCATTTCGGCGCCGGGTCCCCGAGTCCGCATACCTGGAGGCCCTGCATCGCATTTATCACGAAAACCGGGCAGAAGGTCTGAGCCAGCAGGAATCACTGACGGAGGTGCTAGCCATTGTGCTCGCTTCCCCCGGTTTTCTCTTTTTGCAGGAGCCGGTTCCCAAATCTGTGGCGTCCGGCTTGCCTGCTTCGAAGAAAGAGAAGCCGAACCGGTTGGGAAACCGGGAACTGGCGGTTCGCCTGGCCTATTTTCTCTGGAGTTGTCCCCCGGATGAGGAGTTGTATGCCGCCGACCTGAAAGACCCGGAAGTGTTGGCGGGCCAGGTCGATCGGATGCTTTCCGACCCTCGCATCAACCGGTTTCGGGACGGGTTCATCCGGCAATGGGCCGAATTTGACAAGTACGATGCAGTCACGGTGGACAATCGAATACACTTTCGTTTCAACGAAGGGGTTCGGCAGGATGCCAAACGCGAAATTCGGGAGTTCTTTGGTGTTCTGATCAACGAAAATCTCCCCGCTGCCAATTTGGTTGATTCGGAATTTGTAACCATTAATGCAGCCCTTGCAACGCATTACGGTCTCCCCTTTCCTGCCACCTACAGGGATGATTTCAAAAAGGTTTCACTTCCAGCGGACTCTCCGCGCGGAGGGCTGATGACACAGACAGCCTTTTTGGTGGCGGGGTCCAATGGGGAAAGGTCTTCCCCGGTGATCAGGGGGGCCATGATCCTTGAAAAGCTCCTCCATGATCGCCCTGCCCCGCCGCCTCCCAATGTTCCCGAGTTGGATGAAGCTTCCAGCAAGCCTTTGACCAATCGCGAGCTTGTGGAACTTCACCAGCAGCGTGCCGTCTGTTCCTCCTGCCATCGGAAGATGGATGTCATCGGTTTTGGCCTCGAAAATTTTGATACCATCGGCAGATGGCGGGAAACCGAAAAGGTAGGACGCCGGGAGGTTGCTATCCAGGCTGGAGGAACCTTGCCGGGCGGACAGCCTTTTTTGGGGGTTCGGCAACTGAAGCAGGTCTTGCTTTCTGAAGAGGACGCACTCGCGACTGAGCTTCTCGAGTCGATTCTCAACTATGGTCTGGGGAGGGCTGTGGAATTTGCTGACCAGACGGATGTTGAGAAAATGTTGTCCCGCCTCAAACCTGAAAAGTACCGGATCCGTTCGATGATCCGTGAAATTGCCGTCAGTCCTTTGTTTCGAAGACCTTGATTTTTTCACCGGGAAATAATCCATGACTCAAATGATGACCCAGCCTTTTAGCAGAAGATCCTTTTTGAGATCTGGCAGCACGGTTTTGGCCCTGCCCTTGCTGGAGACTTTTGCCGCCGCAGAAACTCCGGCCATCGCTCCCACGAGAATGGTGTTCCTGGGAGGTGGGTTTGGTTTTACCCGGGACTCGTTTTATCCAACAAAAGCGGGGAAATTTTCCGAAATTGGATTGAGTGAAGGAATGAAGCCCCTGGCAAGACACCAGGAGGATTTCACGATGGTTGGCAACCTGACCAATCATGGGGCAACCAATCCACACGGTGGAAGCGTTTCCTACCTGACAGGTGCGAACGTGGCCGGTACGCCCGGTAAGCGGTTTCACAATTCGATTTCCTGCGATCAACTGGTTGCGCAGCACCTGGGTAAGGAAACCAGGTTTTCGTCCCTTACCCTTTCGGCCAAGGAAGCGGACGGGGGGTCCAATTCAGGGCACGGTCCGGGGCTTTCCCTGGCATGGGACGCATCCGGAAATCCGGTTCCAGGTATCAATCGGCCCCTCGATCTCTATTTTACACTGTTTGCAAGTCCTGATGATCAGCCGGCAAAAGTTCACGCCCGACTGAAAAAGAAACAGGGAATCCTGGATGTTGTCCGCTTGAACGGGGGAGGCATGAAACGCACCCTGAGCAAAAGCGACCAGGAAAAGTTGGATGAATATTTCACCGGGATCCGACAGGTAGAGCAAGGCTTGCGGAGGCAGGCGATGTGGGCTGATATCCCCAAGCCCCAGGCGGAGTTCGATGCTCCCGGCGAGGGGATTCGGGGGGAAGAAGCGATCCGATTGATGTACGACATGATCATCCTTGCGTTGCAGGTCGATGCAACCCGTGTGGTCAGTTATCGCTTGCCCGTCTGTTCCCTGTTGTCCGGAATGGGAATCAACCTTAAGGCGCACTCGCTTAGTCATTACGGCTTTTCCCAGGCCCGGATTGAAGCATCGAAGCAGCGGGACAGGAAATGCACCTCCCTGTTTGCCCATTTTCTGGATCGGCTCAAACAGTCGCGGGATATCGATGGAAGTCGTCTTTTCGATAACTGCATCGTCAGCTATGGAACCAATATCCGGTCGGGGCATGAGCTGAAGAACGTCCCGGCAATCCTGTCCGGCGGTGGCGCCAAAAAAATCAGGCGAGGGGAACACATTATTTTGCCAAAGCAGGATACTCCCCTTGGTAATCTCTGGCTGACACTGATGCAGCAGGCGGGCGTTGAGGTTGAGTCGTTTGGCAACAGTGATGGTGTTCTGAGTGAAATTCTGACCTGAATCACCCTTACCGTTGCCGGGAAAACCGAGGACTCTGCCGGTTTCCAGTGGTGAAATTGGGCGCAAGGTGAACTTGCCGCATCGAGGTAGGGTGCGGGAAGCCGTCCGGTTCACCTGTTTTCTGATATTGGGGTGAATTTCCTGGGTCCCAAATCTGATTGCCTTCCTGATGCGGACGTTGATTGAACTCAACCGAACCGTAAGACAAGCAGGCGTTGGATGCTGGATCGCCGAACCTGCTCAGTTCCAACAGAAATTCCCCGGGAGACCTTCGTTCTGCTGTCACCAGCTTTCCCGGCCTCTATATTTTTTTGGATTGCAAACCGCAAGTAGGTAATTGGAGTGTCCCCTGTGTTCCAGTCCAGGGGGAATTGTGTGAGCGATTCCTGAAGAGCCCGGATATGGAAATTTTCGCCAGGGAGATTTTTTGGGAAGGCTGTTTTCCAGTCGTTTGCAAAGCAACCTGCTGGTATCCCTTTCACTGGTCAGCAGGGTGGTGATCGCAAGCATTCCGACTGGACAATGGGTGGTCCTGGATCAGTCAATTTTCCGGAATCTCCCTGTTCAGGCGGGTTGGGCCTATAAGTGCCTGCATCGTGAGTGGTTTTGTGCTGCGACAGCGATTCTGATCCTGGCATCGATTTATGCGAATGGCTGGATCGAACCGGTTCGAAAAGTTCTGGGACACCGGTTCATTTATTCTGTCGCCCAGGTTTCGTATTCGGCTTACCTGCTGCACGAAATGTTCATGTTCTGGCTGTTCCCCAATATCAAGTACCTGGTGGGTGATCAGTTGGGGGTGTGTCACTGGCCGTCCTGAATTCGGCCCTGGTTCTTGTCATGACCCTGATGTGTGCTGCCGTCATGTTTCTCCTGGTCGAGGAGCCGATTCTCAGACGCAGAGCTGCCTCCGATTCCGAAGGCAATCCAGCGACTTCATCCTGAGGCTGCAATAAGCCCGTTGCAACAAGCAAGGTGCGATCAATGAACCGGGCGAAGGATGGGGAATTGCAATTTGATTCGGCACGAAGTCTACTGAATTTCCTGTCCGCAGGATTGGATCCGGCGGGCATCGATTGTAAGACGGTCGTTTGCGTTCAGGCTGCGAATGTTAATTCTGAAATATAAAGTGGGAAGTTTCCCGATTTTCGTGCTTTGGTTGTTTGTTTGTGGTTATTCGATTTTGGCATCCTGTTTGCCGTCCCCGCTGCAAGGCTATGTCCATTCGGATTCCAAACCGGTGAAAAAACGACAACTGGTGGTCAGCCATGCGGACCAACAGGGCGTGCTCCAGCTTTTTCGGATGAATGAGGAGGGGCTGCAAAAAAAACAGTTAACACATTCCGCTCGAAACTGCCGGATGCCCGCCTGCTCCCCTGATGGGAATATGCTTGTCTACTCCAGGGAAACCGAACGGGGAATCTCACTATGGCTTTTGAGCCTGGATGGAAAAAAACATCGGTCCCTGGTTCCTGCGGGTTTTAACCTGCTCCCCAGTTGGTTGCCGGATTGTCGCCATGTTGTCTGGATGAAAGTTCAACCAGAACGCAACCCGCAGCAAGGTAATCGGCAGGATCCGGCCAGTCGAAGCCAGATCCATATCTGTGATACCCATAGCGGGGCGACTCGCCGCCTCTTCAGCGATCCGGTACAGATCCAATTCAGTAACTCGATGCCCTCCGTCTCGTCGGATGGTAAACAGGTGGCTTTTGTTTCAAACCGGAATGGCCCCTTCCGCGTTTGGGTCAGTGACCTCGAGGGGAAGAACGCCAGACCCGTATCGTCCACTTCAAAAAAGGACCCGGTTCTCGACTTGCCCATCGAACAAAAGGTTCCCTGTTGGTCGCCGGATGGAAAG
>JAYZFP010000200.1:0-33716 GCA_036336715.1 Planctomycetota bacterium
CTGTTTCTCTGGCTGGCCAAGGAAAAGAAATTCCAGGTCAAGCGATCCGCCGTCGAGGGTGCGATCAAGTTCCTGATTGGCACACAACATGCCAGCGGTGGCTTTGTCTACAAAGCCAAACCTGGCGAAGTCTATGGCAAGACGACCCAGTCACTGACGGCAGCCGGACTGGGAAGCATCTACCTCCTCGGCGACGCCTACGGGCTTCACGGCGGCGAAGACGTCAGCAAGAAACGAAAACCGGGGCTGGAACTTTTGCCCCCCAGCGTGACGATGGTGGTAGAAGAAGACAAAGACGGGAAAAAGGAAAACAAGGGCCCGGTCCGCCAGATCAACGGTTTTGGAAACTGTAAAGTCAGGGGGGATGCGTGGTTTCGGCAGAACTTTGTAGTGAACCCCGAAACCTGGACCTACTACTACCTGTACGGGTTCGAACGATACTCGTCTTTCAAGGAACGTGCTGAAAAAATCAATCCGGTTGCTCCCCGTTGGTATGTCGAAGGGGCCAAGTTCCTGAAATCAACCCAGAACGGTGATGGGCACTGGCTGAGTACCAACTCGGTCGAACAAAGCAAGGATCACACGACGGCCTTTGCCATCCTGTTCCTCGTTCGCAGCACCAAGTTGATCATCCCCAGCTACATGGACATTGTTGAGGGTGGCGGCAATGGCCTGCCGGAACAGGGCGAATTGACGCTCAAGGGAGGACGGCTGGTCAACAAGACCTATCGACAGGATTTTGACAGCGTGTTGGCCCTGATTGAAACCGGTAAAGATACTGACTGGGCCGCCTACGAAAACACTTTTGACTCCCTGGTTCTTTCCTCGAAAAAGGGGTCACGGGCCCAGCAGCTGGCCACTCTGCGAAACCTGGTTACCCACGAAAACGCGGTAGCCCGCAAAGTAGCCATCAAATCCATCGGAAAGTTTCGCGATTTTGACAACATCCCGTTCCTGATCTTTGCGCTTTCCGACCCCGAACCTGCGATAGCCAAGCTGGCCAACGAAGGCCTCCGCTTTGTCAGCCGCAAGTTCAACGGCCCCAAATTGTCGCGCAAACCAAACCAGCAGGAAATCAATGGAATCGTTGAATTCTGGTCAAAATGGTACCTGGAAGTCGTACCCGAAGGACGCCTGCTGGAATTAGAATAGGATCATAAGGAAATTTCTCACAGCCAACCGGTACCAGAAAAAAACAGGACTTTCCAAATACCCATGCGGCAATTCCGTTACTGAATCGAAACGCCTGTCGGCTGATCCGACACCAGAGAACCAACCCCATTCGGAACATTCATGAGCTCATCCTTATCCCCGGGACAGAAACTGTCAGATGCTTTTGGCAAGGAATCCAAAACCGCTGTCAGCCAGTACGACCTGGTTTCGGGGTTCCTGATTGCATCGGTCGGCCTGGTTGGTTTCATCACCGGCCTGCTGTTCCTGCTCTTTCTGTTGAACATGGAATGGGACAAACAGCCCGATACGGAGATGTTCGTCTTTGAAGACCTGGCCGGTTTCGAAAATCCCGAGGGGATCGCGGAAGATTTCGAAGAACCCGGTGTGGAAGAACTGGCCGACGCAGAGGAACCCCAGTTGGCGGATGCCCTTGAAATGGTCACCGATGCGGTTTCCACCACACGGGCGGCCATCGAGGCCGTCGATGGTACCGCAGCCCAAATAGGTACAGGAAAAGGGCTGGGTGACAAACGGCAAAGCGGACTGGGTGGTGGAGGAACCGGCAAGGGGAACCCCGCGGAACACTGGGTCGTAAAATACTCCACCTCCAGCAAGGAAGCCTACGGGGCTCAACTGGACTTCTTTGGCATTGAGGTCGGGTCCCTCAGCAAGGACACCTCGCTGATTGAATACGCAAACAAGGTGTCGGCCGGGAAACCCTCGTACCGAAAAGGAACCCGAAAAGATGAAAAGAGGGTCTACTTTAAAAAGCCGAACAACCACCCTGTGCTTCGTTGGGACAAGGCGTTCCTGCAAGCCGCAGGTGCCCAGACGTCCAACCGATATGTCTTCACCTTTTACCCGCCCCCCACATTCAAAAAGCTTTTCGACCTTGAAAAGGCGGCATTGATCAAGGCGGGAAAACAGATGACCGACGTCAAGAGAACCGTATTCACGGTAGGAGCCCGAAGCGGCGGCGGTTACGAATACAAACTGAACACGATAACGTTTTTTTGACCCTGCTCCCGGGCGGGGGCCCGCTGATCCCCGGAATCAGGCTTCTTTAGCCTGAAGAACCCGTTTTCGACTTCCCAGGCTCAGCAACAGAATCCCGTTTTCAACTTTTCATTCACAAAGCATTTACTTCCGTAAAAATCGAAACGGCAGAAACCCTGCCCGAATCCATTCCTTTTTCAAATCATTACCCAACTGAATCTATCGCGATGGAATTTTCTGATCTTTTAATGTTTGCCCAGGACGCAGTCGAATCGGTCGAAGAGGGCACCAAGATGTCGGGGCAGGAAAAGCTGTTCCTTATTCTCGGAAATATCATGTATGTCTGCCTGGCGTTGATCGCGCTCTGGGGCTTTTTCTGTTGCGTCATGGTATGGACACGCGTCTCACAGAAACGTTTCAGAAACGAGGAAGCACAGGGTGAATTCCTGGATGCGATCAATGCTGATCTGCAAAGGGGAGACTTTGATTCGGCGCTTGCTACGGCCGATGGCGATCCACGGGCAATGTGTCAGTTGACGGTTCTGGCGGTTGAAAACCGGAGCCTCGGTTTCGAGAAGGTCAAATACCTGATCGCAGATCGATTCCAGCGGGATGTCCTGGCGGATCTTGAATTCCGACTCAGTTGGGTCAATACCGTCATCAAGAGCGCCCCGATGGTTGGACTGTTGGGTACGGTAATGGGGATGATGGGGGCCTTTGCCAAATTGGCAACGATGGACGGTGTCGAAGCCAGTGTGCTTGCCCAGGACATCCAGTTCGCCCTAATCACGACTGCCTGTGGACTGGCAATTGCCATCCCTCTGGTTCTGGCTACGGCAAGCATCAACATCCGGATCCGTAAAATGGAGGATGTTGTCACCGCCGGCATGAACCAGTTCTTCGAGATGTTCCGGGAAGCCACAAACCGGAAAATTGGCTGATCCCGGAACCAGGATTAGCCGGCGGCCCCCTTGCAATCCCGCCTCCCCAACTGCAGATAACGGAAAAAATGGACACACGAGTCGAAGTCAAACCACGCCGGGAAATGAGCGACGATGAATTGGATATCACTCCGATGATCGATATCGTCTTCCTCCTGTTGGCGTTTTTTGTCGTGGTCTCCAAGATGGATCCCAAACCGGCAGTCGATCTGCCGATCGCCAAGTACGGAAAGGCCGTCAACGAAAAAGAAGCGATCTACCTGATCGTCCGCTATACCGGTAACGATGACGCAGCGATCATCCTGTACGGCAACATTCAAAATGGTATTGAGCTGTCAGCGGACCCGGAGGAACAGGATGAATCCATTTCCGAGTTCATCGAAGAGGAATTCAGCAAGAAGCCGGACATTTCAGGCGTCATCATCAAAACGGAAATTGGGGTCAAGTACCAGAATACCAACCGCGTCTTTGCCGCCATCAAAAAATCATTTGATACGCTGGGCATCGAAAAACCGGTGATGGTAGCAGTGGAGGAACCTCAATGAGTTTTTCCTTTCAATGCCCCGTCTGCAAATCCATCCGGAAAGCTGCTGATCACGTCTACGGAAAGCGTGTTCGCTGTGCCGACTGTGACAACTTTGTCACGGTTGACGACTCGACCATCGTTCAGCCACAGCAGGATTTCGGTCTGCTTGACACTTCCCCCGGGCAGTCCCCGGATCCCTCGACCGGTCCCCCGCAAGCCCACGAGAGTTTTGACCTTGCAGAACCGGCCGAGCCGACCGGCAATTCGTCTTCTACCGACTACCAGAAGATTGCAGCCGCCATCACCCAGAAGACCGCTCGCCCGGCCCCGACACCGGTTGCCCCCGTAGTCAGCGCGGGACCGCGGGATGCCTGGAAGCAGGAAGACCCTCCCTCGGGCGGGGGACAGGGGCCCAAGACAGGTTCCGGTGATGGAGACGGGGACGATTTCGAAGAAGTCGTGCTTCCCAAGGGAAACAAGCGGACAGAGGATGAGATGGACATGACCCCCATGGTCGATGTCACTTTCCTCCTGCTGATTTTTTTCATGGTGACCGCCTCGTTTACCCTGCAAAAATCAATGGACCTGCCAACCAAGACGCAGGACGAACCAAGCCCCAACGTGGTTGAGGATTTCGAAGACAACCCGGAATACGTGTCCGTGTTTGTCTCACCCTATAACGAATACCGGGTCAGAACCTCCGAGTATGACTGGGAGGATGCCCCCAATCGGCACGAACTGCGGGTACGGTTGACCGATGCCCTGCAGGCCCAGTCCAAGCCCGAAAAAATGCTCATCATGGCCCATGCCGACTGCTTTCATGACAAAGTCATTCAGGCAATGGATATCGGGGTTGAGCTTCGCTACAAGATACAGGTGATCATGACGGAGGAAGAGTTTTGACGCTCCCTGCATTAAACAAAAGCGTACTCGTCTGATCCCAACCGAATATTCCGCAGATCCACTCAGGAAAACGAATGTCAGCTCAGATATTCATCGACAAACTCGAAGCATCCAATTTGCTGGATGCCGAAGTGATCGTCAAACTAAGAAAAAAGATTGCCAAGCCGGGCAAAACTCCTCCTGCCCAGTCGGTGGCCAAGTACTGCCTGGAAAAAGGTTTTCTGACCCAGGTCCAGGCAGACAAATTGCTGCAGAGTGTGGCGCAGGATGTCAAACAGCACAAGGCCCAGTCCTCCGCTCCCCTGGAGCTGGCCGAGGGGGCATCGGTCATCAGCGCCGCAGACCTTGTGGAAGAAGTCATCGAACCAGTCGCTGTTGAGCAACCCCAGGAAATTGTCGACCTGTCGGCGAACGCACCGGTGGCCGAAGCCGTCCAGCCGCTGGCTGAAATCGCTGATCCTTTTGCCCTTCCCGGGGGAACACCCGCCAACCCGACCGGGGGGATGGATCCTTATAACGGTGCGACGCCGCAATCGGAAGCCAATGGTCCGCCGGATGAAGAGGAAAAAAAGGAATTCAAGGGAAAGAAAATCCAGGAACAGAGCTTTGATTCACGCTGGATCATCCTCGGTTCTGCATTGCTGGTGATCCTTGTGCTTTCGGGACTGTTTTTCGCAATGGTGATCGCAAAAGGAAGTTCCGACGAGGTATTCAACGAGGCGGAGGAACTGTTCGCCACGCAGAGCTACCCTGCGGCGGTTGAGCAGTACAAGGCCTTTATCAAGAATTTCAAGGGCGATCCGAATGTTCCCAAGGCCCACGTCAAGTTCCGTGTGGCCGAAATGAAAATCGCAGCCAGCGGCAAGGACGTCAAAAATACAGTTGAGGTTTTCCGGGAAAAAATTGAAAAAATCACTCAGGTCATGGCGGATCAGATAGAGGAACCACCGTTTGAGGATGAGATCCGGAAAATGATCGCTTTGGACACAGTGACGTGTGCCCAAAAAGCGGCCGAATCAGCGGCCAATTTGGCGACGGTTGAAGAAAAAGAGACCGCCCTCGAAAAAGCCAAGGACATGATGGTCCTGGTGATGGATGGAAAGTTTGTCCCTCGGTCGGAGCGGGAACTTCCTTCGTTTGCGTCCATGATCGAAGCCACCCAGGCAACGCTCAACAATGTCGAACAAAGTATTATTCGTGAAAAGGACACCGTCCAGGCTGTTGGCGAGATCACTGCCCAGACCGATTCCGGTGACACCTACAAAGCGTTTCAAACCTACGACCAACTGGTTACCAGGCACCCCAGTGCCGAGGCAGAGCAGAGAGTCATCAAGGTACTGCTGGAGATTTCCAAAAAGGAAAAAGGGCTGGTCACCGCGCTGAATCCGGAAATCGAGAAACTTGAAAATGTGGGTGCAGAGAATCCACCGGCCCTCATCTCAAGGGTTTCCATTCCCACACGCACCGGCGGCGGGTTTGACGACCTGAATGGTGAAGTGGGTGCCTTCCTGGTGGACGGTTCCGTTTACGGGGTCGACATTGGGGCCGGCAAAATCATCTGGCGACATTTCGTCGGATACGAGACTTCCCTTGATCCGGTGTGGCTCAGGGAACCGACCCGGGTGCTGCTGTCCGACCAGAAGAACCACCGCATCCGGCTTGTTGAACCCGCAACCGGAAGGACCGTCTGGCACAAGTCCATCGGGGAGCCTTTCCTGAAACCGACCGTATCCCGGAATAAAATCTTCATCACCATGAAGAGCGGCAAACTTGCCCGGATCGATTCGGAAACGGGCGATATCTCGGCCGTCGTAAAGCTGCCACAGAAATTGACGGTACCCGTAATCACCAACGCAAGTGGAAATGTCCTCTACCAGGTCGGTGAACACCTCAACCTGTATGTGCTGAATGTCACTTTCAATTCCATCGAATGCATTCAGGCCTTTTACACGGGTCACAGTGACGGAAGCATCCAGGTCCCCCCGATCTGGTTGCAGGACGTGCTGGTTCTTCCGGTCAACGTGGACTCGAATACCTGCGAACTCCGCCTGATGACCAATGAACAGGAATCTCTCACGCTCCGCACGGCGGGTGAAGCGGCCGAACTCAAGGGGATCGTCAGCAAATCACCCCGGTTGTATGGAAACTACCTCGTGACGATGACAGTCAATGGTACGGTCAATGTCTTCGAACTGGACTCTGACGACGAGGAGTTCCAACTGGCCGCAGTTGCCAAAAAGGAATTGAACCTGCCGACGACCCAGGAGATTTTCTTTGCTGCCGGCAATGGAAAGATCTGGATCGGAACCAAGGGCATTGTCCAGTACGCAGTTGTCGTGGCAAAGCAGAAGATCCAGGATCAGGCAGTAGCGAATAACGCAGACTTTTTCACCGGGGAAATGTCGGTGTACGAAGGCTTGCTCGTCCACCAGAGGAAACGTGCGGGATCGAGGATGGTTTCCATTTCCGGCGTGAACCCGGATACCCTGAATGAAGTCTGGAGACTGGACCTTGGTGGGGGCCTGGCCGGTGCACCCATTGTCAACAACGAGACGGTCGTGGCCATCAACTCCCAGGGTGACTTTTACAGGATGGATGACCAGCTGTTGGCAAACAGGGTCAGTCACGAACCCGAGTACCGGGCCAGCAAGACCCAGCAGAACCTGGTCTTTACCCGTTCGGTCGGTTTTCCCGACGGAAGCGGGTTCATCATTGGCCCCATGGATCGAAAAGATTCGATCTCCTACATACCCGGAAATAATTCCCTGCCGGTCAGCCTTTCTGAAATGAATGTCAACGACCTGCGAATCACCAGCGATCCAATCAAATTCAACAACGGTGTTCTGGTAGGGCTGAATAACGGTGAAATCCGGCACGTGATCCCACGGGCAACTTCCGAGGATGCTGTTTTTGTCCCCAAGGCGGATGTCAGTGACGAATTTTTCTGGCAACGTCCCTGCATCATCTCCCAGGACACGTTTGCGGTTGCCAATCATGATGGACGTCTTTTCCTGGTCAAATACGTGGCCAACAATGGAAATCCCTACATGGCCCAGGTCATTGAATCCAAGGCCAGTCGAAAAATCATTGGTCCCCTGGTCAACAACGGTTCCCTGATCCTGACTCTCGGAGACGGCCCCAATGGCAATGATGTGATTGCGATCAATCCTGCGAACCTGAAAATCGAGGGAAGCTATACCCTGGGTGGAATCGCCACCTGGGGCCCGGAGGCAGTTGGGAATGTTGCCTTGGCTACCCGGGAAGACGGAACGCTGCTCGGGTTCGGCAAGGATATCAATACACCCGACTGGGAAGTCAAACTTCCACACGGTCGGGCGACCGGTCTCCCCATTTCCTGGAAGGGTAACCTTGTAATCACCCTTAAGGATGGAAAGATTGCGGTGGTCAATGCAGAGGACAAGAGCGTGAAAATCATCGACACGCACGAGCCGATTGCAGGCCATTGCTCGCTGGCCGGTGACCGGTTGTATTTCAGTGGCGTAGATGGTTCGATTGGCGTCGTGGACCTTTCAAAAATGGAATCACAGGATTGACCCCATGTTTCAAGCAAGAATTCCATTCTGGTGCTGGCTTTGCCTGTTGGGAACGGTAGCGATCCTCCCAGCCACCCTGCCAGCATCCGCTTGGTCCCAGGAAAAAGAGGATGAGGAAGAATCCGAGGAAAGCAAGGATCTTCTGGACCGTCGACCGTTCGATCGAATCTATCTCGACAAGTTCAACAAGGATGCCATCCTTGAAGTCGAGGAACTCAACTCAACCAAGAGCCTGAACCCGGCCTCCAACCCTCCGCAGGAACAGTTGCAGTTCCAGTTTCTCTGGGACTCCGTAAACTGGTACCAGGCTCCCTGGAAAAATATCGTTCGGGTCGAGACCTATCCCGAGATTCTGCTGAAAGAAATCCGCAAGCAACTGGATGACAAATCCCCGTCCCGCCGCGAAGAAAACCTGGCCCGGGCCTTCAGGTTCCTGGACCGGGTTTTGAATGATCCCAAGTACCGCAATGACAGTCGGGTTCAGGAGTACCTCAGGGAATACCTCTATGAAGACGCCTTTTACAGCTTCAACAGCGGTAACCTTAGAGAAGCATGGACAGCACTGGATGTCCTGTTTTTCACCGCCAGGGATTTTCGCCCCACAGCCGACTCACCAACGGTGGTGCAGATGCTTTCGGACCTGATCGGTCGCCGCATGGGGGCCATGGTCAAGGCGAGGAACTACCGGGCAGCCGAATCCCTGATGGAGTCCACCCGGAACAAGTATGGTTCCACCCAGGAAGCGGTGATTGACAAGTGGCAGTCCCAGATCATCGCAGATGCAGAACAGGAAAAAGCCAAAGCCGTCCGATTTTTCCGTGAAAAAAACGCAAGGAAGGTACACGATTCGGTTCGAAACATGCTGAATATCTACCCACGGATTTCCGGTGGACGGGAGATGTTCAGACGTGTGATTGAGGAATTCCCGCTCGTTTTCGTCGGCGTAACCGATATCGCGGAAATTGGAAATCCGGCCAGCCTGCTTTCCTGGGCGGAGCGACGCAAAGGCCGCCTCTACTACCGCAGCGTGGTGGAATACTATCGGCAGGGTCAGGATGGCGGGATCTACCGATTTCCACACGGCAACATTGAGGTAGCGGGTGACCTCAAATCGATGCAATTTGTCTTTCGGTCCGACAATGACGAATTGGCCGTTCCGGACATGGACGCCTACCAGTTGCGAAAGCGACTCCTGGACCTGGCAGATGATCGAAAACCGGACTATTCACCGGTCTGGGCAGAGCTGATCAAGTCGACTTTCGCCCAGAACCCGAAAATCCTGACCGTCAACCTGAAACAGCCGCATGTCCGCCCGGAAGCCCTGTTGCAGGTCAACCACGAAGTCTTCAACGTCAAGGCTCCCCCCAAGGAGGACGCCTACTACATTCAGATCCCCTCAAAAGACACCGGCGATCTCTACACCCCGAATCCCATGTACCCCGTTCTCAGCGAACGGAAACTTCCCCAGATTGTCGAGATGGTGTTCAAAAACGCCACCGAGCAGACCGATGCACTTTTGCGGGGTGACATCGATGTGATCGATCGGGTTTTTCCCGCTGACATTTCACGTCTGAAAAAAAACCCCGAAATCGATGTGCAACCCTACACGATCCCGACGATCCACGTCCTGATTCCCAACTTGCGGAAAAAGCACATGGAATCGACCATTTTCAGAACGGCCCTGCTTTACGGTATTAACCGTCCCAAGATCCTGTTCAGCGGTTTGCTGGGTGGCTCGGCGCCAAACGGGTTCCGTATCATCAGCGGTCCGGTTCCCTACGGCATCACCGAAACGGACCCAATCGGCTATGCCTACAATCCGCGCATCGAACCGCTGGTTGCCGACGCCCGACTGGGCCTTGTTCAGGCAGTGGTCAGCGATGACCAGATCAAAAAACTGCTGAAACGCCAGGGGAAAGAAAAAGAATTCAAGCCGCTGAAGGACCTTGTCTTCAAACTCTGCTACCCGGCAAACGATTTCGCACGGTCGGCCTGTGCTTCGATCAAGCTGGACCTGGAAGTCATCGGAGTCAAGACCGAGCTCGTCGAAATGAAACCGGGACAGACCTACCCGGAAGACGGCGACTTTGACCTCCTTTATTCGGAAATCACCATGCAGGAACCCTTTCTGGATGTGCGAAAAATCCTCGCCTCCGAAGGCCTGGCCCAAACCGACAATGATGCCATCAACCAGGCAATCCGCTTCCTCGACACGGCCAAGTCTTGGCGTGATGCCCGGCCGCGCTTGCACGAACTGCACAGCCTCTGTTTTCACAACACGATTGTCATGCCCCTGTGGCAGGTTGTTGAACACTATGCCTATCGTAAAAACGTGAAGGGAGTCGGAAAAAAAATCAATTCCCTCTACAAGAACGTTGTCGACTGGAAAATCACCGACCAAATCGAAGGAAAGGGCAACTGACGAATGTCGTTTCAACGGCTGACAATTCAAATCCTGCTGGTAATGGTGATGCTCGGAGCCGGCAATCGCTGGGCGGGTACTGCGGACGCAGAAGATCCCTGGGAGTTTGCACCCTACCGGATACGAACCTGGGTTCAGATGGCCGACCATCCATCGCTCAACAGTGTACTGCTTGACGAAATTGCCTACCGGATTCCCGCTTCGGCTGAATTGTTGGATCGGAGCGGCTGGCAAATTCGCGTGGAAAAAGCCCCCCGGGAATACCGACAGAGAATTGTTGCGGGCGTCGAGGACATCGAACTAACGCAGGAAATGAAGGCCACCGCGGATGTCATCAAGGGAGACAGGATCGCGTTTGTCAACATTGCCGTGCAGGGCAACGACTACATTGTCAAATGTCGGCAGCTTGACTGCCAGACCCATCTCTGGGGTCCCACGTCAACCAAGGTCACTCGTTACGCCTCGCTTCTGCCCCGATTGATTTTCACTGCCCTCAAGGAAACCCTGGTCCCCATCGCGAAGATCGAAAAAATCGAGGGCAAATATGTGAGGCTGCGGGTTCGAGCGGCCCAGATCATGAAAAAAATTGAAAATGGTGTCCTGGTTCCCAACACCCGGTCCCCGGGCTGGGTCGATCTGAAAAGCATCTTCATGCCGGTGGTTCGCCTGAACGACAAGGACGGAAACATCCAGCTCAAAAACGGGATCAAGATTTACGATTGGACTTTTTTGCGTCCGGTCGAGGAGGTCCGAAGCGAACACGTTAAAACCGAATCCTACATCCGTGCTGAAATTCATGGTGCCAAACGGGCGCCGCTGGCGGGCAGAACCAATCGTTCCCAGAGGAAATTTGCAGTAGTGGTCCGTCCCACGCTGACCGAAACCCGGTTGACTCTTATGACGAGGGACAAGACTCCCAAGCCGATTCCGGACAAGAGGATTTACGTCAAGTATCCCGGCGAAAAAGACTCCCAAGTCATGGGGCAAACCAATCGCAAGGGCGAAATCGTCATCGGCTCAAACGAGCAACCACTGCACCTGGTTTACATCAAAAGTGGTGAACGGAGGATTCTGGCGAGGCTGCCAATTGTTCCCGGCTACTACAATCAATTGATGGCTGACATGAAGGATGACAAGTATCGACTGAGGGCCGAAGGTGTCCTGGCCGGTTTTGAATTCAATTTCATGGATCTGACCGTCCGCCGTCAGGTTCTGGCTCTCCGCATCCGAACCTCGCTGGAAAAGGGCAAACATGAAGAGGCGAGACGCCTCTACAACGACTTCACCACCCAGCTTGAATCACGCGACCGCTTCCTGGGAAGGATCTCCAAGAACCGCAGCGAACTGATGAAGGATGAGGACATTGATTCCCGCCAGAAAGAACTTATCTACAAGATGTTTTCCGATTTCGATGTCCTGGTACGGCAAAAAATGTCGCCGACTTTGAGCTACGATCTTGACCAGGAAATCCTGAACGTCGAAAAGGGCGGGACTTACAAACCGAACAACGAGAATCTCGACACCTCCGACATCGACAAGAATCTTGAGGACGCGCAGAAAGGTGGTTGATTGAACCCTGGATCAAGCTCGATCCAGGTGACAACTTCTTCCGGGGCAGCGTCTTGCTTGTTTCTGAACTGAATTTTTGATCTGAAATTTCTTCCCGGACCGGTCGTAACGCTGACGTTTCTGCAATGTCGCCGGAAGAGTCCCTGTCTCAGTTTCCGGGGACAGCTGTTCATTCCATCGAACCGATCCGTTGGAGCCGATGAAAATCGGTTCAAACATTTTCGGAAGGGTCATGAACCTCAAAACAGCTGAAAACCTCCGCTGGAACCCTGCAGGGCTGCTGTTTCGCGAGATCCACAAAAGCCCACATCGTTGAAGCGGTAGCGAGCAGCAACTGATCCTGCAGCCGAAGAATGCGGTAGCTTCGGCGACTGGAGACCCTCTTCAGATCAGCAACCCATGTTTCCACCTCGATTCTGTCGTCGGCAAAACCGGGTGAGTGGTAACGAATCTGGTGCTCCCGGGCGACCCAGGCAGCCCCCAGTTCGTGGTAGCGATTCCAGCTCCAGCCGTTGGCCGTGGAATGGGCCTCGGCGGCCTCCTGCATCCATTTGACGTAGGCGACGTTGTTCACGTGGCCCATCATGTCGATATCGGACCGGTTCACATCAACCCGGTGCCTGTAAATTCTGCTGATCGGAGAATTGGCCAACGAAAGCTCCAGTGGCTCGTGAGGGGCCGGAAAAACGCGTGCGACCGCTTCATCAGGCGACCGATCGATTCTGCCGCTCCAGTGTTTTTGCCGTCGATTCCAGAATGGCCAGCTGTTCGGCAGAGGTCAGTGAGATTTCGATCATCAGCACCTCTCTTCCGCCGATCGTACAAAGACCACTCTCGGCACCCAGCAGGCTCTCATAACGAATTCGGATCCCGTTTTTCTCGAGAATTCGGGCACAAAGGTCTCGCCGATCGATTACATCCATGCTGTTCCCTGTCTGCTGGCAACTTTGCCTGGATCTTATCGGTTTTCAGTTGGCGTGGATACGCGAATTTTCGCCTGGTCGGAGCTAGCATTCCCGCTGAATTCAATGGGTGGCGTTGGCGACAGTGTCGACGGCCCCCAGGTCGCAAAGCGGGACCTTCCGTCAAAAAACGCCGGCAGGGCCGGCTGGTAGACTTTTAGGATTATTGAAGCAGAAAAAACAGGGAAGCCTGCGACTCGGAAAACTGAATTTATCCAGAACACAAGGGAAAATCACGAAAACTTGCTATAACCTCTTTTTTGTGTGCCCCACCTGTTCCCAAAATGCCTGATACCGATTCGCTAAACCAGATCGCCCACCTGAAACAAGAGGTTGCCAAGCTTCAGCAGATGGCTTCCCTGGGGGAGCTTGTGGGGACAACCACCCACGAATTCAACAATTACCTGATGACGATCATCAACTATGCGAAAATAGGGATCCGCCAACCGGAACCCGAAACCAGGGATCGGGCCTTCCAGAAAATTCACGATGCGGCCATCAAGGCAGCTGAAATCACCAAAGTCATCCTCGGGTCGGCACGAAATCGTCCTGACAACCGTGAACCTACCGACTTGAAGCCACTCGTTGAGCAAGCGTTGCTGCTGCTGGAACGGGAAATGAGAAAATACCAGATCAGCCTGGAGACCAGCCTGCAGGACGTTCCGCCTGTCATGGCCAGCGGCAACCAGATTCAACAGGTCCTGATCAACCTCCTGGTCAACTCCAGGCAAGCCACCGAACCGGGGGGAACGATCACGGTTTCACTGGTTGAAGACCGGGATTCCGGCTTTGTTGACCTCAAAGTCCAGGACAATGGTTCCGGAATGCCCCCGGAAGTCCTGCAAAAGATTTTTGAGCCCCGTTTTTCCACCAAGCAGGGGCCTGACGAAACCGGCAAGGGTGGATCCGGATTTGGACTCTATAACTGCCGACAGATCATCGAGTCCCACCAGGGAAAAATCCGGGTCGCCAGCACGGTTGGCCGTGGCACCTGCTTTACCATCAAACTGAACCCGGTTCGAACAGCGGCCGAAGGGGCCGGCACTTTGCCGGGAGCAAGTAACACCGAAAAACCGGCGTCGGCCAGCCGAATCGCCAGTTAATCAACGCACCAGAACCAAAGACCCATGCCGCAGGGCCCCTTTCACCAGCAGAATCGCCAGGCATGGGATCGACTGGTTGCCGCCAGGAGCCGCTTTGCCAAGGCGGCAGACGATGACGAATTCATCAACCCGCTGAAGACCGTCGACGGAAAACTGGGTTGGCTCGCGTCTGGAGTCCGGGGAAAAAAACTGCTTTGCCTTGCAGCGGGCGGAGGGCGGCAGAGCGCGCTTTACGCGGCTGCCGGTGCCGAGGTGACCGTCGTCGACATCAGTCCAAAAATGCTTGAGATCGACCGCGAAGTTGCAACGGAGCGAAAACTGAACATCAAAACCGTTGAAGCTTCGATGGACGACCTGTCGATGTTTTCCGATCAGTCATTCGACATTGCGATCCAACCGGTCAGCACCTGCTATGTGCCAAAAATCATTCCCGTGTTCCGGGAAGTCGCTCGGCTGCTCAAGGGAGGTGGCATCTACGTCAGTCAGCACAAAAGCCCCATCAGCCTGCAGGCCGATCTGGAGGGAAAGCGGGGAGGGTATCTGATTCGGGAACGCTACTACCAGGACAACCGCGATCCGCTACCCTCGGCGGGAAACAGCCGCCTCCGGGAAGAAGGCACCGCAGAGTTCATTCATCGACTGGAGGAAATCATCGGTGGAATGTGTCGGGCCGGGTTTGTTATCGAGGATCTGATCGAGCCCAACCATGCCCGCGAGAATGCAAACGATGGCGAATTTGGGCATCGTTGTCAGTATGTAGCACCCTACCTGCGAATCAAGGCGATTCGCAAACAGTTGAGCAATCGGCAGGAGTCCGCGGGGTTGATCCTTCCCGGGTAGCTCAACCGGACGCATTTACCCGGAAATCCACGATTACACCTGTCACTTTTGTCCTTCGGCAACAACAATGGTGCAAGGTGATTGCACAGGAATTGAAACATGAGACTTTTAACAGCTATTGGATTTGCTTTACTGGTCGTCACCGGATGCGGTACCGGGGAAAAGGAAAGCAAAAGAAAAAAACCGCCGATCCTGCAATCGCGGATCAAATGGATGACCTCCTATGCAGATGCCGCCACAAAATCCAAAGAAACCGGCAAGCCCATCTTTGCGTTTTTCACAGGCAGTGACTGGTGCAAGTACTGCCAGTTGCTTGACCACCAGATTCTCAACACCGAAGCCTTTGCAACCTGGGCAAAAAAGAATGTGATCCTGCTGGAAATCGATTTTCCCAATAACAAAAAAATAGACCCCGAAATCATGAAGGTAAATGTCACACTGCGTGACCAATACCGGGTGACCGGGTTCCCTACAATCCTGCTATTGCGGTTCGATGGGACCCCACTGCTGAAAGCCGGATATGAGCAGGTTCCAGCGGAACGCTGGATTGAAGTCATTGATAAGAAGCTCAAGGAATCCATGGCCCGTCTGGATTCCGAAAAACCGGCGACTCCCTGAACTTCCATGCCCCCGGGCAGGATTGACAAAATGCAGCGAACGATCGGACTCCTTGAGACCACGGGATACACTCCCGCCCTGGTGGCACTCGACGCCATGGAAAAAGGTTTCCATGTAGAAGTCCTGCAGGCAGAGCTGAATGACCTTCTGGGCGTCTGTGTCAAGATTGTCGGCGATGTCGCACAGGTAGAATCCGCCTTGCAAACCGGTATCGAACTGGCTGAACAGCTGAAGGGATCCCCCGTCACGACTTCGTTGAATCGTTGCGAAGAGGGTTCCTACTCGGTGATTGATGTTCCCTCCGAATACAATCCTCTAATCCAACAGGACGTTGTCCACCTACCGAAAGGTCAAACTGAAATGCCAGAATCCGAACCAGTCGCAGCCCTCGGTTTCATTGAGACCCAGGGATTCACCGCCGTATTCGATGCGATCGACACAGCTTGCAAGGCAGCCGAGGTGGAAGTCATTGGAAAAGAAAAACTGGGTGGCGGTTACGTTACCGTGATCATCAAGGGGGATGTGGCAGCTGTGAAGACGGCAGTCGCTGCAGGAAGCCAGAAAGTCGATCAGCTTGGCAGCCTGATTGCCGCTCATGTCATCACCCGACCAAGCCAATCGGTGCTTTCCCTGTTGCCCTGAAGCCCTCTCCGCCATGGCCCCACAAAAAAATCCCCGGTCACTGCCGGGGATTTCAAAGGTGTTCATTGGACGCTCGTGTCCTATTGATGGGAACCGGTATCCAAAGACCGGAATTTCTCCTGCGATTACATGTTGATTTCGTAACCCTTGCGATTTTCACGGGACAGGAAAGAATTGGCCTGCTCATCGCCAATGATTTCCCTCTTGATCGGATTCCACTTGACCTCCCGGTCCAGCCGCATCGCAATGTTGGAAAGGTGGCAGATTTCCAACATTCGGTTGTGTGACCATACATCGGAAACAGGCTGTTCCCGTTTTCTCATGGCATCGATGAAGTTCGCCGTGTGATTTTCGGCAACCGGGCCACCGTATACTTTTTCGATCGCATCATCCGGCAGGGGATTGGCCTTGAGATCCTCGACCGGTTTGCCAACGATTTTACCCCGGTTCACGAAGAACCTTCCCTTGGACCCCTCAAACAGGATCCCGTTATCACCCTCGTTGGTGATGATCATCTCGATTCCGTAGGGCATCGCAGCCTGGATGTTGAACTTGATGGCAATGTTGTACTGATCCGCAACAAGGGGATGCCCATCCTTGTGGGGGACTCCCATCTCAAAATTCAGCGGCGTCACGCGCGTAGGCCCGGTGTCACTGGTCCCGGTGGCCCAGCAGGCGATGTCGACGTGATGAGCTCCCCAGTCCGTCAGCTTGCCGCCGGAATATTCGTGCCAGTTCCTGAACGCGTAATGACAATTGCTGTACAGGGGCACTCCACCACCGTAACCCTTGCGAATTTCTGGCAGAGCCCTGTATTCCACTTTGGGAGCCGGCCCCAGCCAGGTATCCCAGTCGAGTTCATCGGGAACCGGAGCTACCGGTATTTTGGGGGAGGGTCCAAACCCGCCAATTCCGCAGGTAACCTTGCTGACCTTTCCAATGCGTCCGGCGCGAACGAGTGCTACAGCCAGAAGGAATCTTTGACCGGATTCCGTTCTTTGCATGGTTCCGACCTGAAAAACCCGGCCGGTCTTTTTAACCATTTTTTCGATCAACTTCCCTTCCGCAATCGTCAATGTCAGAGGTTTTTCGCAATAGACATCCTTGCCGGCCAGCATGGCTTCGACCGCAATCTTGGTGTGCCAATGGTCGGGCGTCGCAATCATGACCGCGTCGACGTCCTTTCTGTCCAGCACCTTTCGGTAATCACCATAGGACTCAGGCGCTTTTTTCTGCCTCTTTTTGACATTTTCCACGTTGGTTCCCAAAACCTTGGAATCAACATCAGCCAGAGCAGCAAAGTCCGCAAACTTTGTAGACTTGCTGGTAATGGCCCACCCCTGGTTACGAAGGCCGATGGTGGCAAAAACGGGCCGTTCATTGGGCGATTGGGACGCCCGGACTTCCGGAGTGAATGGAAGCATCAAGCCGGCGGCACCGGCAGTCACGCCCGCCACAAACTCACGTCGGCTGCTTCGATTAAAATTCTTCATTTTCCTGTTCCTGTCCTGTTGATTATTTTTTAGTTGAATGCACCAACAAAATTTCGTCGATGCGGCAGAGACATTTTACGCTCCCGGAGCCCAATCCCCGGAGCCCAATCCCCGGAACCCAATCCCCGGAACCCAGTCCCCGGAACCCAATCCCCGGAACCCTTTTGGCAAAGGCATGGGAGATGTTCGTGTTTCTTCCTGACAGTTTAATCACCGCAAAGAAGAAACTCCATTCAACACAGCCAGAGTAACAGGCTCTCCCTACACCAGGTTCGCAGAGCGATTCCCGGTTGCCGAATCCGCTCTATTTTGATTTCTCGATTGTGACACGGTATTCCAGACTGGAAACCGTCTCGATCAGCATTTCCCGGTAGGGCTTTTCGGTCTCCATTTCCTGGTTAACGACAATGGAACGCAGGAACCCGTTACGGGTATCAAACTGTATTTCACCCGTCTGTTCCTGCTTTCTCAACTGCATAGGTTTTTCAGCAGGATTTTGTGGCTGGTCAACCAAACGCGCCGTAGCTTCCATACGGAATCGGGCCAAAGCGTCAGATTCCCCGGTTCCGAGGTAGGTAAAAAGGGTCTCGAAGTTGGCCTTGCCGAAGGTCAATTTCTGCTCCTTGCGAACCGGCCATTGAAAGCCCTTTTCGACCGAATCGGCCGGAAGCACAAAACCGCCACTGTTGTAGATTTCTTCCAAGCCCCTTTTTTCAAACAGTCGGCGGGCCTCCATCGACTCAGGAATTTTCCGCAAAGTCTCCTTGTCTTTTTGATCAGGCTCGACTTTCTGGATCTGGCCCCGATCTGTCATTTCCACCTTGAAGCGAATCCCGACGAGCTTGTCATAGACCTCCTTGAAGTGTTTCGCATTTTTTTCGGCGGGGGATTGCTGGTCCGTATCGTAGACAATGGTCGGCTTGGCGGTCTTGACCACCTTTACCTGCATCCGGGTGAAAGCCTGTTCAATCGTTGCGTTTCCGTTCTCAGCAATCGAAAGAACCTTCCAGTACATTTCACAATTCAACTCGAGATCCACATCAACGCGGGTCCGGTTGACCTTCGAGTTAAGATTCGACTTCTGGAAGATCTTCACTTTGTACTGATCGCCCACACCGAATTTCCAGCGTACCTCATCCGCTGCAGTCCCACTGTGCCATCCCACCATGAGCAGCAGGCTTGCGAGAGCAAAAATCTTATTGGTTCGTTTCATTCTTTTCCCATCACAACTCAAACGATTCCCCTGGCTTGAGAACAAAAGGCTCGGATTGGGTTTGCGAGCGGATTTTTTCCGCCCAGGCATCTCCATCCTGCTCAATGGGTGGCCACGTGTTGTAGTGTGCCGGCAGCACTTTTTTTGGATTGGTCATTCGTGTGGCCTCGATGGAGTCATCCACCCCCATGGTAAACAGATCACCAATCGGCAGTACAGCAAGGTCGAGGCCGCTGGAACCAATCAATTCCATATCTCCGAACAGTGCGGTATCGCAGGCAAAATATACCTTTTTCCCCTCGGCCATCAAAACAAAACCGGCAGGCATCCCACCGCAACTTCCATCAGGCAATTGGGAACTGTGGATTGCCGGTGTCATCTTGACGGTGGCAAATCCAAGGTCTGCCGTGCCACCGATATTCATCCCGATCGTATCCTGCACCTGGTGCTTTTCGGCAAACCAGGTAGCAATTTCGTAAATGGCAACCACCGACGACTTACAGCGATTGGCAATTGACTCAACGTCACTGACATGATCAAAGTGCCCATGGGACACCAGGATCACGTCCGCAGAGACCTCGTCCGCGGTAACTGGTGAAGTGGGATTCTCGTTGAGAAACGGATCCAGCAAAATCGTTTTCCCGGCGGTTTCAATCTGCCAGGTCCCATGACCGTACCATGTAAGTTTCATAGAGCTTCCATCGTGTTCCAAGGTAATTACGGATGGGTTGACCGGTTCGTTCAAACCAATTCTCGACCGCCAAAAGACAGCCCTCAATTTACGATGATTCCTGTTCCGGCAAAACCCTTTTGCCGAAATAGCAAATTGAATATCCAAAGATTGAAACGGCAGCCACCAGAACTCGAAGGCACACATTTCACAACTGGCGATAAAAATCCCGCCACAACCGCTTCAGAGCCCGAAAGGGAAGAGCCCGAATGTTGCCGAGCATCTGCATTGGCTGCCGCGACTTTACCGGATTGAACCCTGTTCGGGAAAAGACACTCAGGTACGGCCCAGGTAACGGTTCATGTTGACCTTGTATTTTTCAACCCCCGGTTGGCCGTATGGGTTCAAGCCGAGAAGCCGCCCCTCCAACACGGTTGCCAGCATCATCATCTGAAAGAACTGTCCGAGGTAATACTCATTCACCCGGGGCATCAACAAATCGGTAGTCGGACGCCGGTCTTCTGCATAGGCATCGTTGGTTCCACGGATTGCGGCAGTCATGATTTCAGGCAGGGTTTTTTCACTGATCTCGTTCAGGCGGTCCTGGTCCAGGTCACTCCCCCCGACGGCAAGAGCATCTTCGCGCCAGGATTCCACAATCACATTGTTGACCACCTTGTCCCGTTTTCCTTCCTGGTGTTGCTGGGCCCGGGAGTGGAGGTCTCTCGAGTTAACGACCGTGAGGGGCAACGCACCCCTGGATGCCTTACCGAGACTTTCGGCCAACAACTGGTCGTACCAAAGCCCCATGGATTCGAGGGCCTTGGACCAGACGCTCAAAAGCCGTATGTCCATCCCCTTTTTTTCCAGCAGATGATTGACGGCAACATAATCCATCACCACATTCGAATTGACCGGCTGCTCTTTAAAATGACGGGTCATGTCAACGGCTCCCTGCAAAAAGGAAACCAGGTCCAATCCCATGATTGCCGCCGGTACCAACCCGACCGCACAGGTCACTGAAAACCGTCCGCCGATTCCATCGGGAACTCGAAAACGGTGCTTGCATCCCAACGCATTGGAAAGTTCAAAAAGCTTTCCAGAAGTCCCCGTCACCGGGATCACCAGGTCTGCCGTTTTGTCCTTTCCAACCGATTGCTGGAAAGCATTCAGGAATTGCCTGAAGGCGACGGCTGTCTCGGTAGTCCCACCACTCTTGCTGATCACTACGATCGCCCAGTCATCGCAGGGGGCATCGGACGGCGCATTCAGCAATCGCAACAACCCCCGGGTTGCATCGTTATCGACATTGTTCCCCTCAAAGTAGATACGTGGCCGATCTCCGCGGAGCGACTTGGGAAGTTCATTGAAATAGGGCTCGCAGCAACTGTCCATCAGGGCCCGGGCTCCCATGTAGGAACCGCCAATTCCCAGCACCACCGCCCGATCCACACGGGAACGAATGTCGCGCCCGCACGTGAGAATCTGCCCCAACTCGGATTGGTCCTTTTCCGCGGCGTACTCGTCCAGCAACTGGCGGGGGAAGTCAATAAAGGCCGTGTCCAGGGGTTTTTTTTCTTCGGGGATTTGCGTTCCGTTTTCGAACATCGGAATGTCGACGTCCAGAATTTCCGCCCTGGAATCCTCGAGGGCGCCCGTGAGGTCATCAATATCAGATTGCTCAATGCCGTATTGCCCGGCATTCAGGGCGTTCGAAAAGTCATATTTCAACATTAAGGATTCCGATTCGGTCTTTTCAAAGGTTACGGTCAGCTGCCGGGAATCACCCCGTTGTGAGAGCGGGACGGTTATGGCAAATTCAAGAGGAAAGGAAAAAACTTAACACATATCACCCCGGTGGACAGTATTGCTGCCGCAAGAAAAAACCTGGCCTAATCACCTGGGGCCTGCCCGCTTCCCGCTGAAAACTGGTTAATACGAAATGCCTGAACTGAGACGAAAACCGGTCGTAGTCATTGTTCGCGATGGATGGGGAGAAAACCCCCATGCCGAATGGAATCACGCCAATGCCATTCACCTTGCCAAGACACCCGTTGCTGATGGACTGATGGGTGAATATCCCCATGTACTGATTCACACTTCGGGAGAGGACGTGGGCCTCCCTGATGGTGTCATGGGAAATAGCGAAGTAGGGCACCAGAACATTGGTGCCGGCCGGATCGTGGACCAGGAGGTGATGCGCATCACCCGTTCCATCCGTGACGGGTCATTCTTTACCAACCCCGTCCTCGCGGGAGCCGTGGATCATGTCAAGAAGACAGGAGGGTCGATTCACCTGCTGGGCCTGATGTCTGATGGCAGAGTGCATAGTGACATCGAACACGGTTTTGCCATCATTGACCTGTTCAAGAGATCGGGCCTGGAGGCGGATCGACTGTTGATCCATGCAATCACCGACGGAAGGGACACCTCCCCCAATGGCGGCCTTGGCTACATTCAACAGATTGAATCAAAACTTTCAGAGCAAGGCGTGGGCGCGATCGCTTCGGTGGTGGGGCGATTTTATGCCATGGACCGGGACCTCCGTTGGGAACGTGTCGAATCGGCCTACCGGATGCTGACAAGCGGTAGCGAAAAAACGGCAACCAGCGCCGAAGACGCCGTCCAACAGTATTACGACCAACCCACCGAAGAAAGCCGCAAGGGAGATGAATTCATTGAAGCCACTTCGATTCCGGTCGGGGGAAAGACACGTACCATCAACGATGGAGATGCGGTGATTTTCCTGAATTACCGTGGAGATCGGACCCGCGAAATTACCAAGGCTTTCGTTTACGGTGACGAAGACTGGGCGGGAATCGACGGCGGCGGGTTTGATCGAGGCGAGAAGATCGACAACCTTTATTACGCCACGATGACCGGTTACGAGGCAGGCCTTCCGGTAAAGGTGATTTTTGAAAAACGCGAGCGGATGACGGATATCCTTGGCGAATATGCCAGCTCGCTCGGATTGAAACAGTTACGTTGTGCCGAAACAGAAAAATACCCGCACGTAACGTTTTTCTTCAATGATTATTTTGATGATCCATTCAACAACGAATCCCGTGCAATGGTTCCCTCACCGAGGGATGTATCCACGTATGACCAGAAACCGGAAATGTCAGCCAACGAAATCGCTGATTCGGTGGTGCGGGAATTGGAAAGCGGTCAGCATGACTTGGTGATTGTCAACTTTGCCAACGGCGACATGGTCGGGCATACGGGAAACCTGCAAGCAGCCATCGAGGCCGTGGAAACCGTGGATGCCTGCGTTGGCCGGGTTGTGGTCAAAACGCTGGAGCTTGGCGGGTCGCTTATCGTAACCGCCGACCATGGAAACTGTGAACAGATGATTGATCCGGCGACCGGAGGTCCTCACACGGCACACACGACCTACCAGGTCCCCCTGATCCTGGTGGATACCCAGTACCGCACTGGAAAACTGAAAAGCGGTGGCCGACTCGCCGACATAGCCCCCACTGCATTGGCGTTGCTCGGAGTAGATCAACCACCTGAGATGACGGGGCAATCCCTGATCGTCCCATCTTGAGCCTTTCGCCGCAAACTGCCGGGAAAACCAATTGTCCGGTTCGATTTTCGACCAGCGGCAAGGAGTTATTCGGCCGGGGCTTAAACACCCGAGACAAATCAGGGTTTTGATTGGAAATATTGCCCCGCTCAGGTTAGGCTTGGTAATTATTCGGCTTTTCATTCCAGAGGAATCGGATAAAATTTCGCAAATAAAGCTGTCAGGCTGAATTACCAGTATCGCTTTCGAACGAAGAAAAAAACGAGGAAAACATGTCGATTGTATTGACCGAAAAAGCAGCTAACGAAGTCCGCCGTGCCATGGACGAACAGAACCGCGAAGGCGAAGTTATGCTTCGGATCGGTGTAAAAGGGGGCGGGTGCAGCGGGTTCCAGTACGCACTCGATTTCGACGACAAGTCAGATGCCGAAGCGGATCTGAAGATCGAACAGCACGGTGTGACGGTTGTCGTGGATAAAAAATGCCTGCTTTATCTCGAAGGCACAACTCTGGATTACTACGAAAGCATTGAGCAGCGTGGCTTCACCTTCGACAATCCAAATGTCACCAAGAGCTGCGGCTGCGGAAGTTCCTTCCAGGCCTGATTGCGTGCTTCTCCGCATGGCTTGTCGAGACAGGATTGCCTAACCGACAGTAGGTCTGTCCGCTTTACCATCATGCATCCCCGGTTTTTTGCCGGGGTTTTTTTGTTTCGGACAAGCTGGAGAGCCAGTCCGGTTGCTTTCATCCCGTTCCCTTTCCTTCAACCGCTTACCAGCCGCGAGAGGAATAAACTTTCAGCCAAGGGTTCCCAGTCATCCCGTTGTTAACCTGGGAAACGGATCCGGGCGAAAATCAGGTTCCCCTGTTGCTGGAGGCAATCATGCCCTTCTCTTCCAGAATCCGAATCCGCCTGATCCTGATGCTGGCTGGACTGCTCTGCCCGGCAACCGTATTCGCCCATTGCATGGCAAATCAACCGGTTCCCGGAAAAGGCAGCCGGGTCACCAGAACCATTTCCTTTGCCCCGTCAGTAGAGCCTGAAGGTATCCGAGTCACGAGCAGCCGGTTGATATTAGTGGCAGCATTTGTTCCCGCCCCGCTCCCGACACCGGCAGAATTTGATACCTGGCCTCAAGCCCGAAAAGCCCAATGGCGGGCCCAATGGCAAAAAACCGAAGCCGGAAAAAATCACCGCGCCGCGGAAGAAAAAAGATTTTCCCGCCTGCCCAAAAAAGAGACCCGTTTGCAAACGGGCAACCGTTTCGAATTCAGTGGAGTGAAACCAGGCGATTACGACCTGGCGGGTGAATTCAGGATCGAGTACCGAAAGCAGGAATTCAAAGCCGATTTCTATGCCCGCTTGAAGGTCCTGGAGGTCGAGGAAGTCAAGCTGGACACCATTCAACTGACCCTTCACCGAGTCCTGAAACGGGGTGAAAAAATCCCATCCTTAAAGGGGCTTGAACGGTCAAAAACAGTCGATCTGCTCGAGTCTTCCAACCAGGCGAAGCTCGTCGTCTTCTGGTCTCCCCGGAATTCGATACCGACAAAAATCAGGGGGCAACTTGAAAAACTTCATCTTGAGCCGGGACTCGCAGTGTTGGCCATTGCAATCGGATCGGATCAGGAAAAACACCGGGAGCATAAAAGACAACCCCCTTTCGCCCAACACCATGCGTTTGCCGGAAAACTGGACTCCCCCTTACCCCGCCTTTTTGGTGTTCGCAACCTGCCTTCGGTATGGTTGGTGGATCAGGAGGGGACCATTCGTTTCACCAACGCCGAATTTTCCGCATCGGGTTTTGACCTGCAAAAAGGCTGGAAAGAGATTCAATCCGGGATGGAAGGGAACGAACAGAACTAGCCGTGCGAGCCTGTGTTCCTGCACGACTCCCACAGCTCCCTCGGACAGATTCTCCAGGTCTCCCTGAAAAATTCAGCCGAACCAAACGGGGCAACCCAGGCCCGACCTCGTCGGCGGACTGGTTCCAGACTCCGCTGGTTCAAGACGACAAACAGCTGGCTCACGATTGCCCCGGCGCGAACCTGCCTGGTGGGCCCAAGCGGTTCCAAACCTACGAATTTGCGGAGATTACCGGTTTTTCCGGCATTCTGCAAAATTTGACCCTTTGCCCCGGGTCACTTATGATGAAGTCATCTCTTCTTTTCGGACATTCGTCCAAACCTACCAGTGAACCGGGCTGAATGCAGGATGCAATCGCTTGACCGGTTTGCGAAAGCGATGGAAATGACGGATTCACTTTCCAATAGATCAGCGGGAGAAGGCGGCAGCTCATTGGGCGAGGCGGCTTTCGGGGCAACCAATGACGCGAACTCTGATTCGCTCGGTCAGCAGTTGTCTGTTGCGCGGCCGACACCCGAAATTTCACCGGACGAATTGACGGTCATTTCCCAAAACGTCCACACCGGGGTCGACAAGGAAACCTTCACCACCCTCGAGGGAAGGAGGATTGGTCATTTTGAGCTGAAACAGTTCCTCGGTGGCGGGGGCATGGGACTGGTCTTCCGGGCTTTTGATTCGGTGCTTTCCCGCTCGGTGGCCATCAAACTCCTTCCCCGAACCGGAACCAGCAAAGAGACGACCCAGCGATTCCAGGTGGAGGCCCGCAGCGCCGCCCGCCTGGATCACCCTAACATCTCCAGGGTTTTTCAGGTCGGATCCGATGAAATTTGCGATTACATCATTTTTGAATTTGTCGAGGGTGACAATCTGGCGCAACTGGTTCGGCGAATCGGACCGTTACCGCTGGAGCTTGGGCTGAGATACACATTTCAACTTGCACTGGCCATACAGCACGCCTACCAGAGAGGGGTTGTTCATCGTGACGTCAAACCGGCAAACGTTGTTGTCACCGATGGCGGAAAGTTGAAATTGATCGACCTTGGACTGGCACGCTCCCCCAAGGAAAACGAAACCGACCAGAGCCTGACCCAAACCGGGGTTACCCTCGGAACGTACGATTACCTTTCACCTGAGCAGGCGCGGGACTCCAGGTCTGCAGACGTGCGTTCCGACCTCTACTCCCTGGGTTGCACCCTGTTTTTCATGTTCACCGGGCAGCCCCCCTATCCGCAGGGCACTCCCATTGAAAAAATCATCCAGCACAGCAGCGAGAAACGCCCCAAACCGTCGGATTACCGAACCGACCTGCCCCACGGTTTTGACGAGATGACTGCAAAGCTGCTTGCGATTGACCCGACCGACCGCTACCAGAAACCGGCAGAACTGATTGCCGAAGTACAGGACCTGGCCAGCAGAAACAACATCCCGCTACTAGGCTATGACGACAATGTCGTTGTGAAAAAGATCATTCAGAAGCCGACCTGGACCATGCAACTGGTACCTGTGCTTGTCCCGATTGTCCTGCTGGTTTGCTTTGTTCTTTACCTGGACCGGTCCGGCAGCTCCATGCCGGTTCAACCTGTCAACAGCAACACTGATTTTTCCGGGAACCCCACGAATGAGCAGCTTGCCGGCCGACCAGACCGGGTTGCAGGGGACCTGAAAAAATCCGTTGAATCCAAAGGTCCCCAGAACTCAGGTGCGGAAACCGGCAGTGACCTCTCCGCATCCAATCCCGGTGCCCCTGCGGGGCAAGGGCCGACTGAAGATCCGGCTGGTTCCCAACAGGATCCAATCAAAGAGGTCGCACCCCAAAAGGGGAGCCTCCCCAATTTTGTTGCCGTGGGGGCCCCGACAGCCGAGAACGAAAATGCCCTGAGCGTGGACGACCTCGAATCAGCCCTGGAAGCCGTCAATGCAGATCCCCGTCTCAACGAAATCAGGATCTTCGAAAACGCCATACTCCTGGACAAGCCGATTTCAGTCAAAGTCAACCAGTCCCTGCTGATCACCTCTGGCGGAGAACAGGAGAGCATTCTGATTTTCCGCCCGCAGGACCTTTCCGATAACGGTATGTTCCGGATTCGTGGAGGAAACATTGAATTCAAGAACATCCACCTGAGAATGGAAACCGGATCTCTCGCAGATCCGGCGGACGGACCACGTCCGGCTGCGGTGTCATTACTGGAACTCGAGGGAGTTCTTTCCACGTCATTTTCGGATTGCTCGCTGACAGTCGCCAACGATCGGGATGGAGCCAAGGTTGTTGATAACGCCAGTTTCTTCTCGGTGCTTCCCAAAAAACGCAACCTGGCAATGTTTGAAATCGCGCCCAAGGAAACCAGTGTCCCAAAGCCTTCGATGGCATTCGTCAAATGCTGCGTGCGAGGCGAAGCCGCTTTTGTGCAGATGGCCGACAGCTTCCCGATGACTTTCCAGTTTGAAAACGGGCTTTTTGTCTCTGACAGTCGCATGTTCGAACTTGGCCCTGCGGAAATTCCTGCCGGCACGGCAAATGGCGACATCGAGATTTACCTGAATCGAATGACATCCATTTCCAGCCTCGGTTTGATCCATTACGATGCCGGACCCGCATCGAGCATTTTGCCGGTCAGGATTGAGACAGAGCAATCCATTTTCAACTATGGAACAGGGACCAGCCTGGTGACACACGCAAATGTCAGCCAAACGTTTGTCAGGAACCAGTCCCTGGTATTCAAATGTTTTGACAGTTTTTTCCCTCAACAAAATGACGTGTGGACGATCCAGTTCCGGGACACCGAAACAGACAGCCAGAAGTTGAACTTTGGGGTCTCAGACGACTGGCTGAAAGTCATCGGGGTGGTCGGCAAGACTTCCGAAGTCACCTGGAAGCAATCCGAAGGGCTCACCATTCCTGCCAGCGAGCACACGGTTTTTGATTATGAATTGACTGGCGGAAAGCTGAAGAACGAGGCGATTCGCAAGGATGCCGGTTTGAATCTCCAGGGTTTCAGCGCGATTCCTCCAGCCGTCCTCGATTGAGGCCGCCTGCCAAGCAGCGCGGCCCATCCCTCGGTTCAGGCCTCGATTTGACCGAGATTTCTGGCACAGGTCCGGATCCCGGATTTCCCGCCCCCCTCCTGAACTGCCCCATTCCCACTGGCTCCCATCTACCCGGCAGGCCCCACAGACACTGCGAGCCACCCGTCAGTCGTGAGGAGGTCGTTTTTCGGCTGTTTTGTATGCAGAAACACGATTTAGCCGTTGTTGTCAACTCTGATTTCGTGTAACTTCGACGGATTCGAATAAACCCATTTTGTCCCCCATGTCTTGCCCTGCAGGAATAGCGAATTCAAGCTACCGCTCAGCAAGCAACCAAAATCTTGTGTCTCTTGCAGCATCGCGTTGATGCCCCACTCTTTTCGCATCAACAGTCCCAGGGACGAGCCTGAAAGACACAAAGGAAATCATCTCATGGTAAACAGGAACCTGATCGCCAACATCGAAGACGACGATATCGATTCACAAATGTCGTCATTGTTCGCCGGTACCGACGAAGATTTTGACAAACAATTTGTTGAAAACGAAGTCTTTGAGCAAAACAGCGAAATCGACCTGAATAAAATCGTTCAGGGAAAAATCCTGCGGGTCGACTCTGAAAAGGTCCTGATCGACGTCGGTTTCAAAAGTGAAGGCAGCGTGGACCGCAGCGAGTGGAACGAAGTCACCGACCCCCCACCGGAAGTCGGACAGCAGGTCCATGTCTATGTTGAGGACATTGAAGACGAGTTTGGCGAAACCGATGACCCATTCGGGTTGATTTCCATCAGCAAGACCAAAGCGGATCACATCCTGCACTGGGAATCTGTCATCAAGAAGGTCAAGGAGGGCGACGTGGTCCTTGGCCAGGTGACCAAGAAAATCAAGGGTGGTTTGCTGGTTGAGATTGGGGTACCTGTTTTCCTTCCCGCCAGCCAGGTCGATATCCGGCGACCGGGAGACATCGGAGACTACATCGGAAGATATGTTCAATGTGAGGTGCTGAAAATTGACACCGAGCGTCGGAATATCGTGGTCAGCCGGAGAGCACTGATCGAGAGCGAGCGAAAATATATCCGTGAGATCCTGCTCCGGGAACTCAAGGAAAGAGACATCCGCAAGGGGATTGTCAAGAACATCGCGGACTTTGGTGCGTTTGTCGACCTCGGTGGTATCGATGGCCTGCTCCACATCACCGACATGTCCCACGCTCGCATCAATCACCCGTCGCAAATGGTCTCCATGGACCAGGAAATCGACGTGATGATTCTGAACATCGACCGGGAAAAGGAAAAAATTGCTCTGGGTCTCAAACAGATGCAGTCCAATCCTTGGGACGACGTCGAAGAAAAATACCCAATTGGTGGTGTTTTCAATGGTGAGGTGGTCAATGTCATGAGCTATGGTGCCTTCGTCAAACTTGAAGACGGCATCGAGGGCCTGGTGCACATTTCCGAAATGTCGTGGGTCAAGCGAATCAATCACCCTAACGAAGTTGTTCAGATCGGTGACGAAATCGAAGTGGCCGTTTTGGGAATCGACCGCAAAGGGGAACAGATGTCCCTCGGTATGAAACAGACCCAGAACAATCCATGGGACAATATCCTGGATCGCTATCCGATCGATGGAACGGTCAAGGGAAATGTTCGCAACCTGACCAATTATGGTGCCTTCATCGAACTCGAGGAAGGAATCGACGGACTGTTGCACGTTTCGGACATGTCATGGACACGGAAAATCAGCCATCCCAACGAAATGCTGGAAAAGGGACAGGAAGTCGAGTGCAAGATTCTGGCGGTCGACCCCGAACGACGTCGAATCGCCCTCGGCATGAAACAACTGGACAACGATCCCTGGGCAACGGATATTCCGGCCAAATACCAGCCGGGCCAACTCATCAAGGGCAAAGTCACCAAGATTACCAACTTTGGTGTTTTTGTCGGCCTCGAAGATGGCCTCGAGGGTTTGCTTCACATCTCGGAACTTGCAGACGACAAAATCGAAGACGCCCAGAAAGTTGTCAACGTTGGCGACGAGCTGGAAGTCAAGGTTCTGCGGGTCGATACAGAGGAACGGAAAATCGGACTTTCCCGAAAACGGGTAGACTGGACTCCGGAAGAAGAGGCCAAGGAAGCCCAGAAACAGGCAGCCCAGCAGAAGGAGGATTCCGAGCTCAAGGGTGGCCTGGGAGATTCCGGTCCGCTGATCAAAACGTCCGAAAACGGTTCCGAAGACAACGAGTGACCCGGAAAGGCAGACGGACAACCGCCATCGCCTGAACCCAGGAATTGCATCTGAAAGATCACAGCCCGCCAGAACCCTGGCGGGTTTTTTCATGCCATTTCCCGGAGTGTTCTTTCTCTTATCGCTGTTAGAGGCGGAATAATCGGCCTATCTATCCATTTCCCCTTTCTTTCAACACTCTGCGGCAGCGCGTCGATAAGGTTTCCTACAGGATGATTTAAACCCTGCAGGGACGCGGCACGAATTGCAGTCATAGTCAGGAAGCGTTCACTCTTGCCCCGGCAACAACTCGGTTTGCCAATACGGGCCTGAATTGGGCGGAAGCTCAAAGTGAACAGCAGCGAAAGCAGTCACATGGTCGAAGAAATCAACGGTCCCGAAGTCGATGAAATGGAATCACCCGAAAAGATGAATCAGGTGAACGAAATCGACGTCTCCAGCAATCTTCAATCTCCACTGGAAACCTATCTTCGGGAAATTAACGAAACGAAGCTGTTGACGGCTGACGAGGAAAAACAGCTGGCTACTGCTATCGCACTCGGCGACGTTCGCGCCCGCGACCGTATGGTTCGCGCCAACCTCCGTCTGGTGGTCAATATCGCCCGGGGCTACACCGGTAAGGGATTGGGACTGCAGGACCTGATCGAAGAGGGAAACCTGGGGCTGTTGCGGGCTGTAGAGGGCTTTGACCCCAACGTCGGCACCCGATTCAGCACCTATGCCAGTTACTGGATCAAGCAGTCGATCAAAAGAGCGTTGATCAATTCCGCCAAGACCATTCGGATTCCAGCCTACATGGTGGAACTGCTTTCCAAGTGGAGAAGGGCAAACAGCAGGCTGACAGAAGAGTTGGGCCGGTCCCCTACCCCAGAAGAAATTACCCGACTGCTCGGGCTTCCCAAGAAGAAGCTCCCCATCATCAAGAAGGCAATCCGGATCTACAACTCGACGCCCCAGACGGACCAGGCAGAAGCAGGTTGGTCCCTGGGCGAAATGATCATGGACGAAAGGATGAAAAATCCCGAGGACGAACTCGTTGAGTCCGATGTTCTCTCCCGCGTGATGGAAATGCTTGACGAGATGGACCTCCGCGAGGCGACCGTCCTGAGAATGCGTTTCGGCCTCGAAGAACATGACGCACACACCCTGAAGGAAATTGGCCAAAAGCTCGGATTGACCCGTGAGCGGGTTCGACAGATTGAAACCGAAGCGCTGAAAAGGCTCAACGATGGTTTGAAAGATGCCCGGGAACGGACCATTTTCATCAATTCCTTCAAGTCCGTTTGACCGAAGGGGTTCTCTCACCCTTAAAGACATGGAACTGAAATCTGCGATGGACCATGAGATGGGTTCAAAACCTTCGTTTTGAGTGGACCGGACTACCCAACCTCTATCCGAATCCTCGCGGTCGTTGATCTCCGTTCAGCAACAAAAAGTGCTGACAAAACCTGTCCAGACCTTCTATCCCAAACCGCCACGAATTCGACGTCGTGTCTCCGGGTTCATTTCCCCCTCCCGGGCCTCATCACGCCGTTCCTGGTCGGTCATGCGAAGCTGCATAGCCAATCGTATCCGTTCCCGCAGATAGTCGGCAAAACCGAGCACAACCAGGATGCAACCGCTGGCAACCAGAACATTTTTGATGAAGGAGAGAGCCGTATCCAGGCTTTGTCCGGTAGCCTGGCCGGCCATGCCCGCCAGTGCCTGCGCATGACCGCGGGTCATGCTTCCGGCAACCAGAAGCAGGGCCACCAGCGCCGCCAGTGACAACAGGCATTTCACCAGGTTGTCCGCTGAAAAGAGACGGCCCAGGCCCCGCTGCCAGGAAACGCGTGAAAGGTCGCAGGCGACCCTGCTGAACCTGGGGGTCAGCGGGAACTGAAAATGCCAAACCAGGACAACCATCCCAACAACTGCCGACAGGAAAACCACCAGAGGATAGAACATACCGAGCCAGAATCCGGCCTGTCCTTCGGCACTGATCGTATCCAGACTCACATGGGAGACCGAAAGCGTCTTCGAAATCTTGCCAGCGGCCAGCTCCAGAAATGAGCCGAACAGGAAAAAGACCATCCCCAACAGAATACAAAACATCAATGCGCGACTGAGTTCGGCGCTACGTGCGACCTGGCCCTCCTGTCGGGCCTGAAGCAACCGGACGGGAGAGGGTTCGTGAACACGTTCGTTCTCGGACATGACCTATCTCCTTCCCCAGTCGGACAAATGCTCCAACAGGGTTTCCAACTGAAAAGCGGTTTGCCGGAACGACTCCTCGGAAAACACCAGGATCAACGGAAAAACGATCAGGAACAAGAGGAATTGGTTGAAGCAAAAAGCGTTTGCTGCAGACTGCCCCGTTCCGAGAATTTTTGATGAGAATCCGGCAACCAGAAAGCCCACCAGGGAAACAAGAACCACAGGGAGGGAAAATCGGACGGCAAACTCCAGGCAGACAGCCACCAACTGATTGACGAGGGTCATCGCCTCTGCGGAAAAATGGGAGTTCCCCACCTCCAATGTCTCGAAGGTATACAACAGCCCTTCAATAGCCATGCGGTGTCCCGAAACTCCAAGCCAGAACAACAGGCCCATGATGAAAAACAGCTTCCGGTAATCGGTCCCCATTTCGGCATTTCTTCCCTGCTGCAGAGACCCCACCTGGAAACCCAGCAACTGGGAAACCAACTGTCCAGCCATTTGCAAACCAAGAATCACGCAACTTGCGGCCAATCCCAGGCTGAGACCGATCCCAATCTCGCCAATCGCCAGCGAAAGCCAGTCCGGCGTGCCTGCAAGGGAAACCCGGGATCCCATCAGGACCAGCGGGCATATCGCCAGGGTGACCACGACCGAAAGCAATATTCGAAACAGGACGAAATAACCTGATTGGATGATTCGCGGAAGCGTCAGGCAGAGAGCCAAAACCCTGAGAAACGTCAGCAGTACAAGCAAAGATTTCTCTGAAGTCACTTCGCCAAGCCCCATCATCCGCGGCCAATCCACCCGGTCGAAATCGTGATGTTCCTGAAAAGGTCACTGGAATAACCGGCAATCATCTCCATGAACCAGGGAAGTCCCAGAATCAGCAGCAGCAGCAGGAAAAGCAGTCGGGGAACAAAGGAAATAGTGGCATCCTGGATCTGGGTGATCGCCTGCAAAAAACCGGTCAAGAGGCTGATCAGAAGTCCGGCGACCAAAAAGGGAATCGAAAGGATGATGACCTGCATCACAGCGTTGGAAACCAGCTCAACCATCAGCATCCTCCTCAGACAGGGCCTGCAAAACTGTTCAAGAGCATGGTGACCACCAGGTTCCAGCCGTCCACCATGACAAACAGCAGCAACTTCAATGGCAAACTGAGCACCGTGGGAGGCAGCATCACCAAACCCATCGTATTGCTCAGGCTGGCCACTACGATATCCAGGACCAG
>JAYZFP010000201.1:0-20247 GCA_036336715.1 Planctomycetota bacterium
CATCGGAAGTGTCAGACGAAGTTCCTGGATATCGGTAATGGTCTTGCCCGCAGGGATCTCGAAAATCATGCAATCCTGGAGGCGTTGGTTCTTTTCCAGTGTTGCTTTGGGTGTGTGCCCAAACAGACCTTTCACATCCTCAAAAACCGGCATGTCACAGGACTTGCCATCCTGGTCGGTCAACTCGGCAACCACCTGATCCCCGCCGCGTGTGAATGAATTTCCATACCAGCTGACGTAATCAACCTCACTGGACCGCCTGGAGCGGATTTCCAGGTGAATCTGGAGCATTGGGTCGCTGGAAACGTGCACCTTGTTGGTCTGATCCTTGACGCGCAGGGGACCGAATTCAACCAGCTTGACTCCAACTTCCAGGTCACCCAACTTGGCCCGCTTCTTGCCGGCTGTGATGAAATTGACTTTTTCCTTGGCTTCGGCGTTTTCTTTTTCTTTCCTGCTGCTTGCCTTGGAATTGCTGTCAATCATCGCCAGGGCAACGATTCCGGCCACCACGCCGCCAGCCAGCAATACCATCAGGCTCGAAACAATTACGATTCCGCCAACCTTGGACCGCTTGTAACGGAAACTCTCACCATCGGGCGTCCCTTCAGACATCGGCGCATCGGCCGGCATCGATGATTCGTTCTGTCCCTGCAGGTGCGAAGGGATCGGGGGCGCGTCCGTGTTCCCAACCGGAGGATTCATCGCCTCAACAGGGAACATCGCCTGGCAGTTGGAACAGACAACCTGGGCCTTCCAGCGTTGCGGCTGGTAATGAACGACCTGCCCACACTCGGGACACTCAGTCTGTTCCAGCGATGACATAAGCTCTGCCTGTTTCAAAAACGTTGTTAAACCGTTTCGACCTTTCCGGCGGCCCACGTCCTCAGCTTTTCCCGGAAAATTTTGGAGTTGTGCCGGATATCTACCGGCATTTTATCAATAAACAGAAAGTTTTGTATGGCGTGGGTCAGTTCGTTCTCCTTTCCCAGTTCCCTCAGCTCCGTCAGAAGACGGGCCTTTTCCTCTTTGCCCAGGGGCTTCCGTTCGGGCCAGACTTCGATCACGAGGACCGGTCGTTGCCGGGCAGCCTCCCCCAGTCCAACAAGAGCCGTCCGGTAAACCGAACGGTGAGCGTTGAAAATCGCCTCGCAGGGAATGGTGTACATTACCCCCTCCGGGGTGGTGATCCGGTGCCCTTTGCGACCACAGAACCAGAACCGGTCCTTTTCATCCAGGTAACCGACGTCCCCCATCCGGTGCCAGAAGGAATCACCATCGGAAACCTTGTGCAACGCGTTCGCTTCACTGCGGGTAACGTATTTTTCGGTCACCACGTCGCCTTTGACCATGAGTTCGCCAATTTGGTTGGTCGGCATCTCTTTCGTTTGTGAAATATCTTCAATGGGTTCGTCTGTGATTTCGATCACACGACTTTGCATGCCCGGAAATCGATTCCCCACACAGGTTCCTTTACCCTGTTCGGTAAGAGCTGCGGTCTCGGCAAGCACGGTGGTGGCATCCATGGATGCCACTGGCAAGGCTTCAGTAGCTCCGTAGGGGGTGTGGATCTCTCCGTCATCGGCAATGATCTTTTTCAGTCGTCCGAGGACATGGGGAGGCACCGGAGCTCCCGCCGTCAACACCCGTTTCAGGGTCGGCAAACGGACACCCTGCTTTTCACAGTAGCGTCCCACCGTCGTCCACAGCGCCGGGGAGCCAAAGGACTGATCCGCATTCCAATCCTTCACGGCGGAAATGATCTCGAGGGGATCGACATCGGCCGGCTTGGTAAAATCCATTTTCGGCACGACGGTAGTCACCCCCATACCGGCGTTGAAGAGTGCAAAGAGCGGGAACCCGGAAACATCAACGCCACCCGGCTCAATCCCGTAGTAATCACGTATCTCAGTGGCCTGGTTTACAAAGTTGTTGTGGGAGTACAAGACACCCTTTGGTGCTCCTGTGGAACCAGTGGTAAAGATGATCGCCGCCGGGTCACTGGGGTCAATACGAAACAGGTCGCCCGTTTCCGCGGTACGGGCCTCCAGTTGCCGTTTGCCCATGCTTACGATCCTGTCCAGTGTTTTCCCCCCCCAGAACCAGCGACGGCCGACGGTGATGTTGAACGCGGCTTGGGGGAACCTATGACGGAGCAGGCAGCGGGTTGCCTGTGCCAGTGGAATGGCCACAAAGCCTTCCGGTTCGGCCTCACTGAGACAGCGGATCATGTTGCTGCGGCCCATCCCTGGATCAATCAGGATCGTGACCACCCCCGATTTGAACATGGCGAATACGAGCTTGACAAAGTCGATTCCGGGTCGCACCAGCAGTGCCAGCCGCATTCCTTTACGGGCACCAGCAGCCTGCAGACCAAGGGCGATTTCATCAGTTTCCCGGTCCAGCTCGGCAAAGTGAACACGCTCATAGACCCGCCGTCCGGATCGCGGGCGGGAAACAGCCACCGCAACCGCATCCGGGGTGCCCCTTGCCGATTCGGTGAGTAACGTTCCTACGTTGGTTGCAGACATTTCATTTTTTTACCGGAGAGCGAATGGCGATCCCAGTGGGTGCCCGGCAGCCAACTCGATTCTGCCTCAAGGCAAAGTTCAAAAGCGGTTTTCTTCTTCCATGCAGTCCGCTGCGGAACCCGGCCGCCAGCACCCTCGTGTGTGGCGTATTACGGATCTCTCGGCGACATTTTTTCATCGGCCCCACTCCGGCCGCCGTATTCACCTGCTTCCTGCCTGCACGTTTTTTTCCTCATGGAACCACCATTCCAGCTGCAGACCGGGTGTGATTTCGACCGGCAACCATTCCAAAAAGAATGGCGGATCAGTTGGCAATCGCCAGCCAATGATCTGTTTCCTTCTTCAGGTCAGGCGCCTCACCTTCCTCGGTATAAAAGAAATGTTGCTCAATCCGCTCGATGACCTCGTCCAATCGGGCCTGTTTGTCCCCTCCCAGTTTTTCATCTCCCCGAATCTCCTTCAGCAGGCTGATCACGCTCAATGGTGTAATCTCCTCGGGCCGGCGATACCGTGCCACTTTTTCCGGCCGGGGAACCCGGGCCACCAGTACCCCGACGACGGTCACCAGCGTCAGCACCGGAATTCCTCCCAGCAGCCAATAAATCCAGGCACGCCGGGCCTGACCGTATCGGTTTTCCAGTGACACACTCGGTTCCACTTCGACCAGATCGGCATCTTCGTAACGTTTGAAGACCATGCCGGTTTCGGGAGCCAGGGCACTGCAAAAATCGAAATCCTTTGGAAGACCGGCCTCCTCACCCGCCCGAAGTTCAATCAGCCACTCACGCTCAGTCACCATGCGGATATCATTGGACTCCGGATCAAATGCAGAGACTGAAACCCCCTGGTCCTGCTCTTCAATGACCTCAAAGGCATCATCCTCCAGTTTCAACAGTTTACCGAATTCGGGGATCAGTCCGCGGGCGGTTGCCTTGACCTCCAGCACCAGTTTTCCTTCGCCCGATCGTCGCTCATCCAAGGTCTGCACGATCTCGAGGTCGGTCATCGGGCGGGCATCGGGCTCACGATTCATCGTGTCGACCGGTATCGCCTTGGACTCAATCGGGAGCACTGCGTATCCCGACGTGTCAAGGAAATCGAGATCCAGCTTGACCGGTGGTATCACATCCACTTCCCGCCCCCGGGCTTTCATCAGGATGTAGGCATAGGGGGTCACCCGCCATCCGGGTTCATTCGCCTCGCGGGATTCGATGTTTTTTTCGTCTTCGAAGGTAACCGATATGACTTCAAAATGCTCGGACAGAGCTGCAATCGCGGCGGTCTCAAAAGCATCCCGGTAGTCATTCGTCGGACGACCGTAATTGTAGGCATAGGTCATGCTGTTCTGGTTCTGCAGGTATTTGCCGAAGCCTCCCGACTCCCTCTCCACCTCCTCGGTGTGGTAGAGATTGACAAACATTCCAAACGGCTGTTCACCCACCACGTCGCTTCCATCAATACGGGTCTGCAAGCGGACCTCACTCACCAGGTCGTTGTAATACTGAAAGACCTTCTGAGCCTCGGCGGCATCCGGATGGTCGCCCACGATTTCAAAACCACCCTTCAGGTAGCGATATTTCATCTCCGGCTTCAGGGGACTCATGCGAGTGAACAGCTTGTTGGCAAACTGGGACATGTGTTTATTGGGTGCTTCACCGGGAAGAGCCCCGATCGCATCGCGTATCTCGGGAAACTGGGTAGCCATTGAGAGTTTTTCGTGGGTCAATAGGGCCAGGTCGCAGGCACCCAGTGAGGCGTAAAACCAGAGGTCATACACCTCGGTGGATTGCTCGTCTTCTTCCAGGTTGGGAACCTGTCCGGCATACGTTTTGGCCGCTGCAGCAAAATCCGCGAAAACGGCTCGCTGCTTTTCGGTAAACTCGGAACTTTTCTTGAGTTCCTGCTGGTAAGCGTTCTTGTCAAACTGAATACAGGCCCGGGCCAGTTGCAGTTCCCAACTGTCGGGGTGTTCAAACAGGGCCTCCTTCGTGATTTTCTCGGCCACCAGGTATCCCCTCTGAACCTCCTTTTGAATCTCCGGTTCCTTACGATTCGTCTTTTTCGCCTCCTGGACACGGGGTTGCCGCCAGGCAGTGGAGAGGTTGGTCCGCATTTTCTGCACCAGGCCGGCAACCGTGTTTGCTTTCAGTTTCTGAATCGAGCCAAAAACCTCTTCAATATCCTCAACGCGGTAGACTTCGGCGGTCGAATGACAGGTCGTGAAAGCGCGAACCAGCGCCTGCTCGTCCACTTCCTCCAGCCCCATCTTCCTCAGGCGGGAAACCCATCCCCGAAGCTCTTTCAGGTTACGTTGCTGCTTGGAACGGGTGAGTGGAATCGAGTTGGCCCGTTGTTCAAAACCGAAAAAATAGATGTACTGATTCCGGTTTCCACGGTTTTCGTTCGGGTTATGGTTCCTCGTCCAGACCTTCAAAAACTCATCCACCAGGCCCTTGGCCCGTTTGCGGTCACGACCCGCAATCGACTCGATGAAGGGAAAGGCCTTCGCCTCCTCGGCATTTTTCAGGTAGAGCCGGGCCAGCATCTCTTCAAACTCAGCTTTCAGTTCACCGTTGAGAACGGCAAACCACTCCGTCTGGGGCCGGGTATCGAGTATGTCCTGGACCGGGATCGGGCGTGGACGACTCGAACTGGACGCAGGCATTCTCATCGTTTGATTCGGATTGGCATAATAGATGTTTCCGTACCGGTCTCTTTGAAACTGGGGACGTCCGGTCGAACGTGCATACAGTCGCGTTGTCTTGGCCTCTTTTAACCAATTGAGCGCCAGCAGGTCCAATGTTCGGTGCCAGGCTGCGGCTTTTTGGGGAGCTGACTTGAGCAGGGTGGCAACGGCCGTCTGCTGCAGCTTGAGAGCTTCCAGGCGCGCCGTTGGGTTGCTTCGATTCCGCGTCTGCCCCTCGGCGGTTGCCTGGCCGATTCCAGCCAGGATCTGGATCCCCCGGCTGGCATCGCTGGTGAAACTTTTTTCCAGCCACACCTGGCCGATTTCTTCACTTACCTTGGGGGCGAGTTCGACGGCGTACTGGAAGGCGGTTTGTCGCTGGGCGGCGGAGATGCCCGCGGTGGCCAACACCTGCTGGTTGGCACTCCAGGCCTTTTCCAGCAAACCCGGTTTCCGTTCGAGGCTGTAGCGGCGCTGGGCAATATTAGAAGCCAGCACGAGATATTCCACATCTTCTTTTTTGCCATCCGCCCCGGAACCGGGGAGAAAATCCTGCGCCAGTCCGGGTTTTCCAGCAGACAGAAAAATCCTCGCCGCGTTGAGGCGGGCTTTCCGATCAACACCACCGATGTTCGACAATCCCGATTCGAATTTTTCAATCAACAATGTGATATCAAATCCCTGCCCAATCGACTTGGACGTCAGCAAGCCGATGGAAGTGACATTCTGCTTTGACAACTTTTCCGGGGCCAGTCCGATCAACCCAACAATGTCCTCGGGAGCAATCAGGTGATCATCGGGCATCACGCCCGTCGGCGGAGCCACAACCACTTCGGCAGGAAGGTTGGCCGGCAGGTTGGCTGGCAAAGCGGTCGGGCCTGCGATGACAGGCCTTGCCTGCAGCCGGGTCAGCAGGTGATCGAAGACCCGTTTGGCATTCTCTTTTTTGGGGAAGGTGTTGAGAAAGGCTGCTGCCCCCTTCCAGTTTCCAAGGATAATATCCTGTTCAAATTTTCTCACCGACTCTGCCAGTTGTCTCGCTGCGAGTTTCTTTTTGTCATCACTGTCGGGACCAGGAGGCTGGGGCAGTTCTTTCTCGACAACCGGGTTGTTGACCAGCGACCAGGTTTTCAGGATCGATCCCGGGCTCCTGTTGAATTGGAGTGCCAGGATGCGTGTCAGCTTGTCATCCCCCGGCTTTACCGGCCTGGCAGCTGCCGCCTGACTTCCCGCCGGGGCGACTCCCGCCGGAACTCTGCCCGGCAGCACGGCCCCTGGAGGCAGGGCCTTTTCCTGGAGTGCCGAAGCAGGCTTTTTTATCAAAGCCCCCCGCAAGGGGACGCCCAGGGTGGTCTTCTGACCAAAACAGATACTGGGGATAAAAATGCAAAGCCCAAGAGAAAAGAAAGCAGCCGGATTCATCTTTTTCCATGAATGTGGGTGAGTCGATTTCATCCGTTCATTTTATTCCAAAGAAGGCAGGTCAAGAACAAGTTTCCAACGCTGCCCCAAAAGTTCAAACAAAAAAAGGATGCGATTATCGCATCCTCTGGTTGGTATCAGATTGATCCGGTTTCAGGATCCGAAACCTGCAGGTGGAGGACTGAATCCAGCTCCTCCGCCACCTTTCTTTTTGCCGCGACCGCGACGTTTGCCTTTACCGCTTCACGTGCCCTGTCATTGGGACGGAAGAGGCAAGCCCTGCAATTCGGCGAGATCCATGCGAGCCAGCTTGATCGAAGACTCAAGGTCCTCAACAAACTTTTCGGACTGTTCGGCGTCTCCCGTTTCGCGGACCTCTTCGGCCAGCAGCTTGTAATGCTGCCGCGCGGATTCAATTTCCGGTCGCCATCGCTCTTCCGGCTCCCCCTCCAGCCTCATCAGCCAGGTCATGTAGTACTGGGAATTTGCGAGAGAAGACCGGGTTTCAATCAACAGGTCCCGGTCTCGCTGTTCCTCCGGTTCAGCCAACATGTCATCCAGCAGGCCCTGCAGGTTGGCATGAGCCTGGGGCAATTGCTTGGCCAACATCTGGGCCTTGCACTTTTCCAACAACAACTGGCGGGACTCGGTTGTCATCTCCTTGGGAACCAGTGCCAGAGCCGCCTCGTACCGGTCGACTGCCGCCTCCCAATCATTTTCACCAGCCGAATGTTTCGCCTGCCGGACCAGGTGATCCACCTGATCGAGCGTCTGCAGTCTCTTTCCCGGTGCCCCGTAATGGAACCCGAGAAAAAGGACCGGCACAAAACACCAGGCCGCAATCAATATGCGCCTCATTTTTTCCTCACGAAGTAATGTGTTTCCTTTGGATTATCGTACTAAATTCATCCCTACGATGCGAGATTTCCGGCGAAAGAAAAAAAACTCCGTTTCAGGGTTCGATTTCCCGTTTTTTCCGGTATTTTTCCCGCTCTCCTGGAGAGTCTATCACGCCTGGTCTCCAGCTGGACCCACAATAAAACAGCAGAATCGGAAAGAGTGCCAGCAGGGAAGCACCCGCCCCGATGGCAATCAGCGCCAACTCCCGGGTCCCGAATTCGGTCACCTTGTCGCGGGCATCGACCCGCGTCAGTTCCGAAATGGTATCCGAACTGATGTGATTCTTGTTCCCGTTGTGGTAGATCCCGTTCATTCGAACGGCAATCGACCGAAGCGTGGAACTGTCCTGGCGAGACTGGTGACCGTCGATGAATTTTCCAGCCCGGGAATCTCCCACACCGACGATCAACATGTTCCTGACAGATGATGGCATCCGGGGCATCCCGGTGGCCGGGACCGTGTCTCCGTCGGTGACCATGATGATCGTCGTGCTTTTCGGATTCCATCCCCTGGAAATTTTTGCGGCCTGTTCCAGTCCGCTGAACAACCGGGTCTTGCCGGGCTTGAAGGCAAAATACATCGGCAACTCTTCAAGGATATAACGGACCACCTCAAGATCCTTGGAATCAATGATCACCGGTTTGGCCCCGTTGTAGACTGCCACCACGCTGATCTTGTACTCGTCAACCGCCACCCTTTTGAAAAAAGACTCCATGATTTCAGCCGCCCGCTGTCGACGGGTCATGTTTTTCTGCGGACCAGAGTCCTCCAATCCCATGCTTGGTGAGACATCGAGAATCAGAACCAGGTGTTTCTTTTTGGCATCGGGCAGTTCTTCACCCTTGTGTATTTTTGGATCGAGGATGTAAAGCGTGACCACTCCCCAGACCAGCAATCCCAGGGAGACAATCCGCACCAGGGGGCCAAGCGAAGCTACCGGACCGGGCCGCCTGCCCTGCCCGAAGGCCAGCGCAGCGATCCGCCTTACCCGCAGCGAGTGCAGGTATTCGGTCCCGATCATGATCAGGACTGCGATAACCGAAAGAGTAAGGGCATCCATTGGAGGGTCAATTTCCTGGCAGGTTGGTGACTCGGAATTTCATGCAGGGGGGGATCGATTCAGTGGTTTCGGAGTTTCAGTGGTTTCGGAGTTTCAGTGGTTTGGAGTTTCAGTGGTTTGGAGTTTCAATGAATTTCGCTTTCAAGGGACGCACCTTGGCATCCGGCCTACCAGGGGGTGTACCTCAGCCCGAACGCATTCAGCAAGCTGAGCACCAGCAATACCATTGCGATCAGGGCAAAGGGCCAGAAAAAATCCTGCCGCACCGCATAGGCCGGCTTGAGCTTGGTCTGCTGCATCTGGTCGATCTTGCGAAAACAGGCCCGCAAGCCGGCCTTGTCACCCGGGTTGAACGCCTCGCCTCCCGTAATGGTCGTGATCGTCGCCAGTTCCGGCGGAAGGGAAGTATTGGAAACGTGAACCGCGTAAACCACGATATCATCCGCTTTCAACTTGCGAGCCAGTTCCTCATCGTTGGGAGCGCTCAGATCAAAACTGTTACCGTCGGAAACGAGGATGATCATTCGATCACCCTGTTCCCGCTCTACCAGGACCTTCTGGCACGATTGCAGGGCACTGCCAATCATGGTGCCTCCGAAGCCGGGGGGCAACGATTCGGGGCGCAAAAAGGGAGGTGCACATTTGAACGCGGAGGTATCAGTGGTCAGGGGGACCCACTGCAGATTCTGAACACCAAAAATCGTCAGGCCAAAAGTATCCCCGTCCCGAAAGTCAATAAAGTCGTTGATTGCCTCCATGGCCGCATCATAGCGTTTGACTGTACCGAAACTGGCCGTCATGCTGCCGGAAACATCCAGGCAGAATTGGATGTTCTTCAGCTCCCTTTCCTGCACCGGTGTCCCCAATTGGGTTGGACCAGCCAGGATCACCAGCACCACGGCCAACAGCAACGCGGGCACCGACTCGGCCAGATTGAGGAAAAACTGGGAGATCTTTCCGCGCCCCTGTTTTCCACCATCAAATGGCAAGGTCAACTGCGGATCTTTGTGGTTCCAGACCCAAATCAGGATGGCAAACGGGATGGCCAGCAGGAACAGAACCTGCCAATTGACAAAATTCATCCGCCGGTCCCCCTGTCATCTGCAGGCGGGAATTTGAATTCTTCCTCCAGCTCGGTCGCATCGTATTTCTGATAGGGCTCGAGCAACCGCGCCACATCGACGTCCTCAGCTGCACCGGGGGGGGAATGCAACCAGGACTCGACCTGTCGGACGAGTGGGCCGGACTCGGAGTGGCTCCGTATTTGCCGCAGTACGTCGGCCGGCTCCCTATCGCTCAGCCCAAGCTTCTTCTGCCAGAAGGTGTACAACAGCCGCTCCAGTTCGGCATGTTTTTCTTCCGGCAATTCGCCAGCAATTGCTTTTTCCACAGCTGGCTTAAGCAATTCGGACAGCGTCAACGGCTGGTCCAGCTCAACCACCTGTTCCTGTTTTCTTTTGCGTCCGGCAAATATCAGGAGAGCCAGGATCGCCACCCAAACTGTCCCTCCCAGAATCAGCAGCTTCCAGTAGCCGCCGTATGGGCTCAGGCCTCCAACTTCGAGTTCATTCGGCTCAATCTGTCCCTCACCCAAAATGGTATTGATGGTGACCGGGATAGGCGGCAAATCCCCGGTCGGGGAACCATCCTCGCGTTGCAGGAAATCACGTAGGTCAAACTCCCCCGGAGTCATGCCAAAATAGGAAATGTCGTAGCGGAACGCATCCCCATGCGGAAACGAGCGAACGACCCGGACCATCAGCGGCGAGGTCGTCGGATCGACTTTCCGGTGCGTCAATAGGGTGCCGGGCAAAACAATCTGTTCGATCATCTTGGACACCCCCAGGGCACGGGTATTTTGTGCAGCATCCAGGCCATCCTTTTCCTGCCGGCCGATCGAGCTTTCCCCGCTCACACCCAGCAGCACGGAACAGGCCAGGCTAAAAAACAGCCATGCTGACGGACTGCGTGTCCGTCGGTTCTCCACAGGCAATCGTTCCATCATCTCGCCCCCCTTCCCAAAACGCCGCGAGCCTTGAAAAAATTTCGCAACTGGTGGCTGACCGGTTCATCGGTCATTAATTGCAGGTGATCGATCCCTCCCCGTTTCAGGGTATTGGCGATTTCCTCCTGGTTGGCCCCGAGGTTCCGGCCCCGTGTCACGAATGCCCGATTGGATTCCGCCTCGCGGGCTCTGAGGAAACCGGCTCCCGAAATCGAAGCCTCCGCCGGATCTGTCAGCTGAATCACGGCACAGTCATGTTCCTGTCCTACACGCTTGATCGCCGTGAGACATTCCTTCTCGTGAAGGTCCGAAAGGATCACAATCAACGCCCGGTTACTGAGAGAGGTGGATACCTCCACCAGCTTGCGGGTCAGTGTTGTCTCCTGGTGATAATCAAAATGACGCAGACGGTGCAGCCACTGCATGATCTGGTCGCGGGAGAGACTCGGATGGTAACGAATATCCTCTTCTCCCACGCCAACGATCCCGACCGGACTGACCCGGTCCAGGCAGGCAAAGGCCAGCCCTCCCGCGATGTGTACGGCCAGAGCATACTTGGTCCAGCGCGTCGATCCGATGGTCATCGATGCCGAGGTGTCAATCATCAGGTAACAGGGCATCTGCTTGGGCGTTTCATATTCCTTGATGTGGTGCTTGCAGGTCCGGGCTGTCACCCGCCAGTCGATCGCCTTGATCGGATCACCTGGAATATACTTGCGTGACTGGACGTACTCGGTCCCAGAACCGAGAAAGGGCGAAGAATCGGTTCCATAGCTCAGACTGTCAGCCAGCTTCTTGATCGCGATCATGAATTGCCGCGAATTGAGGGTGTCGATACTTTCCAGCGTACCTTTCATGGCGCACTCCCGGTCCTTCGTTACCGTCAAACCATGGCCGGGGTCATGCCCATATCCCGCAGAATGCCCTGCAGCACACTCTGACCTGAATGTCCGTCGGCCAGCGCCTCGTAATTCAGACGGATTCGGTGCAGGACAACGTCTTCGGCCAGGGCAAACAGGTCCTCCGGAATCACGTAATGCCGACCATGGATCATGGCCCGCGCCCGCGACGCCTTGATCAGGGAGATTCCCGTCCGGGGACTGCCACCCAATTCCAGGTGGGGATGGTTCCGCGTCCGATTCACCAGCTCGACCACGTGATCAACAAAAACATCACTTACGTGAATTTCGTTGACGGTCTCCATGGCCTGGATCAGATCGTCAGTCGTTCCCACCGGACCATCCTCCAGGATATCGAATTCCGTCTGGGCAATGGCCCCCTTGTCTTTTCGTTTGATACCCAGCGCCGCATTCCGCTTGAGAATTTCCTTTTCGTCTTCGATGGCCGGATAACCAAGCCGGTGACACATCATGAAGCGGTCCAGTTGTGCCTCGGGCAACTCAAAGGTTCCCGCCTGCTCGATCGGGTTCTGGGTCGCGATCACCAGGAAGGGAGCCGGCAGGTCAAAGGTCTCGTTACCAATGGTGACCTTTTTTTCCTGCATCGCTTCCAGCAGCGCTCCCTGCACCTTGGGAGCTGCCCGATTGATCTCATCAGCCAGCAGCAGGTTGGTGAAAATGGGTCCCTTGATGGTGCGGAACTCATTGTTTCTCTGGTCGAGTATTTCCGAGCCGAGGATATCCGAAGGCAACAGGTCAATCGTGAACTGGACCCTTGCAAAGTCCAGGTCAATCGTTTTGGAGAGCACACTCACCAGCAGCGTCTTCGCCAGCCCGGGCAGACCCTGCAACAGCAGGTGACCGCTGGTAAAAAGAGCAATCAGGGTTCTCTCAACCATGACCTCCTGGCCAACAACAATCGTCCCAACCCGTTCGCGGATGCGTTTGGTGAATTCTACAGACCGTTCAATCTGTGCGGAGGGGGCTGCTGGTGTCACGTTCACTCAACGTCCTGTCTCAGGCATCTGACCTGGAAAAATTGGTTTGCGGCTGGTCTTTGGAAGCAACCTTTTCCAGTTTAGCTGGGCGAACCCGATCCGCAACAATCAACAGCGGATCGAGCACCGGGCCGGACCCGCAAGACGCCGCATTCCCGGGCAATCTGGCCAAGATCATTCATCAGCCGAAAGGTACGGCTTGGGCCTTTTGATTTCCCCCTTGCCTTGCCATGCGAGGTATTTCAACACCGGTACCTCGCCTTGCCAGGGTTCTTTGCTGGCCGATCGCGGATCACGGGCCTTGTCGGCAGCACAGAGGATCAACTCGGTGATCCCGGCCCAATCCGGCAACGTCTCCCCCTCGGCATTGTGAAAATCACCAAGCCCGAGCCGAATCCGGTTCTGTCCCGCCTCGGGAGCCCTGGCAAAGGCAATCCACGTCTGCTTCTTCTTGCCCGCATAACTCCGCCACTGGTCCGTCATGATCTGCACCGCCAGCCGGTTGTCCGGCTGGCTGGTCATCAACTCCAGTATCAACTCCGCCTCGGCGGGCGCCTCCCACCTGGGATCGGCAAGCTTCCTCGTTCCAAACAGCCAATGATGACGGTTTTGAGCGTTCAACAGGTACCAATTCCGCATACCCTGCTGAAAATCTTCAATCAGGTCCCGCCGTTTTTCAGTCGCGCGGCACCCCGCACTGACAAGTTCCTCCGGATAGCGGGACGCCATAGCACTGAGAGCAAACGAGGCGGGGTCGCCAGGCTGTCGCTCTTCTCTGGCCAAACGGTAATAGACGGTTGCATGCACAAAAAGCGGCTCCTCGAGGTCGAAAAGCGGTGTTTCGAACTGCCAGTGGACCGTTTTCCCTTTTGATTTCGATTTCGGGTCCGAGCGGGCCCAGAAACGGTTGCGAGGGTCCCGGGCATAACCGTAATAAAGTTCCACCCGCTCGACAGGGCGGGAAGAATCCGCCGTCACCTGAACGGTGGGAATCCCCGATTCGGTCTTCAGTTGAATCTGGATCCGTGGAGACGTTGGAAATTCCAGGCGTTGCAGAAGATGGGCATCGAGCCACAAGGGCCGGGAAATTTCAGTCGCAGGTGTAAAACGGTGATTGAGATGAGGGGCCAGAACCAGGCGTTTTTCCGGGGAGGGCGCCAACTTCATCCCGCGCCCTACAAATTCCAGCGGCGCATTGAAATCATTGGTCGCGCTGAGAAACAGAAGTGGACACTGAATTCGCTCCAGGTAGGCCTGGCCGGCCATGGTTTTCTGGAACAGCTCGAGGTCCCCTCTCACCCGGCGGGCGGACCGGGAAAGCCCCCAAAGATCGGTCTGCAGAAAACCGCTCCCTCCAACCGAGGGAGACGCAGCGCGGACCCGACGATCCACCCCCGCCACCAGTCCGGTCAGCCGACCCCCCATCGAGTGGCCGTAGATTCCAATCCGGTTGCCATCGACTTCTGCCTGCTGCTGCAAAAATGTGATCGCTCGGCGTCCCGCCACCGCCAGCAAAAACCAGTTGTTGTTCCTTGCCGAAGGAAAGGGGTCAACCGTTTGAGGGCCGGGCAACAGATTCGAATAACCGCCTACATTATTCTGGGTCGGATCAACGGCTCCCCAATCGGTATTGGGATCCCCTTTCCGGGCCGACTCCATTTCCCGTCCACCCCAGTTGATGGAGAGAACCGCATACCCCCGGGCCGCAAAGCGGCGAACCTCGGCCTGAAAAGCCCGCTGGCCCCCACCATGAAAATGCACCAAGGCCGGCAGGTTTTTCCTGCCGGTAGGAAAACCGTAAAAGGCGGCCATCGTCGCCGGTTTCCCCCGAAAGGTACCGATCCGATAGGTGACGTGTCGGAGGGTCAGTTCGCCGGTGGTCCATTCCCGCACCGTTCGGGCCTCGATCGGCTCCACCGTCGGATCGTAGCCACGCCAGATCGCATCCAGTGACCGGGGCGTTGCCGTCAGATGGGGCAAGGAATCTTCCGAGCGAAGATCGTTCTGCCAGAGCAACAGGAATGCCAGGAAAAAAATGCAACCGGAACTTCGCTGGAAATACTGGGGCGGGTGAAAAGGATTCATTCTGGGGACTCCTGCAGAAAGGGTGACGCCAACTGAACCGACCGGCCGTTTGACAGAGAGTGTTCACTTGATCTGTCAAGCAGTTCCGCCTGGCATCATCAGGATAATCCCCGGGTCGCCCGAAATTCAATGGAGAGTGGACGGGGAGCAAGAAGAAGACCAAATGATGGGCTGGAAAGAACAGGGTGACATCGCCCCCCTTGTTGCCATCAGATTTTGACTCCCTCCCGACCCTGATTGCATCCGGCACGCGAGACCCTCCGGGAATGCTGACCTGGATCCATTCGTCCAACCCGGAATCGCCTACAGGTTTCAACCACGGGTCAAAGGAGATTCCGGGTCCTCCTTCCCACTTTTCAGGTGCGAATGTCACAGCAAGGATCTGCAGGTTTCCCCGCCTGACAAGAACGACCAGAGAAGGATTGAAGCCAACACATGCAAGTTTTTCGACGACTTTTTTACAGGGATCGGCAACACAGGCTCCAGGCCGGATTTTTCCGTGTGCCTTGATATCTCAAGCTCAACAACGGCAGATGCTGATGACCAGTACACTTCACAGATTTCCACTGTCATCCAGTTGAATTCATCGGGCACAGCCACTGACCGGGACGTCAAGGAAAATCTCCATCGCCAGAAAACGGCGTGTTGGAACAGGGCAGCATGATGCAAATAATCAACACGCAGTGGCAGTCCTGCTGCCATTTTGCAACGAAAGAGGGCCTTTTATCCGATTTTCGGTTTGGCATCCGATGTGCCTCCCATTTCCCGGGACAAGTCAATCTTTGCCTCCGCGGGAAACCAACATGGCTGACACGAATGCTGAAACCACCTCGACCCATTTCGGGGCCCATTTCTTTTGCAAGGAACTGAAAAAACGGTACCGGGACAAGCGACCACTCAAGATCCTCGTGGCAGGCTGCGGCTCAGGCCATGAAGCTTTTTTCATCCATGAAAAAACCGGGGCTGAAGTTCACTCCATCGACGTCGAGGACTTTCTCAAGGTCTCACCGGAAAAACGGGAACAGATTCACTTCCAGGTTGGCAGCGTCTGCGACCTGCCCTTTGAAGAAAACACCTTTGACGCCGTATTTTACTACCACGTGATTGAACATGTCATCGTCGATGGCGATGACAGGTCCCAGGAAAGCCTCCAGGAAATTGGGCGTGTCACCCGGAACGATGGCTGGGTCTTTATCGGGACCCCCAATCGAAGTCGCCTGTTGAGCAGCCTCGGAGCCCACCGGCAAAGTGAGTGGAATCCGACAATCTGGAACAAAATTTTTGACAACCTGCGTGACTGGAAAGATCGCCTGGTCGGCAGGTTTCATAATCGGTTCGGTGCTCATGCCGGTTTCACCACCGGGGAACTCAACGAAATGACTTCCCGGGTTTTTGGTCGCCGCGAATGGGTTACCCAAAAGTATATCCGGCAAAAATACGCGGATCACCGACTCAATTTCTTCATTAACTGGATGACCATGTTTCCATTCTGTTTCGTGACTGCCCCTTCCATTTATGTCTGGTGCCGGAACAGCAAGTAAAACCTGCCGCCGGTCGACGGCCACCCTGTTCGCCCGGCTATCGGATCGCCTGTTGCAGTCGAAAGCTGCCTTGGTTTCCATTGGTTGCCGTGTAGTTTCCGGTCAAGACCCCCCGCTTCAGTTGCCCCGTCCATCGGTACCGATGACCGCTGACCACTGAATCTCCCTGCAGTTGATACTGATTTCCATTCTGGCGGCTGACGATCTGCACATCGTAGCTGAACTTACCGTAGACACCTGTCCCCTCGAATCGGGCCGTCCACTGGTTTCCATCCTTGACCTGGGCCAGGCATCGGAGGGTTCCACTGGTGCCGTACTTGCGATTGTTCCAGCGGCCAACAAATAGCTTTTCGGATTTTTCTTTTGTCCGGTCGGAGGAAGCGGAGCCGAGTGAGGAATTTTTGACGCGGGTGTTTTTTTCGCGGCTTTGCCTGCTGCTATTTTTGGCAGCAGGCGATTTAACCGTTTTGGCTGTTTTATCCGACAAAGAATCGCGTTCCGTCCCCCGGTCGGACCCGCCGTGGTCTGACAGCCCCGCCAGGTATTGCCGGTCCTTGCCCGAAAGTCGATTCAGGGGAACGGTAATCACTTTGCCGTTGTCCTTCCGTTTCAACTGGATTTGATTTTCTACCCGTTTTAAAAAAGCCGCTTCCACCCTGAATTGAGCGGTTCTGTCTTCCCAGATCCGATAACCAGTGGTCTCATCCGCCGACAGGAGCGCGGGACAGGCCGTAAAAAAAACCAGGTGTAAACAGACAAACAGTTGATTTCGCAGCATCAGTAAATCCCTCACCCCTGGTTGAACATTGGTTTCCGGTGGTTTCCGGCTACAGGATCCCCATGTCGGGAATGGCACGTCTCTTACAGGGATTCCGGGCAGGTTTTCATTTTTTTGCAAAATTGTTTTGTAAGCCCGCTCATTCACCCCTTTCCCTTTTCCCAATTCGTCTCGGGTAGCTCTTATCAACGGATCGACCACCCCCTCCAGTCGACTGCCAAACTCCCCGGATTCCATTTTTTTGCTGCCAGTTCAGCCAAGCAACCGTCGGAAGGAACATCCAGACCCGGGCCTTGTTCCCTGTTGCCGACAGATCATCGACTGCGATAGCGGGGAGTGGTGACAATCCTGATTTCTTCATCATCGGGCTCGGGCGCTTCTGCTCCGGATGCTTTCAGGATTCCGAGCAACCCACGCAGGACTCCCGGGTCCAATCCTCCGTCAGCAGCGCCATCGAGTCCGTCAATTTCATCAAGCAAATCCCGGATATCGGCCAGGCTGGCGGTTTCAGTTTCGGTAAATCGCCGCAGCAGCGCGGCGATGACCATCGTCAGGAATCGAACATCCTCCTGCAGTTCCTGCACCTCCGCGGACGAAGACTGCTGCCCGGAATCCGGCCTGTGCCGATTCAGTTTCCGTAACTGGATTGAATTCTGGTTGGCAATTTTGCGCAGATGGGCAGCCTGGGCCTGCTCCGGAAAAAAGAAATCGTAAAAATCCACCTTGGATGCCTCTCCTGAAATGGGTGATCGTGTTGGGACAGCAAAAAGTGATTCGTTGTGACGGGCACCAAATTGGGTAAAAAACGACTGGAGCCTCCTCCTAGGGCGGACCGAAATCCGGACCAACGACGGGTGCCCTTTTCGCCTGTTTTAAAGGAGGTCATTGTTTTTTCCGGGGAACCTCGGGTACCGGAAAAGTGTGTCCGCAATGCCGGCAGGCCATCGACCAGCCAATGTTTGCCGCCGGCGCGGAAAGCCGCTTTCGGCATTTCGGGCAGGGATAATGGACCGTCAGCACAAGGACTTCGTCGACAACTCCTCGGCGGCCATAAATATATTCGGTTTTCTGAATCAGGAAGATCCGGTCCTTTTGTTGCTCCTGGCGATCCTCCGAACGCACTTGCAAGCGGGCCAACTCATTGGCATCGAACCAGACCAGTTCACAGTTAGCGCATCGATCGACAAAAAAACGCTCGCTGCCTACCGGCTCGGCCTCTTTTTTCATTCCACGACTGCAGGCGGGGCAGTTCAGCATCCGCAGGGTATCCTCCGGGGCGACTGCCGTTTCGTCCTGTTGCATTGCTGTGGGTGGAAGTGTCTTGATCCGGGGAACCCTTCTCGCGGGAACAAGGTATCCCCCACAACTTTCGCAGGCTTTGACAGCGATACCCTGGTATTCCTTACGAGAGAGTCTAATCGTTTTGCAGACGGGGCATTTCATGAACGGACCTCGAATTTACCCCCCGATTGTAGCGAATCGAAAATCCACTGTCTGTCCGGGAAAACACGAATCCATTCGCCTACCGTATTTTCCCCGGATGATTCGCCTTGCGACGAAACCAGCCTCCGGAATGTCCGGCATGGGTCTCCAGAAACTGCAGGGGGAAAATCGTCAATCCGCTTTCCAACTTTCCGCACCGGACAACCAGATGAACCCTGGCCGCCAGCGTAACCGATAGAACCCCCAGCATTCAACCGAATCCCCGTGGATCGGCCACCGCCCCGCCAATCATGGGCTAGGTTTTCAGCAAACGTAACAGGAAACAGGAGCAGGCAGATGGTCAAAACGACCTCAAAAAAAACCGGTTTCAAAAGGATCCGCAGCGTGCTGGGAAAGATCAAATACTGGGGGACGCTTCCGGTCCGCTGGTTTCAAAATGTTTCCATCCATCCCATCGGTTGGATCCAGGGTGGCCCTGCGCCTGCCATTTCCCGTCTGCATCGACTCTATGAACTGACCCCCCAGGTTGTGCTTGCCGGTTACCTGCAAGGAACTTTTCCAACCGGTGAAAAAGGGTCGGTTGTCTGGCACTGCCCGGAAATCCGGGGGGTAATCCATCCAGCCGAAGTCCATATTTCGAAAAGGTTGAAGGGCTACCTCAACAAGAGCGAACTGGTAATCCGCTACGACACGGCCTTTCAGGAAGTGATCGAAGGATGCGCTGATCGCAAGAAGACCTGGATCACGTGGGATATCAACCGGGTCTACCGGGAGCTTCACGAAATGGGTTACGCTCATTGCGTTGAAGCGTGGGACCACGACCAGCTCGTTGGCGGTGGCTATGGCGTGGTGCTGGGGAAGGTGTTCTTTCTGGAAAGCATGTTCTGTCGACAGGACCAGGCCAGCAAGATTGCATTCGTCCACCTGGCTCGAAAGCTCGAGGAGGAGGGGTTCCACGCCATTGACTGCCAGTTTCTGTCCGAACACTGGCGGCGTTTCGGGGCACAACCCATGGAACGACACGCTTTTCAATCAATGGTCGCCCACTCCCTGAACGCCCCCGCCAGTTTTCACGGAAACACCAAACAGGAAAATCATCTCCAGGCAACAGATTTACAGGAAGCGGCTTCCGCAGTTTAAGGTGAAATCGCTGGCAAGCTTCTGTTTCCTCCCTCCAGCACCTTTCCATCCATCAGTCGGCGATCCAACTGGTTATCGAGCCGTAATCCTGTCTGAAAAGAAACACCGAGCCCAGCAGGCAAATTACGTAAATCAGCAGATATCTCAGGACTTTTCCCCGCAAGCTCCCGGCCAGCACTACCAGCGGTGCCACCGAAAAGGAAAGCAGCAACAGCACAATATGGACCAGCTGAGGGATCCCCCACAAAAAGCCCTTGGGATCGTTCTGCCCCGGTCGCGCCCACTCCCCCAACAGCCCGCTGGCCAGCAGCCAGAACAGGAGCACATAGAGATAATGGATCAACGGAAGAAAGCAGCACCACCTGCCCACTTTTTCGAAGAGGGCACCCGAACCGTCGACCGGTCGAACCGGTCCACAACCGGCCACACCTTTTGAACCTGGTGGAACATCTTGTTCAGGGCCGAGACGGGTGATTGAGTCGCCTCCCTGCATTGACTGAATGGTGGAGCCAGTGGAATCGGTGTCCATGCGCGAATTTTCCGGTCGGGGCAAGTTCAGCAGAGGTTTGAATCATCGTTAGCTGTACGGGAAAACAGGTACCGGGAACTGGGGCGGTTCTCCCGCAAGGAAAGTTGGCAAAAGTTGCTTTTTCCACCTGTCGCCGCTGTCCACCTGCGACCGACGTGCCAGGCGATCCAGGTCTCCCGATGCAAGATGCCTGCAGGCCCCGTCATTCCGGCGTCCGCAGACTCTTGTCC
>JAYZFP010000202.1:0-31246 GCA_036336715.1 Planctomycetota bacterium
GCCAGGGATTCCAGATGGCCAAAGAGGAAATCCTGCAGCAGGTTGACCTGAAAAGGTCAACCGTGGTTGACGCTGCGAGGATGATCTCGGAATTATCCGATCTGAATGTCGTTGCGACAGAAGAGGCCGGAAAAAAGGAGGTCACTCTTTTCATTCAGAACGTCAAGGCGATCACCGCCGTCGAAACAATCGCTCGCGTTGCCGGACTCTGGTTCCGTGAAGATTCGGATACCGGGACGGTTCGCATCATGACCACCGAGGAATACCAGGATGACATCATCATTCGCCGCGATGACGCCACGAAGGTCTTCACCCTTCTTCACCCGAACGCGTTGAGCGTCGCTTCCAGCATCCAGGATCTCTACGGAGCCCGGGTTCAGTTAAGCATTCGGGCCGTCGATGACGACATCCTCCTGCAGCAGGGCGCCGTACTTTCCTCCGGTCTTGGATTCGGCGGTGGCTTTGGCGGCAACGGAAACCAGGGGTTCAACCAGGGTTTCGGAGGTGGAGGCATTCAGGGCGGAGGCTTTGGTGGAGGTTTCGGTGGTGGTTTCGGAGGTGGCTTCGGAGGTGGCTTCGGAGGTGGCTTCGGAGGTGGCTTCGGTGGAGGCGCTTTCAACCGATTTGGCGGAGGATTCAACAGATTCAGTGGAGGTGGATTTGGTGGTTTTGGAGGAGGTGCCTTCAATCGATTCGGTGGCAATGGATTCAACAACAACAATCTGCAAGCCCCCAGTATCCGGGACCAGATTCTCGATGGCACACTCACGGCCGACCAACTGAGATTGGTTCAGGAGAGCATTGCAAACAACCCCGACGGAACCGTTTCTTCGGCCACGGTCAGCGAGGCGGCGCAGAAAGAGCAGATCATCTACGTCACCCTCAACAGGAGCCACAATCTCGTGATTGTGAGAACCGGTGACAAGAAAGCCATGAAGTCCATTGAGAAACTGATCAATGAAATTGACCGGCCAACTCCCCAGGTTCTGCTGGAAATGAAAATTATCGAAGTCACCCTCGAAGATGACTTTCGCTCCATTTTTGATATCCAGTTCAACAACGGACCCCAGGGACCCACAACAGCAAATCAGAATCTTGACAATCCATTCCTGATCGGAGCAGCCAATGCTGCAAAAAACGTGGCGGGCCTGGGTAATTTCCCGGTCGAGGGAGGAACATTTGTCTACCAGTTCCTGAATGACAACATCCGGGCGAGAATCGAGATGCTCCGGTCGGACAACCGTGTCGAAACCGTTGCCACCCCCCTGCTGTTGGCATCCAACAACCGGCCGGCAAGGATTTTTGTCGGCGAAGAGCGGGTACTTGTACGAAGCGTCAATTCAACAGTCGTCACGCCCGGACTCGGAAATCCGACGACGGGGATCACACCGGTTACCGAGATTGTTGACATTGGTACCAACCTGTTTATCCTGCCAAAAATCAATGCCGATCGCACGGTAACCCTGATTGTCAACCAGAACAATTCGACCGTGAACGAGGGGGCGGCAAACATCCCCGTGGCCGGCCAAAATGGCGAAGTGACCCAATTCCCGATCGATACCGTCGACAGTGCGAGTGTCTCCGGAACAGTGGTTGCCAAGGACGGTCTGAGCATTGCGATTGGAGGACTGATCCGTGAAAGCGTGACCGATGCCGAACAAAGGGTTCCCCTGCTGGGCGACATCCCGGTGCTCGGTCTCCCCTTTCGTCGCACGGTGCAGAATGCGACCAAAAGAGAACTGGTCCTGCTGATCACACCCCATGTCATCACCACTCCCATCGAGGGTCTTCAACGTTCTGAAGACCGTGTGAATTCCCTTTCAGAAACCTGTGTGACCCGGGACTTTTTCGGACAACAGTTCCAGAGCGGCCCAAATCAGCCTTGGACTCCCCGAAGACTACAGAATGGATACCAGAGAACGGTTGGCGAAAAAACAGCCGTATCCCATTCCGGAAAATCCATCCGGATCGAAGGCAAGTAAACCTGGAAAGAAAATTAACCAGGATCGATCCATGCGGTCCGCCGGATGCGGATGGACCTCCGTTCCTCCCGGTTCCAGGTACGGAATCCTCTCCCCAAAACGACAGGAATGCCTCGCTCGCAGGGACTGCTGGCAGAGATTGGCCACTCGGAGGCAGGATACCGTTCGGCTTCACCCCTCTTGTCTGAAATTCCAAACAGGTTTCCAGCCACGGGGGGGTATCCAGAGGGCAAGAGAAGATCCTGCCCCCACACAACTGCAGGTCAGGCAGCTGCAGCCAGCTCGCTTTCTCCGTTATCAACGGCCGGTTTCCGGGCAAAAATCTGAAATTCCTTGTGAACCCCCATTCCCCGGCGAATTGAGTGAAACAGCCGATAGGCGACTGCGTAGGGACCGAAAAGGAACCCGTGACGCAGAACCTTACCGACCCAAGGGCCCGCCACAACTTCCATACCACTCTCCTCAAGAAAGCGGGAGAGATTGCCATGGGTAAACGTATAAGTGTGCTCAGGTGCCCAGAATTTCCGATAGGCGACCCCAAGCTTCCTGACTTTCGGCGAGGCACCATCCGGGGTTTCCATGAACAGAATGCCTCCCGGCTTCAGCACACGTTGCCACTCGGTCAATGTCTGGCGAACATCCTCCACATGCTCCACGACATGCCAGTTGACTACCGCATCAAACTGGTTGTCTTCGAAAGGCAATCGGGTACCCTCGACCTTGATGGCATCCAGCCCCCTCGAACGGCAGGCATCCACCGCATCCTGGCTGATATCCACTCCCACAGCATCCCAGGAAAAAAACCTGGCCGCATCCAGCGTGGCTCCCACACTGCATCCGACGTCCAGAATCCGGGGCTCTGCACCGGAGCGTTTCAACAGAGGTGCCAGGCGGTTCAGGCGAACCCGGGCGGTCCTGATTTTTTTGGCAAGGTGCTTCTGGTAGCCGGAATGGTACTCCCCCGCGTAGGCTGACTCATTCACCAGTTCACCGTACTGGTACAGCTCACACGACTTGCAAAGCCAAAGCACACTCGAACCCTTGATTTCAAACTTGCCAAGGTTGGTTGCCCCGCACAGCTGACAGGGGCGATCCGATTGATCCATAAATTCCTCGATTCCATTCGCCGGCATCTCGACTGCATTTCGATCACAGAGACCTCATTGTCTGAATTTGGTGAAATCCGGAAAAGACGGATCCGGAACCAAAAACAGCAAAACCGGGGACCTTTGGCCGGTTTTTCAAGGATTCAACGTTTTTTTAGTGAAATTTGTACGAAAAACTGATCTCGCGGCCACTTCACTCAGTAGTCCCACCCATTGCCGAAGCCCCGCTCCAGGAGACAGGCTCATGAAGCTGACCTTGAGAACACTGCTTGCCTTTCTTGATGAAACCGTTTCCCAGGACGATGCTGCCGCCCTGAGAAAAAAGATCAAGGAATCCAAGGCGATCCGGGAGTTGATTGAACGCATCCGGCGCGTCGTTTCCCAGCCTCAACTTCCCGCCCCCCATCAAAGCGGCAAAGGTCTTGATGCCAATCCAAATTACCCCTGTGAGTACATTGACAGCACTCTGGACCCGGAAAAGGTAGCCGAGTTTGAAAAGCGGGCAATCAGTTCCGACCCGTTGCTGGCTGAGATCGCCGAGGCACACCAGATCCTCGCTCAATTGAGCGAAATCGACGAAGGAGTATCAGGGCGATTGCGGAACCGCCTTTACAAGACAACCGAGTCCATCTATCGCACCAACTCGGAAGAACCGGAGATGTTTCCCGTTATCGAGGACCATGCTTCGATCCAGGAAGAATACGAAGACGCCCCGGAACCGCCCCGGTCAAAACCTGGCTTCGACCTGTCCCCACCCAGCCAACCAGCCTCGCATTCCGACTCTCGCAGCCAGTTCAGTGACATCCCGCCAGTCCAGCCACCGCCGGTTGTTTCCAATCCCTCCCCGGTTCGCCAATTCAGCATCGATGCCAGGAGCGATCAAACAGGTCAGGCTGCGAAAACGCCCCCCGGTTCCCGGATGGCTTTGGAGGTTGTCCCTTCTGGCAAGTCAGGAACGGCAGCCACTGCCGAATCCACCCACTCCACCTCCAACGCAGCCTCGAGAGCAAGCATGCTGCCGGTCATCCTGGCGACAGCCTGTGTGACGACCCTGCTTGTCCTGATCGTCGTTTCCTTCCTCAACCGGGGCAACTGGCAAACTGCTGCCCAAGACACCGGTCTTCAAAACGGAAAGCCGCAAGGGGAATTGGCGACCAGCCAGGCTCCCCTGCAGACGGGGGATCTCGAGGCAGCCGCTCCAGAAAGTCCCAGCACACAGCCGACGGAAGGAGACCAGCCCGTTGACACGGAACCGGCAACTGACAAATCGAAGCAGGGTCAACCGAACGCAAAAGACGGAGACACCGAACCGGACAGGGACGGATCGAAGACCGTCCTCAAACCGGTAAAAAACCTGTTGAAGAAAAACAGGCCTGCTGATACCGATACAGCGAGCGTTCCCGGGGAAAATAAAAAAGCGGAAACCGGAACGGCCGCCGGCCAAGAGAAAAATGAAGCCGACGGTATCGTCAATCTTTTCAAAGACAAGGATTACGACAAAAAGAAAAAAACGGGCGATCCTCCCGGTGGGCTTGCCGGACCCGGAAAGAAAAAGATGGACGCCACAAAGTCCAAAAACGAAAAACCTGCTGATAAAGGGGAGCCTGGAGAACGCCTGACGGATACCAGGGAATTGATGGCCGAGGCGGTCAGCCTTACAAACGGACCGGCCATTGGCGTGATGAAGTCTGCACTTGAGCCAACCCTGCGCAAAACCAATTTGCCGGAAGCCCGTTGGATCTGCCTGGCACAGGAAAACCCGGTCCATATCAACGACACGCTGGTCACCCTGCCAGGGAGCCACTCAAAAATCGAAATCCTCGACAGCGTTCGAATTCATCTTGACGATTACAGCGTGCTGGAATTCCAGCAAAACCCGGGGAAGATTCTGCCCAAACTGATCCTCAAGCACGGCATCATCACCCTGGAGAATCTGAAGGACCCCAATAACACGATTGATGTCCAGGCGGGAACCGCGAATTGCCAGCTTACCTTCGTGGACAAAGCCAGCAGGGTCTCCGTCCTCCACTACAACCCGCCTGCCGAAAAAAAGCTGCCAGCGGTCATCCAGTTTGCCACAGTTAAGGGCCGAGCCATTATCAAGCGCAATGCCGACGTCGTGTCACTTGAACAACGGGAAAGGATGCAACTGGAAGGAACCGGTAACCGGGTCGATCCCTTTCAGGAAATGCCAAAGATCCTGACCGAAAAGAGCGGAAAATTAACCACGGCAGCCAAAGAGCTTTTTTTCGCGATCAGCCTCGACAACCCGGTCTTTGAAATCGCCTTTTCCAAAGCCCTTTCCGACAAACGCCCTTACCTGCGGATGTTCACGATGGAATCAGGCATGGTGATGGGAGAATTCCAACCATTTGTCAGCTTTCTCAAGGATTCTGAAAACCGCAGTTTCTGGCAGGCCGCTGTGCTGTCGTTTCGGAAACAGGTCTTTCTGGACGCGGCCCTGTATCAAAAAGCAAAATCACATTTTGAAACGATGCCTTCTCCGAACCCTCAACAGCCAGATCTCGGTACCCGGTTCTTTCAATCGATTACAACCCTTTCCGACCAGGAACTTGATCAGGGACAGGCGATGCAGCTGGTGAATTCACTGGAAAGCCCGGTTCTTTTCGTGAGGGTGGGCGGAATCCAGACGCTCTATGCGCTCACGGGAAAAACCAAGTTTTTCCGGCCGGAAGAACCACTTGCCAAGAGCCGAAAATGGATCAAGGCCTGGGAGAAATCACTTGAAAAAGAAGAGATCAGGGTAAGCAGCCCCTTCCAACCCCCCCATTTTCAATAAAGCCTGAAATCAGCCCCTAAAACGCTGACAAAAAGCAAAGGTCTTGGCATTACCGGGTGGGATTTGTTGAAATGCCCTCTGCGGGTTAGAATGCCGGTTCGGCAAAATTCTCCTGCCCGCAAGGGAGAATCAATGAAATCTTTTCTTTGGTATCTCTCGTTGGCAGGCCGCAACGGATCATTTGGCGGCCGATCGGCTTCCGACGCATATTGTCAAAACCATTTTTTGCTTAAGATGGTGTCATCCCGTACCGAGAACTGAAGACATGCTGAGCGGCACAAACGCTGATCAAACAGTATTTCAAGCAATATAAATCATTTCAAACAAAAAGAGTTTCCGATCCCCAAGAGTGGGCGCCTGGAGTAAAACGAACAGGCGGATCGGTGAATTGAGAGAACAACCTGATGAAATTTTCTGAGTTTGTGAAGTCCGAAGCCATCCGAGCCGAGCTCGGTGCAACGGATAAAGAAGGAGTAATTCGCGAATTGGTTGGCGCCCTGGTGGAGTCAGGCAAAATCGACGCTGGCGAACAGGAAGGGATTGTCAAAGCCATCTTGAAACGTGAGGAACTGGGCAGCACCGGCATCGGTCGGGGCATCGCCGTTCCGCACACCAAACACCAGAGCGTCGAAGAGCTGATCGGTACTGTCGGCATCAGTGTTGACGGTGTGGATTTCCAGAGCCTGGATGGCGAAAAGGTCCAACTCTTCTTTTTGCTCATTTCTCCTCCTGATCGGCCAGGAGATCATTTGCGTGCGTTGGAGAACATCTCTCGCCAACTTCGCGATGAGACATTCTGTCGCTTCCTCAAGCAATCGAAAACAGCTGAGGACATCAGCGAATTGCTCGAAGAAGCTGACAACAATCAAGTCGCCTGATTGAATTGAAATGGACAATGCAATCTGTCGGAAAGTTACGGTCGGTAACCGGCAGGGAATTCATCTTCGCCCTGCCTACCTGATCGCCGAACTTGCCGGAAAATATGAATCAGATATCAACCTGGAAGCGGACGGGAACCGGGTCAACGGCAAAAGCGTGCTGGAGATCATCGGCTTGGCCGCCGGCCAGGGCACCGAGTTGAATGTACACGCTGATGGACCTGATGCCAGTCAGGCGATCGACGCGATTGTTCAACTCGTTGACCAGGGCTTTCCGGGAGAAGAAGCTGCTCAGGCAGAAAACGGAAAAATGGCACAAGACTGACGGACGGGCCATGTTTCCGGTAACGGAATTATTTTTTTGAAAGAAACATTTTGTACAGGCACGGCGAATTCCGAATCACCGGTTTGCGCGGAAACCGCTTCAGGTTTCCGGACCGGTTTCGATTTTTCGGCGATGCCCACCATCTCATATTTCAGCGAATCAAAGCTGGCAGTCAGACTCTGACGAAAATCGAACCACCACGCCACGCAGGTTGGTGCTGCCTTTACGGCAGCCAGCAAGGGAATTCCGGTTCCCGAATCAACCTGGCACGGTTGGACGCTTTTTCCTGCAACGACAGGAAAGCTGACTCGAATCATTCCATGTGGGTTCGACACAGGGTCCCCGAAATCGGGAAACACGTTTGTCCAGACAAACAGCCGCTTTCTGATCGCGTTACACGAAATTGCCCGGGGCTTTTCCGGCAGAAAGTGAACACCATCGATGAAAAAGGAAATGTTGATCAACGTTTCGCAACCGGAAGAATGCCGGATTGCGATTCTCGAAGACGGGTCACTGGAGGAACTGTACGTCGAACGTGCCAGCCAGGACAACTACGTCGGGAATATCTACAAGGGCAAGGTTGTTAATCTCGAGCCGGCCATCCAGGCAGCTTTCGTTGACTTTGGGGTTGGTAAAAACGGCTTTCTTCACATCAGCGACGTAGAGTCCCAGTACTTTCGCCAGGGAGGCCATGATCCCGAGGCAATCGCGGCCATGGAACGGGAAGAAGAAGAGGCCCGCAAGAATCGAAATAACGGCCGTGGTCGCCGCTTTCGCTCCAGCCGCCCGCGGGTCAAGCCGCCCATTCAGGACATCTTCAAACGGGGCGACGAAGTGGTCGTCCAGGTCATCAAGGAGGGGATTGGCAACAAGGGACCTACTCTCTCGACCTACATCAGCATCCCGGGACGATACGTTGTCCTGATGCCGGCACTCGGGCGGGTTGGCGTTTCACGAAAAATCGAAGACGAAGATGAACGACGGGAATTGAAACGGATCATGCTGGACCTCAACCCTCCCAAGGGACTGGGGTTCATTGTCCGCACTGCCGGGCAGGGAAGAAGTCGAAAAGACCTCTCCCGTGACCTGTTCTACCTGCTTCGGCTCTGGAAAGCGATTGTCAAACGAATCAAGAAGACGCCGGGTCCGTGCGACCTGTATGAAGAAAGCGACATGATCATTCGGACGATCCGGGATATCGTGTCACCGGATATTGACTCCATACAGATTGACCAGCCCGAGGCGTTTGAGAGGGCACAGGAATTCCTCAAGCTGGTGATGCCCAAATTCGTGAGCAAGCTTTTGCCGTATAAGGATAACCAACCCTTGTTCCACAAGTACGGTGTCGAAGATGAAATCATTAAAATCAACAGCCGTGAAGTCCCGCTCGAAAATGGCGGTTCGATCGTGATCGATCAGACGGAAGCCCTGGTGGCCATTGACGTCAACAGCGGCAGTTTCCGGATCGAGGAGTCGGCCGAAGATACCGCCTACCAGCTCAACATGGCAGCTGCCAGGGAAATTTCGAGGCAACTCCGCCTGCGGGATCTCGGTGGTGTGATCGTCAATGACTTTATTGACATGCGGCGTGAAAAACACCGGCGGAACCTGGAACGCTCCCTGCGGGACCTGATGAAACGGGACCGGGCCCGGACTAAAATCCTCCGCACCAGCCCGTTTGGCCTGATTGAAATGACCCGCCAGCGAATTCGTCCCAGCCTCAAGCGGAGCCTCTACCAGGAATGCCCGTGCTGCAACGGCAGAAGTGTCGTCAAGACCTCGGAAAGCATGGCCATCGAGGTGATTCGGACTTTGCATAACGCGACCGAAGTCAATCGCTGTGACAAGATCACTGTTCGTGTCAATGAGAAGGTAGCAGCCTACCTGAACAACAAGAAGCGTCGTGAACTGGCGGAACTTGAAGACAACAACGAGATCCTGATTCAGATTCTCGGCAGCGAGGGACTATTTCCAGAGCACCTCGAAATCGATTGTCGGGACAAGAACGGCAACCCCATCAACGTTCAGTAGACACGCCGACTTCATGGAAATTACGCGAAACGCGACTCGCCCGGTCAAAATTGGAAGCATCACCATTGGTGATGCGAATCGGATTGCTGTCCAAAGCATGACTGCGACAAAGACCCAGGACATCGACGCCACTGTTGGACTGGTTCAATTGATGCAAGACGCAGGTGCCGACGTCATTCGCATCGCCGTCGACAGCAAAAAGGATGCCCAGGCGCTGGCGGAAATCCGCAAACAGACCACTGCCAACCTGTCGGTGGACCTGCAGGAAAACTACCGCCTCGCCGAACTGGTGGCTCCGAGTGTTGACAAGATCCGTTACAACCCGGGGCACCTCTACCACCATGAAAAGGAAAAACCCTGGGAAGAAAAGGTTCGCTACCTGGTTGAGGTAGCACGTGAACACGACTGCGCAATCAGGATTGGCGTAAACTGTGGCAGCGTGGACCCGGCCAAAAAGGAAAAATACCCGACAGACGACTCGATTTCCCCGATGCTTGAGAGCGCACTCGATCATTGCAACTTTGTCGATTCGTTGGGATTTGAACGTTACTGCGTATCGCTGAAAGACTCCGACCCCCAGCTCGTCATTCAGGTTAACCAGCGGTTTGCCGAGTCCAGGCCGGATGTTCCCCTTCACCTGGGCGTTACGGAGGCAGGCATACCGCCGGAAGGGGTAATCAAGACCCGGATCGCTTTCGAGCAGCTGATTTCCCGTGGAATCGGCGACACGCTACGGGTTTCATTAACCGTTCCGAACCAGAGGAAAAACGAGGAAATCGAAGCCGGCCAGTCAATCATTGATGACATTTATGCTGGCCGTGTTCGCAGTCACGTGGATTACGGACTGCAAACCATGAACATCATCTCCTGCCCCAGCTGCTCAAGAGTGGAAAACGAGGCTTTCGTGGACCTCGCTGAAAAGGTCAAGGAAATGACCCGCTACGCCGCAGATCACAAAATCACTATCGCTGTAATGGGTTGCCGGGTTAACGGGCCAGGTGAAACGGACGATGCCGACCTTGGGCTCTGGTGCGGTCCCAACTATGTCAACTTGAAAAAGGGAGGCGAGGCACTGGGGGCCTTTCCCTACGATCAGATTCTGCCACGACTCAAGCAGGAACTTGACAGAATTATCGCCGCATCCGCTTAAACGCTGCTGAGTGGACCTTGCTGGGGGCTTCTTTCAGGAACCTGCCTCAAGGATACCTTGCCAAAGAATCCAGCCTCTGCCCGCAAAACGCTTCCCGGGTTATCCACACCTCTGGGAAAAGTGCATTTCCCCTGGTGAACGACCGTTTTCGGCCACGTCTTCTGCTTTTCATGCCCGAAACAGGGCCACTGTTTTTTTACCATTCAGAATATTTCCCTTCCCTTGAAGGATCTGCTAGACTTCGTGCGACGGCTTCTGTGTTCTTGTAACCACCTAACGAGGAATCCAATGAGAATTTTATTGATCGCCGGAGCCCTGATCTCACTGTCCGGACTCTCTGCAACGGCCCAGGACGAAAGCAAAAACGCCATCAACCGGGAGCTTGTGCAGCTGATTCGGCAACTCAAATCAGAAGTTGAATCGCTCAAAAAAGAGGTCAATGATCTCAAGAGCCGGATCGGAGAAACAGGAAGGGCCTACCGACCTGACGACAGACGCGATGATGCAAGACGCGATGATTTCAGACGCGATGATTTCAGACGCGATGATTTCAGACGTGATGATTTCAGACGTGATGATTTCAGACGCGATGATTTCAGACGCGATGATGCAAGACGGGATGGAGTCGAACGGGACTCTGATCGCCGCGAAATCATCCGGCCTGATGGGTCCCGATTCCGCGAGACGGATCGACGCGATGGGGAGAGGGATCGGCGTATGGAGGACCGGGATGATATCCGTTCAGAGCGTGCCCGCCTGGAAACCGAAAGAGATCGAAGAGAAGGGGATCGAGGCAGGACCACCCGAGATGGTGAACGACCGGAATCCATTACCCCTCCCGAAGAGCGGCGATCGGTTGGTGATCGTGGGGTCAGTCGGCCTTCGGTCGATCGTCCCTCCACGGCCCGATCAGCAGAGATGCGGAAGTTCGAGCGAATTTTTGCTGCCTACGATCGAAACAGGGACCGGAAAGTTTCCTTCGAAGAGTGGCTGAACATGAAAGAAGGCAAGATGACAGAGGAACGTCGCGCTAAGGAAAAAACAACCTATTCAGCTGCCGACAAAGACAAAGACAGCTCCCTTTCCTTTGAGGAATTTTTCTCCTCGCGCACCCGCAAGACGGTGCCCCGGGAAAAAGTGGAAAAAGCAAAAGAAGAGAAATAAGCGGGGCTATTTAACCAGAAGCCAGTCCGGCAAACGGACTACCCTTCCTTCGCGATTCACCGAGGCAATGACTGAGGAGCCAGTGGCAATCAGTTCATTGCCTTTTTTGATTTCATAATCGTGGTAGATCCGAACTCCCCTGGCACGGCTGACCCGGGTCCTCAAAGAAAGCAAATCGTCGTACTCGGCGGGAAGAAAATACTGGCATTTCATCTCGGCAACCACCAGGATAACGCCGCTGTCCTCCAGGTCCTTGTAGGCAATCCCGTTTTCTCTCAGCAATTCGACCCTGCCAATTTCAAAATAAGTAAGGTAATTGGCATGGTGAAGACGCCTTTGTCCATCGGTTTCCTGGTAGCGAACCCGAATATTTACAGTAGACTCCAACTTCGTCATTGGTTTCCAGTTGACGTTTTCCATGATTTTCTCTACAGTTCTGCGAATTTTCCCGTCGAGGGGTAGCAGTTTCAGCCGACGGCCTGTCCCCCAAACCCGTTTTCATGTTCCCTGAATTTACAGAATGAGTGACGCAGCCAACAGCGATGGCATGGGAGCCGGAACCGAATTCGATACCATGCGAGGTCGTGATTACCCGACGATCCGGCAGTTTACCCTGTTCCTCGAAAATCGTGTCGGACAACTCTTGGGCATCATCCGCCGGTTCGAAGGAAGCCAGGTCAGGATTGTTGCCATCAACATCAACGACGCAACGGAATGCTGCGTGGTCCGTTTCCTCCTCAGCGATCCGGAAAAGGGACGGGAAATCCTGGAGCGGGCAGGCTTGGCGATGATTGAAAGCGACCTGATCGGGGTCCAACTTCCCCCAACCGACCAACCATTATTGCATGTTTGCACAGCGTTGCTGCAGGCTGAGGTCAACATTATCCAGGCCATTCCCTTGATGGTTCATCCCGGGGGAAACCAGGCGGTTGCCTTCATGGTCGACGATTTGGACATGGCCAACGACACTCTCGATCGGATGGGTTTCTCACTCCTGAACGAGGACGACCTTCGCGGCAACAGCGACTGAAAGGTGCCCCTGCAGAGCGTCGGTAACGCCGTTAGGGAGCTTTCATGCATGCAGCCGACGATGAATCACCAGCCACTTCAGACAGAGCGGCAAACCGGCGACCAGGGGTGAGCCATTTCCAACTGGTGAGCCAACTGCAAAAGGGTTTTTTCATCACCCAGGCGCCCCATGAATTGGCTGCCAATGGGAAGCCCTTGCTGGTTTCGATGCAGTGGCAGGGTCATCGCCGGCTGACCGGTCCAGTTGGCCATTGCAGTACAGGGAATGAATCTCAAAATCCATTCCAGAAGCTCCTCCGCTGTACCGTTACCGGTCATTTTCCCATGCTCGATAGGGGGCAGTGCGAGAGTGGGCGTCAGGATCACATCATAATCCTGCTGGAATTTCGCCATCTGCCTCGATGACTGAAAAAATGCGTCCCTTGCCTTCTGCAAATCGACGCCGGAATAGTTCTGCGCGTACTCATGGTAATATCGGGTAACCGGCTCCAGGTCATCTTCCCTGAGTCCCCGCCCCAGTTCTTCGAGTCGCTGGAGAACCTTTTTCCGAATCGAAACCAGCACGGTAACGCCGTGGGCTCGCCTTAATTCACCAAATGAAAATTGCTGGCTGAACTTTTCAGTACATTCCTCGACCCGGTGTCCCAACGCTTCACATTGCCTGGCCGTTTTCTCGAAGGCCAGCAGACACTCGGGATCCAACGCCACCGTCGGCGGCATCGTGCGAACCATGGCAATTTTCAGTTTTCCCGGGAGAGCCTGGAGGTTTCGCAGGAAACCGGGACGGCCACCCGGCTGCAGGTAAGCATCGCCAGAGGCAGCCCCTGCACTGGCATCCAGCAACGCCGCGCTGTCCCTGACCGAACGGGATACCACATGCTTGACTGCCAATCCTCCCCAGCCTTCAAAGCCCTGCGGCCCCATGGGAACACGAGCCCGGGTGGGCTTGAGCCCGAACAATCCGCAGCAGGATGCCGGTATACGAATCGATCCGCCACCGTCACTGGCACTGGCTACCGGCACCATGCCAGCTGCAACCGCGCAGGCACTACCGCCTGAAGACCCCCCTACTGTTCGCTCAAGGTCATAGGGATTTCTGGTGACGCCACCATAGGTCGACTCGGTGGTTCCCAGGATCCCCAACTCAGGCACACTGGACTTGCCGAGGATGACCAGGCCCGCCTTCTGATAACGTTCGACGACGGTGCTGGTCTGCCTGGCAGTCCACCCCTTGAACAGGCGGGAACCCTGAGCAGACTCCACACCTCGAATGTCAAAGCTCAAATCCTTGAGCAAAAAGGGGACACCCTCGAAAGGCCCCTGGGGAACTCCCCGCTGGATCACTCCACGGGCAAAGTCGTACATCTTTTTCGAAATACAGTTCAGTTTTGGGTCGGCAGCTTCAATCCGTGAGATTGCGGCATTCAACAGTTCTGGTGGTGTCAGCTCACCCTTTTTGACCAATTCCGCCAACCCAAGGCCATCATGCGAAGAGTACTCTTCATAGCTCAGGTCCGCGAATCCCCCACTGTGCACCCGCATCATTCCTGACCCTGCCAACCCGCACAAGCCCGCGGTAGATGTTGCCAGGAACTGCCTGCGTTTGCAGGCAGTTTGTATTTGATTTCGCTGCTGCATTACTTCCCATCACCCTTGCGGGAATTCCTGGGATGCTGTTCAAAAAAATCGAAGATCCTGTTCCAGTATCGGAAAGCGACCAATACATGGTCTCCACCCTCCACCTCGATGTACTGGTGTTTGATTTCCAGCGCTTTCATCTTCTCAATCATCGCTCGCGTGTTCTTGACCGGCAGAACCTTGTCCTTGTCTCCGTGCACCACAAAAAATGGAATCTTGCTGGCCTGCTTCAGGTTTTTCATCCCCCAGGGTACGGCCGGGGCCATGGGCGCAACCGCCGCCCAGATATCGGGATACTTCATTGCCAGGTGAATCGATCCACCGCCCCCCATCGAATGACCGTAAAGAAAAATCCTGTCGGGGTCGATTTGAAAGTCCTTTCTCGTGATTTCGAGAACATTCATGACATCCTTTTCCGAGAGCTCACCGATGTTGCGAGGGAGGTTGCCATAACCGCCCCGGGAGCCGTGACTGCCATACCAGCCGAACTTGTTGTAACCCATCGGCGCGACAATCAGGTAACCCTGGCGGTTGGCGTTTCTCATGAACCCCGGGTAACCGACAATTTGCTTCGGGTTACTCCCGTAACCGTGCAAGGCAACAATCAGGGGAAATTTTTTCCTGGCGTCCTTTTCAATCTCCTCATAGTAGTTCTCCGGCAGGTACAGCTGGTACTCCATTTCCTTACCCGCGTCCTTGAAGTCATACTTCCTTGTCACCGATTTTCCGGCCGGGATTTTTTCCGAATGGAGCCGCGATTTGCCTCCCTCGTCAGAATCGGTCTTTTCTTTTCGGGAACCGGCTTTCCCGGAAGCGGCTTCGGTTTTCCCTTTTGACTGAGCGGAAACCAGTGAAGGGGTAAGGGCCGATACCAAGCACAACCCCAGCGTAAAAATCATCCTGGAATTCAAAGCTTTTCCTTCACCAAAAGAGCTGACGGTTGATTGGATTTCCAGCCCGCATTCTATCCCGATTTCCGCCAACCGCATGAACCAGGCTACGAATTGAAATAATCTTTCTCGGGAAAAAACGACCAGGGCTTCCCTCCCTGGCAAAATCCGGATTGCGGAAAAATGATTGGGATCAGGATCCTGATGCGGAAACAGCCAGCCTTTTCCCGGGAAAGCCCATGCCGGTTCGCGAAGCAAGCCCCATTCAAATCCCAATCATCGTTATCCCGGCAAGATTGCCTGATACGGATCATTGCCCCGCGTGAGGACAGGAATCCCGCCTCTCAAATGTCTGATTATTGTCTTCTAGATAGCAGCCCTGCATGAAGATGATGAACTGGGCATCCAGGCAACAGGCATGCCCGGCGGCCGTTCCAAACCAAAGGTTCCAGGTCGACGAAACCGACAGGACGCCCCATATTTTCCTTTGTTCCCCACAGAGACCATGCGGTATTGAATTTCCCGCCGCTGAGAATCGAACGTCCGATATTCTTGACGAAAGCCGGCAGTATGGGAAACTGGATCAAGGAAGTCCTCTTCCATTGCTAAAAAGATCCAGGAGCGGAAATCGTCGATGCCTATTCGTGTTACTTGTCCCAGTTGCCTGAAAAAATTCCAGGTCAGTGAACAGTTCGCCGGGCGAAAAGGCCCTTGCCCCAGCTGCAAAAAAGAAATCACCATTCCGGATCCTGAGAAGGACAAGGTTGTCGTCCACGCGCCGGAGGTCTCCGGTCCCAAGGACTCTACCGGCCAGAGCGTTCTCAAACCGATCGCCCGCAGCCAGGTCCGCATCACGCCGGTTCAGATCGCGATCATAGCGGCCGCAGTCGCTACCTACCTGATCGTCGCCTTGGCGATTCGTTTTTCAGTGCAGGTCGAGGACAAACTCGAGTACCCGCTGTCGGTGCTGATATTTGGCTCGATAGCCATGGGGCCGCCGATGGCTTTTATGGGCTACTATTTTCTCAAGGACGAAGAACTTGGTTTTTATCGTGGCAAGGAACTTTGGGGGCGAGTCATTGGCTGTGGCCTGCTGTTTGCGATCCTGTGGCTTGCACCACTGGGAACTCATTACGCCTTTCGTGAATATTCCACCCTCGCCCTGGTCGTTGCTGTATCGGTAATGTTCGCTTTTGGTGGCCTGATTGCCACGGGCAGTTTTGAAATGGAATACCTGACGGGCCTGATCGTCTTTGGAATCTATTTCGGGGCCTGCATCCTGATGCGAATCATTATCAACGCACAGGCCTTACCGCTTGAATCCACCTGAACCAGTATGTCGACCATTCACCAGATCCCCGAATTGCAGGCCCTGCAGAGCCAGCAGAGCGTCATCCGGATTCCGAATGAAATCGACGTTCCGGTCACGCCACGGGTCCTGAAACTGATCGATTCCCCCGAATTTCGCCGACTGGCTTCCATCAGTCAACTCGGCCTGGTATCGCTGGTTTACCCGGCCGCTCACCACACGCGGTTTGAGCATTCCATTGGTGTCTACCGCATGGCACTGCTCTACCTGCGGCAGCTCTCCCGCTTCGAACGCTTCCACGAACTGGTCACACCGGAAGATGCGGAACTGCTGATTGTCGCTGCACTGGTTCATGACCTGGGACACTGGCCCTTTTGCCACCCGATTGAAGACATGGAGCTCCCGGGAGTCCCGGAACACGAATTGTTCGCCAACAGCTTCCTTCTGGAAGGAGAAGTCGCCAATGCATTAAGGGACGAATGGGGGATCAACCCCAGAGAACTGGTCACCCTGCTGTCGGGGAAACCCAGAACATCTTCCGGCGAACTGTTGCAAAGCATTCTTTCCGGTCCGATCGACATTGACAAAATGGACTACCTTCAGCGGGATTCCCTGCATGCGGGAGTTCCCTACGGTCGCAATTTCGACCAGCAAAGGCTGATTGCCAGCCTCTGCCTGAACGAACGGGGTAACCGGATTGCCATTTCCGAAAAAGGAAAAACCGCGGCGGAGATGATGGTTTTTGCACGTTATGTGATGTTCAGTGAGGTTTACTGGCACCACGCTGTCCGAAGCGCTACTGCCATGCTGCAAAGACTGTTTTTCATCACCTACGGAGAGCTCGACCTTGATTCGCTTTTCCGCCTGAACCAGGAACAGTTTGTTGGCGTTTTCCGCGAAAAAGCAAAAGCGGCTTCCGTGGAGGAACTCTGGTCCGGTCTATTCGGTCCCACACGCTCGCTCTACAAACGGCTGATTGAAATCAATGCCCTGGAAGACGAAGCCCTTTACAACCGACTGGCCCACCGGGACTACCCGTTTCTTTGTCGATGCGCCGAGCAACTGGCCACCGAACTGAGCAGGACCCTTGGCATCCGAATTGCGCCCAGCCAGGTACTCGTGGATGCCCCCCCAAGGGGACATGAAACCGAATTCGTGGTAGACATCGTCTCATCCCGTACCGGCAACGCCCGCCCCCTTCACCAGGTATCTCCTGTCGTCCAGTCACTCGCGGGTTCTCATTTCGAACGACAGGTTAAAAGAGTCCGAGTCTTTGTATCCCGGGACATCAAATCCCGAGTGAGTGCGGAGTGCGATATCAAGTCCTTGCTGGCCCGGGCACTCGACCAGCTTTGAAATACCGGACTGTCAAACCGCAAACGCGGCCTTGGACGCGCTGAAACCGCACTGCGGTTTGCCTTCGCTTTTCCCTGTTAACGGAATCTCGAAAATCCAATCAAGAGGACCACGGAAAAAAACCTGCAGTGGCAGGGGCAAAGCGTCCAAGGCCAAAGGGGTGCTCACTGAATCGTCTTGTGCTGAATCGATTTGCCAAGGAAAGCACCCAAGGCCTCATCGATTTCCCGGATCCACGAAAGGAAAACGGTCAGCAGCAAGCAACTGATTTTTTATTGCCGCTGACATTAATCAACCCAAGATACAATTATCCTGTTCGCTCATACCAATTATCAACATATGGACCTGTAGTATAGTAATATTTGGATCTCGAATTCCTCATACCCGCCGACGTTTGATTTTTGCGAACTTTCAGGTTCTCCCCAACCCACCCGCTTGAGCGCAAGAAGATTTTCCCCAGGAATGCCAGATGGCCAAAAAGCCCAAGAGCCTCCCGATGAGTAAATCGGAAGCAATTAGAAAATACAAGGCAGAAAATCCATCCGTCGGACCAAAAAGGATTGCCGCCTACCTGAATGGCAAGGGCTATGGAGTGACGGCACAATTTGTGAGTACCGTCCTGTCCAATGCCCGTCGCAAACAGGGCTTGACCAAGAGAAAAAAATCAATCGAAGACCTGTCAGTCAATGATTTGCAGATTGCCAAGGAATTGGTGAATCGCCTGGGAGGCATTGAAAATGCAAAGGTTGCACTGAATGCCTATTCACAACTGATTTCGTAGCACACACTTTCCATGTCAACTACTTTTCGAGCTGACGGAATCACCAAACCCATTCCTGTCGGTCAGGCCTGATTTTTTTCGTAAACAGCCTGCATCAGGCTTTCCACATCCTTGAATTTCTTTTTAGTTTCCAGGGCAGCATCGATCAGTCGCTGTGCGTCCGGTTCACTGTGCCCGAGCGAAACGAGCAACTGCAGGGTTTCATCCACCAGGTTCAATTCAACGGTGGCAGCTACAGCTTTGGGGAATGATTTTACCAGCAGAGCAAACTTGGGCATCTTTCTCCGCAACTTGGCAATGATCCTTTCGGCGGTAGCCGGCCCAATACCCGGCAAAACCGAAAGCCCCTTGGCATCCTGCCTTTCAATCAGGGTGGCGACTTCCTGGACCGGCTTGATCATCGCCCGCAATGCCTTTTTGACACCAACCCCATCAACAGAGCAGAAAAAATCAAAGAACTCCCGTTCGATTTCGGTTTTGAAGCCGACCATTCTTGGGATCATTCGTCCTCCCTGGGACGGATTCCCTTCGATGTAGTGAATCGTATGCAACTCGGTTTCCCGTCCAACGTCCCCCTGGATCTGCCGGCGCGTAAATTCCGGAATCAACACCTCGTACTCGAATGGGCTGGATTCAATGTAGGCCGCGTCGGTTGCGAGGCTCTTGAGCCTGCCGGCAATCTTGGAAATCACTTTTACACCTCGAAGGAACTGGATGCACGGGAATAATGCTGGTGACAAATGGCGATTGCCAGGGCATCGGCAACGTCGGGAGGATCCGGAACCTGGGGCAGGTTCAATTGCCTGCAGACTGCTTCCTGGATCTGCGCCTTGGAAGCCCTTCCATTTCCGGTCATCACACTCTTGATCTTTGTTGCTGCATAGGAATGCACTGCAAGCTGCCGCTGCCTGGCCGCGAGAAGAATCACTCCCCGGGCATGCCCCATGATGATCGCTGTCCTGGGGCGCTCGTAATGGCTGTACAGGTCTTCCACCGCAAGGCAGCAGGGCTGAAGGGAATCCACAACTTCCAGAATACTGTCATAAAGCTCCCCCAACCGTACCTCCATCCTCTGTCGGCTGGGAATCCGGATGACCCCCGCTTCCATTACGCTGCTGCTGGCAACGCTGATCAAACCGTAGCCGGTGACGTTCAGTCCGGGATCGATACCAAGAATCCTTTCCGGGCGAGCTTGATTCACGGATTTACTTCCACTGGGACGCGGGAGGACTCTGGGCGAATGCTGGCTGCGTACGGACCAGCACCAGTTCATCATCTTTCATGAAATAGGGTGTCCTTTGCACGATTTCAACGGGCTGACCGATCGCGGTTTCAATTTTGGGAATCCACTCCGCCAGCGTGATCACGCACCCTCCCTGCTGAATCATGAAACTTTTCAGGGGAAGCCGTGCCTTCGGTTTCCAGTTCCTGGTCCTTGAACCCGGCGCGGTTCCCCCGGCGCTCCGCTCCACCAGCTCGTAGACAGGACGATTTCCGTAAAAGACCCAGCTCGGTTCGAGACAGCCGAACGATCCAATGGGTGTCCGATCGTCCGATTTCACGTGGACCAGCAACTGTTCATACTGCTGGTTCGAGCTGACCCGCGGAAGGACCACGCCAAAAAACAGCAACGAAAAACTGACAGCTGTCCCCATCAGGATCTGCAGCGACCGTTCTTTCCAGGCTCGGTGTTCCCGCCAGCAGTAGCCGGCTGCCGCCCCACCGGCCAGGGGCACCAGGCCGACCAGTGCAATCCAGGGACCTACCGGAACCAGTTTCGTGGTTGCCCAACCAATTCCGATTGCTCCGGCCAAACCACTCAGACAAAGGGTCCCAAAAGATAATCTGGGCACCCATTCCCGAATGGCGAGCTCGCCCGAAGACCAGGAACAAAGGCTGTAGGCGACGATCATGGCGAGCGCCGGGTAACAGGGAGTCACGTAGCTGGGCAATTTGGTCTGGACAATTGTAAAAACCCCGACTTGGACACCGGCCCAGCACAACAGGAATACAATTTCCGGACGCAGGTTTTCCCTGAATCGGTATAAAAACATCATCACTGGCAACGCAAAGACTGACCATGGAAAAAAACCAATCGCCATGACGAGCGGATAATAGAAGACATTTCCGGTGTGATTTTCAAAAGAAGTCGTGGACCTTCCCCAGTGCTCCTTGAAAAAAAATATCCGTAAAAAATCCCCCTCCGTTTGAAGTCCCACCAGCAGATACCAGGGACCGGCAATCAGCAGGACCACGACGCTCGCGGTGATCAGCCTCATGGACCAACAGGTACGGAGAAAATGAAGTGGAGAAAACGGACGCATCCAGTTGCCGATCCTTTTCATCCACCGCGATCCGCGTCCCCCTTCTGAACCAGTGACTGGAAGCGGTTCCAGGGTCACGATCAACAGGTACATGCCGATGATGGCGGTTGGCATCAGGAATCCGATCGGTCCTTTTGCCAAAACCCCCATGGCCATCAGAGCATACATGCAGATGGCCGGACCGCTGTTGAGGGTGAAACCACCTCCGGACCGTAGCAGATTCCCTCTGGCCTTTTCATGCCGCGGAAAGGAGTACGTTGCAAACAGGGCCAACGAAGCCGTATTGAAAAAAATCAGCAGTGAATCAGGCGTTGCCGCCCGAGCTGCTACGTCAAACATGAAACTGGTCGAAAGAACAACTGCCGAGACGATCCCGATTCGGCGACCCCGTTTTGAAATCCGGTCAGGTTCATCCGAACCCTTCGAATATCCAAACAGTCGACTGGCTATCCAGTAGGTGCAAACCACCGTTCCGAGGGCCAGGGCGGCTGACCAAAATCTCGCACTGAATTCGCTGACTCCAAACAGGCTGTAAGCTGAAATGGTCAGCCAATAGAGCAAAACCGGTTTTGCGCCCCGCAGTTCATCATTGAAAATGGGGGTGATGTAGTTTCCACGCTCCATCATCTCCCGGGCACAACCAGCGTTTCTCGGCTCGTCTCGATCCCAGAGCTTGGAGCTCCCCAGGTTGAAAAAGAAGATTGGCCCTGCAACCAACGCTATCAGAAGTAAGTCTTTAATTCGTTCCATCGAATCCTGTGTCACTGCGTGGTGATTTGCCGATTTTAAAGAAAATGGCACACCGGTCCTACATCAAAACGATCCGGGCAATGTGCATTTGCGTCCTGGAAACGGGTCAAGCGTCGCAGTCAGCCAAGCGAGAAGAATCCAACAGTCTTGCCGTGCTTTTCGGCCGGCAACCCGTCAAAGACCCACAAGAAGGTTGGAAAGCAGAATGCCTGTTTGACATGCCAACCGGGGCGGTTCAGGCGAGGCCACGCAAGGGATCTTTGCAAGATCCCTGTCCCCGTCGTGGAAAGCAGGTTCCGCAGCAGATGCCAACCGGCAAATTGAACCAGGTGAGACCTCGAAAAAAAAACCACAGCCAGCGGCGAGTCGTTGGCTGCGGTTTCGTTGTGCGATCCCTGAATCAGGCGAGCGGCTGTGGGTCCAGATTTCTCTGCCTGATGGAACCCTGAATGATCTTTTTCCCAAAAATCGTCGGATGCGAGGGCGATCGCGGGCCGTCAATCAAGAGGACAGGTAAATCTAGGTTATGACTTTCCGTGGGGCAAACCAAAATTTTCGGAATCTCCAGGATGCCTGCCAGGAATTTTGGCGAGTGGATGCAGGGCTGTCCCCGTCCCCAGAGGCAGGACACCGTTGAATCCTGGACAAAATGGTGCCTCACGGCCCGCGGCAGGGTCACCCGCATCCCCGCTCAGGGAAACAAAATCAGGCTGAGCGAAAGAACAACCAGTGTTACCAGAATTGCCAACCGAATTCGCCGTTTGTCAAAGCGGTTTCCAATCCACAGCCCGACCGACGTTCCCAAAAGCGAAAGAGGGATTCCAGCAGCCGCAATCAACAACGATTTCTGAGTGGTCTGCTGTGAGAAAACGAGCAGCAAAAGAACCAGGTGGGGCAACGATCCGGTAATAAAAAGAAAAAACATCACCCCCCGGGACCGCCGGGAATCCCAATCGTGTGCCATCACCCAAAATGCAATGGGGGGGCCTGGAGATCCCAGAATTCCCTGGCAGACACCTGAAACGGAAATCGCCAATCCGGTCCATCCCCAGTGGACCTTTTCGCGGGGACTTGGGCGAAAAAGCAGTTGCAGCACAATGATGATTATCAGGATGATGCCAAATAATTGGCGCAACTCGGATTTTGAATAGGATTCCATCCACTGCATCAGCAAAAAGCCTGGAGGAATCAGCATTGCCCGCCAACAGGCCCAGCCCCAGAGGTTTCGAATTGGCGTATCTTTCCACGTTTGACGGAGGCCGAGGGCATTCTGAACGATCGCGCAGATCAGGACGACAAAAATAGACTGGGGAAGGTCCAGACCGGCCTGCAGCAAAAGTGGAATGGCCACAAGCGCCACGGCAAACCCGACAGCCCCCTGGACAATGCTGCTGGCGAGAATGGCAAGACCGATCAGGCCGATTTGACTGGCTCCGAATTCCATGAGGCTAATTACTCAGAACCGGAAAATCAGACAGATTCCTGCCAGCAGGGGTCCGGCGGGCCACCAGGACTCCTTCCTCGATAACCTGCATTGGAAAACGCCGCGATCTAAGCTGAATCATGGAAACTCGAATCCAATTGTGACAAAATGATAAAGGGCCCGCGGGGCCCCATTCAGCCTACCCTGTTTTCAGCCAATCCCATGTTTGCAAAAACTGGTTTCGTTAAACCGTTTGTCGTCATTTTCATCGGCCTGATCAGCACGATCAGCGCCACGTACTACTGGTTTGGTGGTGGCAGTGACGAAAACGTCGTGGACAACCAGCTCCTGTTTGAGGCCTTTCGTGGCGAGTTTGTCTCCACGATTATGGAAACCGGCCAGGTCGAAAGTTCCAGCAATGTGGAAATTCGCTGCGAAGTCAAATCAAGGGGGACAGCGGGAACAGCCATCCTGAAAATCGCACCGGAAGGTGATTTTGTCAAGAAGGGGGATTTCCTTGTTCAATTTGACGACTCCAACCTGAAGGATCGGTACATCGAACAGCAAATCCAGGTCGCGCAAAACGAGGCCGCCCTGATCCAGGCCGAAAACGATCTGAGCGCAGCAAAGAAAATGGTCGACGAATATGACCAGGGAACCAAGAAACAGGAACTCGCTGCCGTGAAGGCGGAAATCGCAGTGGCCAGTGAAAACCTGGAACGTGCCAGGGAATATCTCAAATTCAGCCAGAAACTGAGCGCCAAGAATTTCATATCCCGCTCGGAACTTCAGGCTGATGAATTCTCCGTTCGCAAAGCGGACAGCGAACTGAAACTGGCGGAACAAAAACTGGATGTTCTCATCAAGCTGACCGAGCCAAGAACCAAAGAACAGCTGCAGGCCGAGGTCAAAAAACTGACAGCCAGCCTGAAAGCAGCCAGGTTCACGCTCCTGCTCAGCCAGGAGAGGGAAAAGGAACTCGCTGAGCAGGTTGCCAAATGCCGCATTGTGGCACCCAAGGATGGCCAGGTGGTCTATGCCAATGAAAACGACCGGGACAATTCGATTGTGATCGAGGAAGGAACGGTCATACGGGATGGACAGGAGGTCATCTTCCTGCCGGATCCGAGCAAGATGCAGGTCCGCACCAAGGTCAACGATTCAAAAATAAATCTCGTCAAGCCGGGCAATCCCGTCGAGATCCGGCTTGACTCTGCGCCTGACACCGCAATCCAGGGCGTTGTCCGCGAAGCGGCGGCTTTCCCCATGCCCCAACGGTGGTACCAGGCCCCTATTGAATACGAAGTCTTTGTGGACGTGACGGAAAAAAATCCCCTGGTAAAAAGTGGCCTTCGTTCCAAAGCCCGTATCATTGTCGACAAACAGCAGAACGTACTCCAGATTCCCGCCTCCGCCCTCGTAAGAAAAGCCGAAGGCTACTATGCACTGGTCGCGGAAAACAACCGCTACGTGGCGAGGTCCGTGACAATTGGTGCCAATAATGACAAGTTCGTGATCATTCAAAGCGGGCTGGCCGAGGGGGACAAGGTGCTGATCAACCCCGAAAAGCAAAAGGAAAAAATCAACTTTCCCGATAGCTGATTCCAGGCAAATTTCCCGGCTGCGGATGACAGTGCCCCTGACCACCTCCAACCGCTTCCGATCTCGATCCTCGCCAGCGACAGCGAGAACCTACCATGCATTTCTTTTCCGGCACAATTTGGCGACTGGGCATCAAAAGCCTGGCACTGCATCCCATGCGATCGCTGCTGACCGTGCTCGGCATTTTCATCGGCATCGCCAGTGTGGTGTGGCTCCTGGCGATCGGAGAAGGGATCAGTGTTCAGATTCAGAAACAGATCGAGGCGCTTGGCACCAACAACATTATTGTTCGCAGTGTCAAGCCAATCGAGGAAAACTCGTTGAACATGAGTTCGATGGCCATTTATGGCCTGACCCGTGATGACCACACGGCCCTGATGGAAACCATCCCGACCTTGACCCAGGCCCTGCGAATACGGGACGTGGACAGGGAACTTCACTACAAGGACAAGGACATGGCAATCCACCTGGTCGGGTGCACGGCCGAGTATGCCGAGGTCATGAACCTGGAGGTCGACGAAGGCCGGTTCTTCATCAAGGATGATGTGGACCGGGCAAATAACTTCTGCGTGGTTTCCCATGAATTGGCAAAATACCTGTTTCCACTGGAGTCCCCGGTCGGCAAGCAGATCCGGATCCGTGACATCCCGTACGAAGTCATCGGGTCCATGAAAAAGCGTGAATCCATGTCCGCCATCGGCAGCTCCCTCGCTGCCCAGGATTTCAATGACGATGTATATATACCAATCGAAACCTTCTGGAAGAGAATTGGTGATTGGACCATGGTGCGGTCTGCAGGTGAACGAAGAAACGAAATCGTTCAGATCAGCCAGATCACCTTTCAAGTCGGCAATATCGACGAGGTAATCACCACGGCAGACGCCATCCAGGGAGTGCTCAGTCAGCGTCATTCCAAGAAGGACTACGTGATTGTGACTCCACTGGAATTACTGGAACAGGCACGGACGACCCGCATGATGTTCATGATGTTCATGGGACTGATTGCTGCCATCTCACTGGTGGTCGGCGGAATCGGAATCATGAACATCATGTTGGCCACCGTTACCGAACGCACACGTGAAATTGGTATTCGTCGTGCTTTGGGTGCCAAAAAGAGGGACATTGTTGTCCAGTTTCTTGCAGAAACGGTCGTTCTCTCCCTGGTGGGCGGCCTCACCGGCATCCTGGGCGGCCTGCTCTGTCCGCTGATTGTCAACTCCGTTCGAGACTTTGCGATCAGCAGTTTTCCAGACATGATTCGCGACCTGCCGGAGACGGTTCGGCAAACCTCCCCAATCATTGTTCCGCTCTCCATTCCTTTGGCACTTTCGATTTCGCTGGTGGTCGGGGTTTCGTTTGGCATCTACCCGGCCATCCGCGCAGCTTCATTGGACCCTATTGAAGCGTTGCGGCACGAATAGTCTCAAGTCCAGGTAGAAACAGAAATTCGGGTGACTTCCCCCATAAAGCATTCCGGACTATTGCCGGTCGCCTTCCTCCGCTTTTCCACCTGCGGCCTCCCGGCTGCCAATTTTCGGCTCCACCTGGTTGCGGACCCGATCCTGGTCCAGCACCCCGATCGTGTATTCCACCGATGGAGGAACAGTGATCCCCCCGGAGACGATCGCCTGAAGAGTTTCCTGCAGGTCCCAGCTGATTTCGGTCACTTCCTCCGCAGGCACCATCAACATGTAACCTGACGTTGGAATGGGTGTGGTCGGGACATAGATACAGAGAATTTCCTTGCCGGTATTGGAATCGGTCGTGCTCGACGTCACGAATGCAGGAACCTTGATTCCCGGGTGGGGGAATTTGACCAGCACCACCCTTTGAAAGTTCTCCGTTCCGGAGTTGCTTTGCCGAATGGAATCCACCACGTTACTCACCGATCGGTAGATCACGCCGACTCCCGGAACATTGCTCATGAACCAGTTGAAAAAACGGTGCCAGCGCGAACGAAAAACCATGCCCAGCAGAAAAAGCACCGCTACGATCAGCGTGATGGCAACAAAGGGGGCGAGGATGTAATTTACAAACCAGGGCGTATTGATCGCTTCATCAGCTGCCTCGTTTCCGATAGCCACGGGATTACGATTCAACCACTGGGCCGTACCGACAATTACATCCTTGGCAAGGAAATCGTAAAGCCATTTCACGATAATGAAAGTGATCAGGACAGGCAGAGCCACTACCAGACCGGCGATCACCCGGTTGCGGAGAATATATACAGAATTCCAGAAGGCCCCCGGGGCTCCGTGTTTTTTGCCTGACTCGCCCTCCGTATCCGGTTTCGACTCATCAGACTTCGATTCATTTTCGGACATGGGGAGATCGTCACCGACCATCGATTACCTTTGATTACTTGACCAGGAATTTTGCAAACACGGGATAATGATCACTGATATCCCGTTCACCCTGCGGAATGGAATACAGGTTCTTCCAACGGGCGTCGCCCAAATCAACCGCTCCCTTCACGATCGATTCTCTTTCCACAAAAGCGGAGTCAAAAACAAAACCATGAGCCAACTGGCTGGTCGGCTGCATGGATCGGGAAAACAGAATCCGGTCAAACTGCTTGCCGGTCATGTGAGTCCCCCGCTGCTTTTCGGGGATCCACTGGTGCGCGTCCAGCAGGTCATTAGAGGCGTCCTGGTCGGCCAGTCCTCTCAGGGTGCCGATATCGGAATCCGCTTTTTCCGTACCAAAAAAATGCTCGGTGTTGAAATCGCCCAACACCACCACATTCCCCTGTTGGCGGATTTCCTCGTTGATCCACTCCCGGGCCAAAAGAACCTGCTGGATGCGAAGGTTTTCCCGTTCCGGCATGGCTCTCAGGTGCATATTGAAAAGTGTGAGTCTTCGCTGGTTCGCCCCGGATCCGATCTCGAACCGGGTAATCAGATGCTTGCTCAGGTTCTTGAATTTTTTACTTTGCCATTGGCGGGCATTCTGCTCCTTGCGGCTCATCTCCACGAGCCCGTCCTGGAAAATGATCGCCACATCCTGCTCGGTAAACGTGTCAAAACCTTCAACGAATCCGATTCGGTAGGAAATTCCATACTGGGACCGAAGACGATTTTTCAGGTCGAAAATGACTTTGCGGTTCTCGACCTCCTGAAATGCCATGATGTATGGCTTATGGCGTCCCACGACATCAGCCACGGAATTCAATTTCCATTCCCATGCCTCAGGATCGGGCGCGGACTTTTCCTTGGACAACTTGCTGAGGTTATCCCCCGGGTCGTCGTCGTAAAACCACTCGAGATTCCATGTGCCAACGGTGATTGAAGTTGGCGGTTCCTCAGCCCGCAACAAACCAGCGGCACTGGACACAAACCACAGCAGGCCCCAGAAAGGAAATTGACGCATATCAGATTGGAATACCGGAAAAAGGATGAACAGAAAGCCGAGAAACAGCCCCATTCGCTGTTTCCGAACTTTCATTTTAGCAAGGATTGACAAGAAGTTGAGGGAGCAGTGCGGCAGGATCCGTTCTTCTCCCAAACGGGTTACATTCAGCCGAAATTCAATTAACTTTCCCCAACCGCCTGGACAGGGTACTGCACAGCCATCGAGGGAATGAAACCAACAAGGGATTCGATGGGGAACCTCTCCCGCCAGCAAAAGACCTAGCAACCAGAAGCGGATTACCTGCGGGCCGGGAGCGGCAAGGGGTGGGCTGGGTGCTACCGCTCCAAGCCCCTGGTCCGCATTCCACTTTCCCCCGTCAGGGAGACCGATACGCGGGCAATGCCCCCTTTGGTCAGACCATGATGGAATGATTTCGGGGATTCCATTCCACCTCCTGCCAGTTTCCGTCTACAAATTGCTCAATCGTTGTCCGAACGGTCCACTGGCTGCCATTGTAAAAAAGGTACTCGGCCATTCTTACCTCGGTCCGCAACCTGTCAATCTGCCGTGCAACCTCCTCCACGTATTGGCATTTTCCCTCGAACTCAAGTCCCGCTGGCTTGAACTTTTTCTTCCGCATGCCCTGCTCCGAGTACATTTTTGTCAATCATGGGTTCACCATCGTCATGGCGTTTGACTCCTTCGGTCCGGTGAGGAACAGGTTCCTTCTGCAAAACAATGAGTTTTTCGGTTGATACCACCCCCCGGCGATGCAAAAAATATGGGACAATCCGTTTGCGTTTGGCTCGGGCCTCCGTTTCGGCCTCCCCGGACAAACGGCCACGTCTCGCCCCCGGCTCTGCTCCCGCGATCCGAGGATCAGCCATGAAGTTCGACTACATCATTGTTGGGGCCGGAACCGCCGGTTGCGTGCTGGCCAACCGGCTGACTGCCAGCGGCGAATTCTCGGTCCTCCTGATCGAAGCGGGTGGATCCGATCGGCATCCCCTAGTTCAAATCCCGGGAGGCTACCTGAAGCTCTTTCGCAGCTCGCGAGATTGGCAATTCTGCACGACACCGCAAGCGGAACTGAATGATCGTCAAATCTACCTGCCCCGCGGAAAGACTCTCGGCGGTAGCAGTTCGACCAACGCAATGGCCTACGTGCGCGGCAATCGGAATGACTACGATGGCTGGGCCTCACTGGGAAACCCTGGTTGGGCCTACGATGACGTCCTCCCCTATTTCATCAAGTCGGAGCACAACGAACAGGCAAGCGAACTCGACGATGGATACCATGGTCAACAAGGCCCCCTGAATGTCACTTTTCAGAACCGTTTCCAGACGCCGTTTTCCAATGCCTTTATCGAATCCGGCGCCGCCATCGGCCTGAAGCCCAACCGGGACTACAACGGGCTGAGCCAAACCGGAATCGGCAAACTCCAGTTCACCATCAGGAACGGTCAGCGTTTCAGCTGTGCATCGGCATTCCTGCACCCGGCACTCGGCCGAAAAAACCTGCACCTTACAACCGGGGGAACCGTTGCCCGTGTTCTGATTGAAAAAAACCGTGCCTGTGGCGTGGAATTGCAATCGGGACAAAAAATGGAAACCTGCCGGGCCGAACGCGAAGTCATCCTCGCAGCAGGGGCCTTTGGCAGTCCACAAATTCTGATGCTGTCAGGGGTGGGGGATCCGCAGGAGTTGGCACGTCATCGAATCAAGGTTCAGGCGTCACTCCCGGGTGTCGGCCGAAACTTGCAGGATCACCTGATGTTTCCCGTCTGCTGCTCATCCCCTCTTCGAAAAGGGATGAATCATTACACCACCTGGTACCACCAAGTCCTGGCTTTGATGCAATTCCTGCTTTTTCGACGCGGCATGATGGCTTCCAGCATTTTGGAGGCTGCCGCGTTTTTTAACCTGGAGGATTTGACGCGATCACCCAATTTCCAACTGCATTTCGCACCCATGCACCTGGAAGACCGATACGATTGGGACAAATACCATCTCAAGACCTTCCGCACGGCAACCGATGGGTTCACATTTCTTCCGTCACTCTTGCAACCCCAAAGCCGGGGCATCGTCAGGCTGCGATCCAGCCTGCCGACGGATTCACTCCTGATTGACCCCAACTTTCTTTCAGTACCGGATGACCTGCGTCACCTGGTCCAGGGAGGAAAGCTTGCCTGGGAAATGCTCAATCATCCAGCCATGAAAAAGATGTCCCGCAAGATCCACCTGGACTGGAATCCAGCCAGCGACACCGACTGGGCAAGGCACATCCGAAAAAGTGTCGAGACGATCTATCACCCGGTGGGCACCTGCTCCATGGGAACCGACCCCTGGAGCGTGGTCGATTCGGAGCTGAAAGTCCATGGCATCTCATCCTTGAGGGTCGTGGACGCGTCGATCATGCCCAGGATTGTGACCGGGAACACCAACGCTCCGGTCTGCATGATCGCAGAAAAGGGGGCCAGCATGATTTTGGGAGACGATTAGACGGATGACCTGCCATGGTTGGAAAAATCGCTGACAGGTTGTTTGCCCCGAAATCCATCTTTTTTGGTTTTAAGGGCAAACCATGACGAAACTGGCTACGTAGGATTATCGAGATCTCCCGTTTGAATTACCGGATCGATCGCTCCCGGTTGGTTACGATCTTTCTGAAATCTGCCGAGAGGAGAAATCTGGCAGGAGTCAACTCAGCAAGGGTGGCGACCACTCGAACCGTTCTGATACGTTCTTTCCGTCCTACGGTTGCCACCCTTCTTTTTTTCACCGGTTTTTTCTACCGGTTCATCGCTACAGCCGGTAGCTTCCCGGGAGTCTTTTTTCACTTGCCCGCATGGCACGGGAGCCGGTCCGGCATGGCCCTTTTCAAAGGGTGATTCTTCTTTTCAGTCAAACGATATCTCACCAGGAAAACCACCAACGGACCCGGGCGTCTCCAAAACGGTTGTCGTGATTGGCAAAAGAATTCAGTGAGTTGGTAAATACACCTGTCAGGCGAACAGTTCGCAAAGCCTTGAGGGGCGGAAAGGTTTGGCCAGAAATTGGCAGCCTGCGTTCAGGTGAACCTGCAGACCCGGGCTTTCCCGCGGATACCCGCTCATGAAAACCACCCGCAATTCCGGATGGTCCGGAAGCACACACCCAACCAATTCGGGGCCGGTCATCACAGGCATGTCGACATCAACCAACAGGAAATGAATCAACTCCGATTGATTTTGAAAAAACGCGAGTGCCTCAGCACCGTTTTCAGCTTCGAGCGTCTCAAATCCGGATTCTTTCAGGTACAGGGAGGTCATCCGCCGAATCCTCGGATCGTCGTCCACAATCAGTATCGTCCTTTTT
>JAYZFP010000203.1:0-64947 GCA_036336715.1 Planctomycetota bacterium
ATCGGACGTAGTTGGCGATCCATTCAATCTTCTCCTTGTCGGGAGGGTCTTTTGATTTCATGGTGGAGACGATCGAATTCCTGACCATTCCAGGCCAACGGTTCGGTCCCCTTGCTGCCAAGCAATGAGAGAACCCGTTTGGGTGCTCCAAAACTCCCATCAGAAAAATTGTCATTCAATCCACCGTTGGTGTGACCATCGGTATGGCAGCTGTGGCAGCTCATCCAGCCATCATGGGAGAGCGAGGCGTCAAAAAAAAGCTGTTCCCCTTTTTCTGTCTGAGTCAGCGATCTCCCTGCCCCCAGTGAAATGGTCTCGACGACTTTCCGGCTGGCGATTTCAAAGACAGAAACCGAATCATCGAAAGCATTCGCAACGTACGCGAAACGCCCCTCCGGGTCGACTGCCACGTCCACCGGCCGCCTGCCCACCTTGACCCGGCGAAGCCAGAAATCGTCTTCCTTTCCAAAGGCGATTTCGTTGGTGCCGCTGATGGTCACCAGCACGGTCTGGTCGGGCGTTACTGCCAACCGCCCGGGGTCTCCAGCCGCATGGTTTTCCTTTCCCAGGGGGTGCATGTGGGAAAACCGGTAAAGCTGGCTGTCCTGCCTCAGCAGCGCATCTCGTCGAAACCATCGCAGGTCATTGCTCATCAGCAGGCCCCAGTGGATATCATTGCGACTGGTATGCGCAAGTTCGTTCAGCATCTGGTGGGAGACCAGAATGGTCTTTCCGTCATCCACCAGGCCGAGTCCGCGGATATTGTGCGCCGTGGTCTGGTGTACAAATTCGATGCTGTTTTCTTCGCAATTCACGACCGCCAGTTTTCCACGGTAGTTACCGGCGACGATCATCTGGCTGGGTTGGTTTGAATCAGGTGAGCTGAGCAACAGCATTTCCCGGGGGGCGAAATCGAAATCGATCGTGGCGACCTTCTGCAACGGCTGCCCGTGGCCCCTGCGTTTCAGGCAGGTGACTTGCCGGGACCAGAGTGAAGACACGTAAACCTGACTTCCATTGGGTGAAGCGACCACGCAATGTGGGTACCGCGAGACCGTCATCTGTTGGACAACTTCGATTGATTGATCCCGGATCGTGAATTCAATTAGCTGGTGCTTTTCGAAATCAACTGTCAGGAACCGGCCGGGTGCCGTTTGCACCAAGTCGCGCAGGGACCCTCCCAGGGGGAATTCCGAGACACGATTCGACTTAAGGTCGATCATCGAGATGGACCCGGTTTTCGCGTTGGAAAGCAGCAGCCGGTTGTCGGTCGAATCCAGAATGACGGCGGTCGGTTGGCGGTAACTGCCCGGATCCCGGGCTGCTGCCGGCAGACCTCCGACTACCAGGAATCCCAGCGTCAAAAAATGGCAGAAATGAAGCGGCATGAAATCTTTCGCAAAATCAGACGCCACCCATTCTATGCGGAAACGGCACTCTGCTACAGGCAAAACGGTGGGGATTCACGCCCGAAAATGGCTGTTGAATCGCGACGATGGTCCATTCCTACTGGATTTCCTTGAGAATCCACTTCAGTGACGGGCTGGCAGTGGCGTTTCGGGCGCTGAGTGTCGGCCGGGCATAACGTTGCAGCTGGGAATGGCCCGGGATTTTAAAGCGGTCTCCCTTTTGCAGAACCGGTTTGTCTTCGGGCATTCGGCCAAAGTCGTGATCTCCTCCGGCGACCTGGCAGGGGAACCAGGTTCCCTTTCCCTGCTGGTCTTCCAGGTAAAACTCAGGGTAGGTGTGCCCCGGAATCCAGACCGCGCGGGCCGGGATGCCCCGGGCCCTGCAGATGGCGATGAACAGCGAGGAAAGTTCCTCGCAGTCGCCCTGACGGCTGTCGAGGGCCGAGACCGAGGTTTTGATTTTTTCATCGAATTGGTAGCGGATGTTCTCCCGCACCCAGTCGAAAATGGCCTCGACATTTTTCCAGTCGTCGTTACCGAACTCGATCGCCTCAGCGACCTCCCGGATTCGGGGGTGGGTGGTTTCAATGAAGGGGCTGGTACCGAGGTAATTGCGTTGCGTGCGTTTCGCGGTTCTGGAAAACCTGAAACCGCTTTTGTCCTCAGGTTCGGTAATCCTCGATTTCCTGATTTCCAGGGTAAAGGTTGCACGGGCTGTCGAACCAGGCGTCATTCGGGGAATGGTGACCACGGCGATGCGGCAACTTTTTTTGGAATCCACGAATCGGGATGAGATCCGGCTGACGTTGGCTGTCTTGTTCTGCTCGACTACCTTGACCTGTTGTTCCGGCCAGTCTGTCGGCACCGGGAAAATGGCGGTGATCCCGCTGACCGTACCGCTGGAGGAAATCTCGATTCCCATCTCCCACTTTTGTGTGGTTTCCTTTTCAAAGCCGATTCCGGATTCCTGCTGGGCTGCAACAGATGCTGTCAAGGCAAGTGCCAGGGCAGCAGGTAGCAGACAGACAAAAAAGCTGGCTGGCATTGTGGGAATTTGAGTCTTCATTTGCTTCCGGCCATGCAGGATTCTGGTCAACCAAACATCAAATTGTAGGTTGCTGTCAACGATGGCGGATCCAGACCAAAAAAAAGGACACGAATCATCGTGTCCCGTGGGTGATTGTGTTCCCGGCGAATTGTGGTGAATTACCGGGTCGCCATGGGCGTGGGATGGAGGTGAATCGTTCCGGACCCCGGAAAGCTAGTTTCCGAAGGGATCGTCGTTCTTCTTGGCTCCGCCGCCGCCACCGAACGGGTCGTCACCGCCGCCGCCGAAGGGATCGTCGTTCTTTTTAGCTCCCCCGCCGCCGCCGAACGGATCGTCACCGCCGCCACCAAAGGGATCGTCATTCTTTTTGGCTCCCCCGCCGCCACCGAACGGATCGTCACCGCCGCCACCGAAGGGATCGTCATTCCCCTTGTTTCCCCCGCCGAAGGGGTCGTTGTTGTTGGCGGGACGCTGTCCTCCTGGTTGCTGCGTTTGGTTGCCTGCAGGCTTGGCTTTGCTTTCGGCAGCTACTTCCAGTTTGGTATAGAAAACCGGTTCCACCAGGTCCACCTCGCGGAGGCATTGAATCAGTCCACTGTGCGTCCCGACCAGCAGGCGATCGGTCATTGTATTCTGATAGACGAATTCAACCGGTGTGGTGGTCAAGGAACCGGAGAAGGCTCCGGTGGCCTTTTCGAGAATAACAAGGTGATTTTGACGATTCAGGCAGTAAACCCGTTTGTTGCTGACACAGACGACTTTTTCGATGCCCTGTCGACTCCAGGTCGGAATTCCGCCGTCGATCGTGACCTGGGTCAGTTCGTGAACGTCATTGATGAAATAGACAAATTTTCCAACAGCAAAGGGGGACCTTGAAATGGGAATCCCCGTCGGCAGCTCCCATTGCATGTTCCCATTGCTCTCCTTCAGGCAGTACAGGCTGCCATCGGTAGAGGTTGCGAACAGGTAGGGTTCGAGGAACGCCGCGTTGGAGACGATTTTCTTTTTGGGTACCAGGCGAAAGGAGACTTCATTGGCATCCAGCGTGTCATAGGCCACATTCAGATCGCCCCGGTCGGACGGCCAGGCAACCACTGAATCGGAGGAGGTCGCACCCAGCAGGGAATGGCCAATGGAAACGATGTCACCCGACGGGGCATCGCCGTCCCGAATCACAAACTGTTCCACGAAACCGTCCACCATTGGGACAAAGATACTGTTTCGGGTCATGGCAGCCCGACTTCCGGGAGCACCCCGGCATTCACGCTGCCAGACGATCCGTCCATTTTCCAGTAACCCGCAGTAAACATCCGATGCGTTGATAACAGCAAAATGATTTCGCTTGGCAACTACTGGCATGCTGGGATGGTTTCGCTTGCCGATCTGCTGGGTCCAGTGGGTTTTCCCCGTCCGACCATCGATTGACTGGATCAGCGAGGTGGAACTCTGTGCCAGGAAAGTGATTTCCGCCAGCAACTTTTGCCGACGGGCCTCGATGCCCCGCAGTTGCGAGCCGATTTTTCCTTTTTCGAAACCCTGGGCGGACTGGTATTTTGCTTTCAATGCGGCATGCAGTTTGGCCAGGCTTTCCGGGTCCTCGACGATCCTCTCCAGCTTGGCAGTGTCGAAACCGATCGACTGGTACCTTTTGAGTTTTGCTTCTGCTCGAGCCTTGGCACCGGCGACTCCAATCTGTCGGCCAAAACGGTCGACGTCATTTTCGTAAAATTCTTCGACGACGTCCTGGAAGGTGACCACGAACTTGACCAGTTTCCTGGTTTTGCCAAATACCTGGCTGACGCTCTGCAGGTGGCCGGTAGGTCCGACATCGACCTGGGTTCTCCACATGACTTCCATGCCCATTCGCTTGGCATCGGCGGGGCTGACTGCCAGGCGAGACAGCTGTGCCTGGACAACCTGGCAGGAGAGCAGCATGAGGACAGCGACAGGGATGCAGGGAGCTGTCAGAGATTTGATGGGAAAAATTTGCATCGACTCGCAGACGATCTAAGGGGGAAAAGGACCAAATGTTCGCAAGGAAGCTTACTTTTTTATACTAACCCAACCATTGGTTTTTTTCATTGAATTTTGCCTCTTTCAACTCCAAAAGCCGTTTTTTTGCAACCGCTGGACCGATATCACGTCTCCACCTAGGATAAGCGGTTCGGATTTGAGAGATTGAATCCGTTGATACAGGGTGTCCCCCTTGGAGGAATTGTGCGAAATGTCACGATTTCTTCGGTTTTAACAGCGATCGACCGCCGTGGAGGTGTCCTCAAGAATGTGCCGGAATGTACCTGACGATCAGGATACAGTTGCGCATATCCTTGGCTATCTGAATTTTTCATCCGGTGCGGAGGATTCCCGTTTCATTGCCGCGATGAGCAGTTATTTCACCGAGCTGACGTTGGGGAGGGACCCCACCCCAGGGAGCGATTCGGTGACCGCTGCAGAGGTGGCCGGCCAGCCGCCCGGAGGGCAGGACGGAGCGGTTGACGGATCGCTTGATGGGGGATCGGTCCCTGAGAATGCGGACCGCCAGATGATTGGGGGAAGGACCACCGAACAGGGAACCGCGGGGTGGCAGGTCGTGCTGGAATCGCTGAGCGGGGAGCTCGCCCAGGCGCGGCAGCAGAATCCTGCCTTTCTGGAAACTACCCAGGCGGAAACCCTTCTCGGTTTCCTGGAGGATTTCATTCCGGAATATCTCTCCTGCCACAACCTCCTGTTGAGTCACCACTCGCCAGACGATGTCTTCACCGGGTTTTTTTTGGCTCGCCTGATGGAGACAACGTTGACCTGCTATGCCCGTAATGAAGGGCGACTGAATTTTCAGCTGGTGCGGTCCGACTTTGACGACTACATCGGCTTTCGACCGGTTGCCGTGCTTGAGTCACGGAAACTGGAACCCTATTCACAAGAATTTACCCGCCCCATTCCGATCTACATTCGCGGTGTCGGTTCGGCTAATGGTCGTTACCAACCATTTGTTGACTATGCCATCAAGATGATTTCCGAGGCGCCCAAGGAAGTCTTCTTTGCGGCCCAGTTCGACCTGGAATCGCTGGATGAAATCGCCATCGATCCGCGGGCTTACGATTTTGAGCACCCGGTTAACAAGCGGCCCAATTACCATTTTGGACAATGGGATCCTCACAAGCTGGACCTCTCGGGATATTTTCGCCGCTTCGTTGTGCAGCAGGTCACGCTGGATGCTTTGGCCAGTCGATGCGAGGTCGATGAAGTCCTGAAACCGGAAATGATCCACGAGGCAGGAGCTGTCCTGGCCGGGACGATCCTGATGGCGGCTTCGATTTGTGGTCGCAGTCCGGACAGCTTTGATTCCAACACCTCCATTGCCCAACTGCTTCCCCGGATTGCCCGGATGCGAGACCAGTTCTACCAATGGCTGTTGTCCACGATCGGGGGTAAGCATGGCCAGAGACTGCTGGAAGAGTCGGGGGAACGGCGTCAGCCTTTTGGCGGTGCGCGTCAGCATCTCAACGGCGAACTGGCCAACCTGCGGGAAACCCAGCTGGAAACGGTCCGCCTCGCCGGCATCTATGCCCGCATGGGGTACTCGGTGGCCGCGATGGAACAGTCCACTCGGGTCCAGGTGGCCTCGGCCAGGATTCGAACACAGGTGGAATGCTGTTTGACAGATGCAGAGCAGCTGATCCGTCAGGCCGACTATGAAAACGCCTACCTGAGGCTGCTGGATGTCTTTGATTTGTTGAAACAGGGGATCGGCTGCGGGGCGCTGATCGACCCCTGGAACATCCTTGGCTTTGACGCGCAGTTCAGCCTTTTTCCGGCAATGGAAAATACGGTGCAGGATGAACGCGCTCACTACCTGGTGGAAATCATTACCCACCTGTTTGCCGCCTATTCAACCCTCTGGAGCCATGCAGCCGCCCAGGACGATGAGCAACTTTGTTTCAGGATCCGGGAAAGCTTCGAGCAGGTGACCGAATGGTGGCATCCTTTTGCAGCGCACGAAGTAGGAAATGTTGATGCTCCCAACGGCAAGGAAATGCTGAAAGCGGCTGAACAGGTGGCAACCGCGATGAACCTCTGGCACAAGATGGGTTCGGAAGCGGGGAATGTCGCATTCTGGGCCGAACACGCAAACCTGTTCGGAAAGCCAAGGGCCTATGAGCTGATTATCAATGCACTGCTGGAAAAGGACGACCTTGCGACCTCGATGGCGCTGATCATGCACTGGCTCAGCCAGGCGGAGACGGTCGGGCTCGAATCTTCCGATTCCTCGTTTCATTTCGTGGTGGAACAGTGGGCTTACCGGATTGGCTTGAAAGCCCTCGACGAATATCGTTCCGGCAGGCATGAAGCCGCTACTGCCACCTTGCAGCTGATCCGCAAATTCATGGATTTCCTTGAAGTCAATGCAGAGTCCTACTGGAAGGTTCCCGGGTTTTCTCTCGGTAAAAAAATGGCTGGGGAAACCGATGTTGTGATCGAGGACGAGCCGGATGAGATCTACGGGGCGGCTTACGAGGACGTGGTTTACCGTGACAGTACCGACGACGGTTTTGACGGGCCGGTTTTCGAAACCGACGACGGCAGGGTGGACGGACTGGAATTGGAATCGCGTCGCATCGAGGATCGCCTCCGCTTTCATGAAACCGTGGCGAGGATCTGGGAAACCGTTGCCCCGGTATTTGCTGAATGCTCGCTCCGGAAAGAGGAGGACCCCTCCAACGAATTCGGTAACAGTATCAGTCAGTGGGCCAGGACGGCTCATGAAAAAGTTGGTCTCCTGCACGAGCTGCTGTTTTCCGTCGAGACGCTGAAGCCCGCTACCGGTGTGGGGGACCAGGAGTCGATGATGGAATACGACCGCCAGCGGTTTATCCAGGAGGGTCTGCTGGATCGGATCATCCTGGTGACCGTGGAAACCCGCCTTGCGATGCGGATGCTCAACGGGGCTGCGGTCGTTATTTCCGGTTCCACCGATACGCCGGGGCTGGAAGCGGCCGAGGTATTGATGGCCGACGTATTCGCCGCCATTTTCCATAATCGCCGCGACCAGTTGCTGGACCAGGTGACGCTGTTGGTGGAACACCTCAAGACCCAGCCGTTGCTGTATGTCCCCATCTCCCGCAACGGGGCTCCCTCGCGAATAGAACTGGTCAAGAGTCGCCAGCTATTCATTCGCAAATTGCTGGAAATCCTTCCCCGGTTCGGTTTGATCGAGCAGACCTTCCAGTTACTCAATGCAGCCCGGGCCATGGAGCGCGCCCACCCGGTAGGAAACGGCGCGGTTACCGAATTCGATGACCTGTTTGAAATTGGATTTCGGGCGGTGGTGGATTGCCTGATCAATGCGGCCGAAAAGGACCAATCGACAGCCGACCGGCGTCAGCTCCTTTTTCGCTGGATGGAACGGTTCACTGAATCCAGCCTGATCATCTGGTTGAAACACAGTCGCACGCTCCGCCTCAGTATTCTGGAAAAAGTCCACAACAAGGGACCCTGGAAGGAGCTGGTGAGGTTTATCAAGGATTACGGGGGGGATATTTTTACCCAACGGTTCCTGAATTTCGCCAACATCCGTGGCATCCTGCACCAGGGAATCGAAAACTGGCTCACCGTTTCCATGGAAAACGGGCAATACGACTGGAAGCTTTTCGAGGATCTGGGAGAAGGGATCTCGATGAGCGAGGCGACCGGACACCTGTCGCTGATCCTCGAGGCGATGCTGGAGAATCACCTTGAGTACCAGGATTACAACAGCACCACCACGCAGTCCGATCAGGGGGACATGCTGTACATGCTGATCGATTTCCTGCGACTCAAGGTTGGCTACGACCGAATTTCATGGCACCTGCGTCCCGTTTTCTGGGCACACGAAAACCTGGTAAACGCGGGTAAGGACCAGGTCGCCAAACGCTGGAGGCGTTCCCTGATCGACCGTATTCACAAGAGAGCTTCCCGTTTTGTCAGATACCTTGAGCGGTTGCAGCGTCGTTATGCCATGCGAATGCCCAGCGTGGCCAACCGGATTCGGGAAAAATTTGTCAAGCCGATGCAAATTGACCGGATGAAGGCAATGGTGCTCCCTGCAATTGACCCCGACAATCCTGAAGCGGAACGCTGTTTTGAGATGTTGCAGCACGATGCCAGTCAACTGATTCGAAACCCGGAAGGATCCGGGATCAAGGTTCCTGCCTGGCTGGCAGCCATCGAAGACACCGTAGCAGACGCCCTTGACAAGTCGGTCAACGATCGCAAACTCCTGGAAATGTTTGCCCCGGTGCATGACCTTCCCCGGGAGGAGGTGCGGGAACAGTTGAACGTTATTTCCGAGATTTCCAACCGAAAAAAACGCCCGGAAGGCTGATGAGCGACGAAGAAAAAATGTACCGAATCGACGAGCTTTGCTCGCACGTCTGGATGGTGCGCACCTTTTTGAAACATTCCGAAGAAGCAGAAGAGGACGAGGAACTGTGCGAGGTGCACCGGGACCTTTATGACTTCATGTTGGCACTCGGTCCGGCGATCGAGGAAAAAAACGGGGCCCTGTACCTGAAAATGGCCAAAAAGAAACTCAAACGACTGAAACGGGCCCGGGACCTGTTCCGGGAGATCCAGCCTGAAATCTCGGAACACATGAATTTCAGGATGGCTGCTGCTTCGCTCGAATTGGCCGTCGGGAAAATTGAGTCCCTGCTGGTCCAGGCGGAATAGCCAAGCGGCTTCCGGTGGATCGTCTTGGTGGATCGTCTCGGTGGATCGTCTCGGGGAGCTGATCGGGAGAGTCGGGCCTGTCCGGATAATTGGTCGCTAGGCCAACAACAGGAGAGCGACATTCATGTAAATGATGATCCCCACGACGTCGATAATGCCAGCCACGAACGGGTTGCTCATCATTGCCGGATCCAGCCCCAGTCGTTTGAAGACCAGGGGAAGAACCGACCCGGTAAGCGTTCCGGCCATCACGACCAGCAGGACCGTAATCGGCAGAACCAGCGCGTCCACGGCGGTAGGACTGAAGGGGAGGGCGGCAACAAAACCAAGCAGGGCCAGGATTCCACCCAGCATCAGTCCAAGCACCACCTCGCGCCACACGACCTTGGCCCAGTCTCCTACCGTAATCTGGTTCAGCGAAAGCGCAGTAATGATCAGCGTTGCAGACTGGCTCCCGGAATTGCCACCGCTGGAGATGATCAGGGGGATGAAGAGGACCAGCCATTTCCACTGTTCCAGCTGGGTGTCGTACCATTCCAATGCAAAGGCGGTGAACAATGCAAAGGCAAACAGGATCATCAACCAGATGCTCCGCTTCCAGCACAGCGTTACCAGGTGTGTTTTCAGGTAGGAGTCATCCAGCGGATCAACCGCCGCAATCCGGTGGGCGTCTTCGGTTGCCTCTTCACGCATCACGTCGATTACGTCGTCATGGGTGATGATTCCGACCATCGTATGTTCATCATCGACAACGGGAATGGCCAGCAGGTCCAGTCGGGCGACCTTGTTGGCAACCTCTTCCTGGTCCTCCATCAAACTGGCGGTCACCAGTTCGGTTTCCATCAGGTCGGCCAGACGGGTATCCGGATTCCTCATTCCGGTCACCAGTTGCCTGGCGGAAACGAGACCACGGAGGTGATCATCGTCGTCCACCACGTAGATGTAGTAAATGGTTTCCAGGCCCTCGGCCTGCTTGCCAATTTCCTCCAGTGCCTGTTTGACCGAGAGGTTTTCTTCCAGCTTGGCCACCTCAGTGGTCATCACGGCACCAGCGGTTCCCTCGGGAAACTGGCTCAGGCGGAGAATGTCGCGCCTTTCCTCGGCCGGCAGTCGCGGCAGCAGGTCATCCACGATTTCGCTGTCGACCTCGGCCAGGATATCGACCCGGTCGTCGGGGGCCAATTCGGCCAACAGCCTGGCGATTTCCTCCCGGTCCTCGTCAGAAATGATCTCGATCTGTTTTTCTTCTTCCAGGTAGCGGAAGATTTCGACCCTCGTAAAAGGCTCCGCGTGAAGCAGGACCTGCCACGTTTCGTGAGCCGATAGGCCCTCCATAAATTCGGCTGTGCGAGCCGGGTGCAACGCTTCACAGAATTCCTGCAATTCGTTGACATTCTGTTCTGCCAACATTTCGCGAAGTTCGGGAAGGTAAAGCGTGTTGATCATCGGATCGGGAACCGCTGGCGGTCGAAAAAGAAGGGGGTGTTTCCTGTGGAAAGCCTGAAGGGGACGGGCCGAGAGCGAATTTTGAATCTTAGGAAATGAATTCAGGCTGTCAACGACGGCAGGATTCAAACGACGGCAATGCTCCGACAATTTGTCGATTTCACCGAATTTGTTCACGAATTGACTGGCATTCCCCCTTTTTGCTTGACAAAATCCTGTCCATTGTGGGAGTCTGAAAGAGGAAGGTTTTTGGCCAGTCTTTCCACTTTTCCCCGTCGAATTCCCCGTCGAATTCCCTTTCGGGATCCCTGTCGGGATCTTCGTCAAACCGAGGCGACTGGGCCGGTAGGGGAACGGTCGGTCTTCGTGATGGTTTTCATCACATTCTGCCTGCCGGTTTTGGACGGGATGAATCGTGCCCCGGACCGCGTAACGGGCACACCTGATGGGACATCTCTGTTGAATGGAGATTAGGGTTGCGGTCGGAAATCGGGGGCAATTTGGGAACAGAGGAAATCATGAGGCAAGTTTTCAAATCCGGATTATTGGTATTGGCTTTCTTGGTGCTGTCGGCCGAAGCCCGGTCACAGGAGGATCCGGACCGGCATGATCCAGACCGGCAACAACTGGAGTCCTTGCTGGAAAACGGTGAGTTTGCGGCGGTGAAAAGCCTCGCAGAGGAAGCCGGCAGTGCAAAGGAAAAAAACCGAATTCTGGCGGCACTCGCAAAAGCCCAGCATAGAAATGGACTTTCTACCCAATCGATTTCAACCCTGGGCCGCATTGGCGATGATGCAACCCGGAACCGGATCCTGCACCAGATGAGGGATTCGGGTTCGGCTGCCGGAGGGGGAAGTGGTTTTGGTGGTAGCGACCTGGAGCGGGGGCCGAACCCGGGTCCCGGCGGACGGGGTGGAGCGGCCATGGCCGATTTTGATCCCCTGATTGAGTTGATCCAGAATACGATTGATCCCCAAAGCTGGCTTGATACCAACGGTGGGCCGGGAACGATCAATGAATTTCGATCCGGGGTGAGCGTGGATGCCGGCGGCGTGCTTCGCAAAGTCGAATACACACCCAAGAACAGCTTGCTGAACGAAATCCGGAAGGAAGCCTCGAGGAAGTCCGCTCATCTGGAAGTCTTTCGCGAATCGAGCCTCCGCAAAGTGTCCCTGAATCGTCTGGAAAAGGAATGCCAGTTGTTGGCCGCAGCCGGTAAAGATCCCTCAGAAGCCATGGAACGCCTGGCGGGAATCTACGAGATCAAATACCTGCTGGTGTATCCTGAAACCAATGACATTGTGATCGCGGGACCGGCCGGCGACTGGAAAACGGATGTTGAGGGAGTTGCCGTTCATGTACGAACGGGGCGGCCGCTTTACCGACTGGATGACCTGGTGGTTTGCCTGAGAAATGCGGTTGAGTTCGACGGCAAGTTCGGGTGTTCCATCGATCCGCGGCAAGCCAATCTCAAGGCCACACAGCAGTTTGTTGCGTCTTCACCGCTGAAAGGCAAACGTTGGCGGGAGGGCCTTCAGTCGGCGCTGGGACTGCAGGATATCAGCGTGGACGGAATCGATCCCCGGTCGATTGTGGCCCGCGTGATCGTTGAGGCTGACTACCGGATGAAGCTGGTGGGGATGGACCTGGAAAAAGGGGTTCCCGGCGTGGAGAGCTTTCTCAGTCGGGTCCAACTGGATCGTAATGGAAATGTGCCACCGACAGACGTGATGAGGCTGGAATTCGTTCTGGACTACGACAGCCTGTCAGTCACCGACAGCCGGGATGCGTTTCAGTTGCATGGCCAGGGGGTCAAGGTGGTCAGCGAAAAGGAGCTGCTGAACCAGGAGGGGGATCGTCTCCAGACCGGCAGGTCGGAAGGACCTGCAGCTGAATTTGCCCGCGGCTTCACGAAGAACTTTGAAGCCATGGCAAGACGCTACCCGATTTACGCCCAACTGAAAAATGTTTTCGATCTGGCCCTGGTCAGCAACCTGATCCGGGGGGAGGGGATCGACAGGAGCTGTGACTGGAACATGACCTATTTCGGTCCTGACAGGGAAGGGGAAATTCGTTACCGGTCGCGGAGAGGACACATCCCCCGGGAAGTCAAGACAGTGATGAACTATCGCGAAATCGATGTTCGCCAGAATGGCCGCAAGGTGAAAACCCACCTCGTGGTCGGAATCAGCGGGGGTGTCTCGGTGGATGCCGGTCGTTTCCTGCGGTCCAAAGATGCGCTGCTGAAGGACACTTATGGAAAGCTGAAACTGGACCGCCGGACCGCCCGACCCGCGTCTGAAAACTGGTGGTGGGATTGACCTTTTCAGCTTCCGCCTGCCGTTGGCCCCGGCGGGCCGATTAGCCCATCGGGGTCCCCTGTCTCCTTTTCGGAAAACCGGCCGTGGCTAGAATCGGTGGATGAGCAGAAGCGATCGCATACACGGATTTGATACCCTGCGTTCCCTGGCCTTGTTGCTGGGGATCCTGATCCACGCATCGATGCCCTACCTCGAGCCGTCGATGCCGATCTGGTTTGTCGTCGACGAGGGACGGAGCCTGGGTTACACCGTGTTGGTGATGGCACTGCACGCGTTCCGACTGCAGACCTTTTTTTTCCTGGCAGGATTTTTTGCGTCCCTGCTGATTGAGAAGCGGGGACTGAGCGAGTTCGTCGAGAACCGAATCCGTCGAATCGTGATCCCGCTTTTGCTGGCGATCCTGCTGATCGTGCCGCTGTTGCAACTGTTGATGATTGCCGGCTACGCGCAGCGCGAAGGAGCGGGGATCACGCGGGTTGGCTCACTGGCCCTCGATTCGTCAGCCTACCGGACGACGGCGGGTGAGTTTTTCGGCAGTGGCCGATTCCTTGGTGAGCTCCTGCTGTTTCACCTGTGGTTTCTCTATTACCTGGTCATGATCTATATCGTGTACCTCTTGTCGAGGTTCGCGGTGATCCGGGCTGGCCTTTCATCCCGCTTTCTTGCGTTCGGAGGGGCGGTGTTGAAGAGCCGCCTCGGGCCTGTCGGACTGGCTCTGCCGACGGCAGGAATCATGTGGCAGATGAATCTCTGGCAGGCGGACACCCCGTTTTCTGTCATTCCTGACCCGGTGGTCATCGCCTACTACCTGCTGTTTTTCCTGGTGGGCGTTGCTGCTTTCAGAAATGAAACCGTTCGGGAAAAGCTGGAACAGCACAGTCCGGTCTGGCTGATTTCCGCATTACTGCTGTTGCCACTTGCCATCGGTCTGCAGGCCCAGGGTCCCACACCCGCCTCTCCCGGCAACCCGGTTTTCAAGGCACCCGCCCTGGTCCTTTATTCGCTGTACAGTTGGGGGATGGTACTCGGATTGGTGGGTGGGTTTTCCAGGTGGTTCAAACGACCTGACCGTCGCATACGTCTTGTTTCCGAAACGGCCTATTGGCAATACCTGATGCATTTACCACTGCTGGTGGCGATGCAGATCCTGTTGTTCCAGGTGCCCTGTTGGTCGCTGCTCAAGATCCTCCTTCAGACCACCGTGGCGTTTACCATTCTGTACTATTCGTACGTGTTTTGCCTGGGACGCACTTTTGTCGGCCGGATGTTGAATGGTCGCACGGTATCCGAGTTGCGGGAATAAGGCCTGGTTTCAATTGATTTCCGCAAGCCGGATGGCATTTTCATTGAGGATGGTCAACGATTCCTTGATTTGCTGGCTGGTGAAGTACTTGGAGACCGCGAATCCCCCCTGGCTGATGTCGACATTGATCGTGACCCTGATCTCATTGGAATTGGTTGGAAGTTCAGCGGGATCGATCCGCACGGTATATTCCATGCCCCCGGCAATGGGAGCCATTTTGCGGCGAATGATCTGCTTGACGTCGCTGGTCGTGTTGCCGGGCACAATCGCTGCCCGGGCTCCCTCGTACGCCGAATGGGTGATGACGTTGCGCACCAGGTTGTAACGAACAAAATCCAGGCAGGCAAAAAAAATCAGGAACATGACTGGAACGGTCATCGCAAATTCAACCGCAGTGACTCCGTCACGACGGGCGCAACTTCCATTTTTCGATGCGGGGCAATTCATCGATTTTCACTTTCTGGTGGGCGGTACTAGCGTGTGAACGTCAGCCCGATGGAGCGGGCAATATCCCGAAATGCCTGTTCCAGTTCGGCAGCGGTGGCAGCGGAATAAAAATCGCCATGGGTTCGGTCCGCAATGGCTTTCATCACCGGGCCGCCTGCGTTTTTTCCGAAGCTGACGGTATAGATCTTGATTTGCTCGGCTGCAGCTTTCTCGGCAGCCTGGACCGGGTTGTACCCGACATTCCACTCACCATCGGTCATCAGGATGACAATTTTCTCAGACGCTGAATTGCGGCCGTTCCGTTTGAAAAGGGACCGGGCCTCATCAATACCGGAGCTGATCGCCGTCGCTCCGATTACCGGCCGGTTGCCAAGACGGTTCAGGGCGGTCCGCATTGCCGGGTAGTTGGTCGTAAAATTGGAGTCGACCTGGACTTCTTTTGCGGAGTACCATTTCCCCCAGAACCTGTGTGGACCCCAGTTCGATGAATAGGAGACCATGGCAACGTTTTCCTTTTTCTTTTTCAGGGCCATCTCGTCCAGAAAAGCATTGACGGCATTTTCAAGTGCTGCCCAGCGGGAATCCTGAATGGGGGGACGCAGGTAATAGTTCCAGATCTGGGGATGCCAGTCGGGAACGTAGCGATCCGGGTATTGCCATTCACGACCCGAAAGATCCCACGCCATTGAGCCGGAGCGGTCCAGGACGAGAACGATGTCGAGGTTGATTTCGGTCACCACGGCTTCGGTCGACAGCTGGAATTGCTCGGTATGAAAATTCTGGAAAAAAGTGTTCAGCGGACCCGATTTGGAACCGTTGGTCATGTTGGCAACGATCCGGAAGCTGTTGTAGGGCTTTTGACCTTTCTTGAACCTGTATTTTCCGTCACTACCCATCGAGGATCTTCCCGGCTGGATATCTGAACGGTTCAACTGCAGACGTTTTCCACCGACCGTGTTTCGATATGCCATATTGATGGCACGGTTTTGCGCCTGACGCAGGTTCTGGTTCCGTCCATACTGGGCACTGGCAGACCGCGCTGCCAGGTCGGTTGAGATCCTGAGTTCGGTTTGTGCCAGTTCCATGAATGCGTAGTCGATCGCAAAAGCGCCAATGATCAGGATGATCATCAGCAGGGCCACAAACAGCACCGCCGCCGCGCCCCGCCGCTGCCTGCGGACTCCCCGTTGGGACGGGGCAGGAACGCTCCGGGGAGTTGGTCGTTTGGGATCGGCACTCTTCGTTGAACGCGTCATTCTTTCAGCCCCTCTACCTGCACTTCGTAGTAGTAATCTTTCCAGCCGGAATTCCCCCAGGCAGTTATGACGTTGAACATCGCGTTCTGCCGGGTGTCTGCACGAACGCGGACTTTCATGTACGAACCCCTGGGGAGCCGCTCCAGACCGTTGCGCGGAAATACGAAATAGGCCTTGATATTTCTTTCATCCAGGATTTTCTGCGCTGAGGCGATCGCTTCGCTCTTGGTGGCACCCTGTTTGACTGCCACACGCATGGCATCGTAGGCCGCAATCAGCAGGGTTTGACGTATGAAGATCAGGGTGGTCAGCTCGACGATTCCCAGTGTGACAATGATCAGAACCGGTGCGCAGAACGCGACTTCGAAGGTGGCGACACCAATTTTTCGGTTGCAGGAAAACATGGTGGGATTCTCCGTGTGACGGGAACCGGGTCGATCAGCGTCCGCTGTGATTTCCAGTTGATGGGGGACGCTCAAAAAAACCCTAGACTGATTTCCCGGGGCAAGCCGGACGAATCTCGCAAAAGATGTGATAAAAAAGGGCGTATCGGGTGATTTGCACGCCCATTTGTGTTGCAAAAAAGCAACATTCCTGGCCGGGCGTGCTGTTGCGCCGGGAAAGGCCGATTGTGAAAATCGGGGCCCGAGGTGAGAATTTGCACGTGGGCTACCCGGGGAAACCGTCTCTTCCCCGGTCCGGGTGAAAGTCCTGCAGCATGAACCACCGAGGGGCTGCGATCGACTGAGTTCGGCAGATGCCTGCTGGTGGTGGAACCCGTTCAAGGAAAAGTGAAATGGAACTGGATGACGAGTTGTGTCTCTGTTTTCACATCAGCAAGCGCAAAGTAGTCAATTTTGTTAGGATTCACCAACCGCAGGTACCATCCCAGATCAGTGAGTGCGGTGGGGCCGGCACCGGATGTGGGTGGTGTCGCCCTTTCCTGAAACGGATTTTTGAGGCGGGGAAAACCGGCAACCAGGATGATTTGCCCCGTTCCGAAGATTATGCCCTCAACCGCAACCGGTATATCGAATCCGGCAAGGGAAACCCCCCCGGACCATCCTGAACGGATAAAGACGAAAGGGAAACCGCCGCAAACCGGGCTGGCTGATGAACCCGGCTTGCCGCAGGAAATCCACGCGACGGATCCTCAGGAAAAGCCGGCTCGATGGGGTGGTTGCCTGAATCGCCAATCGGTTATTCGGCGGGCACCAGTTCCAGCGACTTGAAGTCCATCAGGAATCCGTTTGGCAGGGCCTCTGCTGAAAAAGTGGCGGTTGCCTCACCGGCATCGAGCTCGAGACTCCCAATCCGGATTCGTTGGTAGTCATCCCAGGTTCCGGTTGCTGTAACCTTGCCCCGTAGGATCTGGCCGGCCATACGGAACTGGAAAGGATTTCCAGCGTTGGCGTCGGGACAGGAAAAATGAAGAAAGAGATTGTAACGTCCCTTTTTTCCAACGGTGACTTTCCAGCGAGCCATATCGTCCACATGCCCCCAGTACCCGAGGTTCTGGTACCGGCTCTCGAAAACCAGCTGGGGTCCGTATATCTCACAGTTGGTCGCTGACATCCGCAGGAGGTTGCCGTCGGACGGTTTTACCTGTTCCGGCCAATTGCCGGCAAAGGATTTTCGCTTCATCCCGGGACCGCTGTTTTCGATGGTCGTCAGCAGGTAGCTGACCAAGTGAAACATCTGATCTTGCTGGAACTCCTGCTCCAATCCCTCAGGCATCAGCGATTTGCCGGTGCTCTTCATCCTCTCAATGCTGGTTCTCAGCAGATCAATCGACTTCCCTTCGACTGTCGCCAGCCGAATCTGGCCAGAGGTTTCCGACTGGATCATTCCAACGATTTCCCGACCGTCGTCCAGTGCCACAACGTAGGAACGGTACTTGTCTTCGACGGCCAGGTTGGGTTGCACGATTCCGTTTACGAAAACGGCCATCGACCGGTCCTTGATTGTCAGCAGGTCCGGTCCGACCTGGTTTCCAATCTCCTCCAACCGGTGACACCGGGAACAGTGTTTTTCAAAAAGCCGCTTTCCGTTTGCCAGGTCGGGACGATCCTTCCGTGCGGAAAAATCGGCTACCAGTTGTTCCGCCAATTTTGCCCTGGGGGTACTGGAGTTGGAATGAAAAACGGTCCTGGCCAACTGGGCTACTTGCGGTTCGGGGTGGCTGAGCAACTGGTTTTTCTGCAGTCCCGAGATTTCGGCAGCGAGGATGTCTCCCTTGGCAATGGACTTGAGGAACATTTGCGACCATTTGGTTCTCTGTACCAGGGTAGCAAAAAAAGCACTCCGTATTTCGGGCGTCACAAGCCGCCACTTGGCCATCAGCAGCTGGGCGACGGAGTCGGATTCGATCTTGGCCAATTCGGCTACCGCGATCCTCTGCAGGCGGATATCCACGCGTGGATCAATTTTTGTTTCCAGGAATTTCACTTTTTCACCAGTGGGTAGCCAGGGAGAGGCTGCCATCAAACGGACTGCAGCGGTTCGTCTTCGCTGGGAACTCTCCTCATCGATGGCCGAATTGACAGCAGCAGCAAACTTCCGGGAAAGTCCGGGCAAAGGGTCATCGGTGCCCGGTTTTCCCCCAGCAAGAGATTGGTAAACCTGGACAATCATTTCCAGTTGCCGGGTCGACGCCTGATGCGGTTGAGCCCGTCCGAAAAGCTGAACCAGGCTTTGTCTAGCCAATTCGGGATGTCCGAGGGCAGAGGCCTGTTCCAACAGGGTAAGCAAAAAGTCGGCATTTGCCGGACCGAGGCTGGCCTGCCGAACCACCTCTGAAATATTGAATCGGTTGAGCGAACTGATGACCGCTGCCAGGATGGCAGCTTCCTGGTGGTTTTCGTTGCCAAGTTGAGCCAACAAAGCCGCAGCAGCAGGCTGACTGGAGTAACCGAGGGAAAAAGCGAGTTGCAGACGGACCTGCAAATCGGGATCGGCCAACCGGGACTTCAGCCCACTCAGAATCCTATCTGCCGCCTCCTTTTTGAGAAAACGCTCGGCAATTCGAATGGCATTTTTCCGGATACCTGCCTGCTTGTCGGCAAATGCCCGGATCAGGTGTGCAGGCTGAATTTCATTCCGCCCGTCCAGCACGCAAAGAGCGTTGAGCCGAACATGGGGTTGGGGAGCTGTCAGGAGGGGTTGCAGTTTTTCGCCAATCCGCCGGTCCTGCACGTTTTCCCCTGCCTGGACCAGCAGTCGTTGTGCGGTTTCGTTCTGCCAGCGGGACTGGGGCATCAGCATGGAGATCAGGTAATCGGTAAACTCCGTCGTCAACTGGCCATCCACTTTTACAGTGGCCGGTGCGGGTCTGCTGATGACAGGAAGAGGAGCCGCTTCCGGGTGGTCTGGAACGATTCGGTAAATGCGGCCCCGGTCGTGACCGGCACGAAGAAACAGTTCTTTCTCCCTCTGATCGTCGATCCATTCCGGGTGCTCAATCACCAGTCGATACATGTCGGTGATCCAGAGAGCGCCCTCGGGGCCTGCCTTGACGGTGGTCGGACGAAACCAGCTGTCGCGGGATGCCAGAAATTCGGAATCAGATTCTGAAGCTGCGCGGCTCGATGAATAGCTGACTCCCTCCTTTTTCAGAATTCGCCGGTGAACCAGGTTGTGAACCGGCTCACAGGTAAAGCTGTTGTGGAAGAAATCGCTGCCATAGAGTTGGTCCCGGTAGATGTCGGTGCTGCAGGCGGACGTGAACCGATGGGGTTGGCCTGGAGCCGGGGGCCGGTAGCCCGACCAGTGACTCAGGACGCGGGAAATCGGATAAATTCGCGTGTTGCCGGCGGTGGCGATATCCCGTCTTGGAGACGGGTATTGGTAGTGGGGATTCCGCTTGAGATAGTAGTCCGGCAGCAGGTAATGCCTGAGAGGGAGCGGGTTGGCACAACCAAACCAGTTTCCCCAGGAATCCCGGTGCCTGCCGAACTGCGTTTGACCTGTCAGGGCCTCCATTGCCAGCTTCGGTTTCAGCCGGATCCGCAGGTCCCTGCCGTTGATGTTCAGGGAACGGTCCGTCCCGGGAGCGACGACCGTTCCACCGCTGTCCCCGTTGGCCAGGTAAATCCAGTTGTCCAGCCCGGCGGAAAAACCGTTGAACCTGTGTTGTTGGTTTCCCTCTGCGAATCCTTGCAGGAGGATGTTTTCCGGGTCGGCGAGGACCTCTTTCCAGTCCGATTTTTTCCGGACCTGTACCACGTAGGGCGCCGCACTGATCAGGCACCCGGGCCGGTCGGGATCGATATTGATCGGCAGGACACCGGTCGGAAACGGGATCTTGTCGACAAACAGCGTGGACTTGTCGTAGACACCGTCCTGATCCGTATCCTCGAGGTAGCGGACACGACCTCCAGGTTGTCCGCGGTCATCGAGTCCCAGGGGATAGTCGGCCATTTCGACGACCCACAACTTTCCGTCGACTCCCCATTCCAGAGCGATCGGATCCATCACCAGAGGTTCCGCCGCCATCAATTCAATGCGAAAGCCACTGGGTAGCTGAAAAGACTTGAGTGAGGCCTTTGCCGAAAGGGGCTTGGGGTCGGTCCGCGCCAGGATCTGGTGAAAACTGCGACGATCCACGCCGTCGGGAAGCCGGTTGGTGTGTTCGTTCTGGACCCAAAGATGACCATTGGCGAACCAGACGCCCCCGTTTTTTCCTCCATTAACGATGCGGGGGATTTCGGTTGCAGGCTCAATTGGCTGAAATCCGGGCTCTTTTTCACTGGCCAGCAGGACCTGGGAGACATCGTCATTGGAGATGACGATGTCCTGAAGCTGGTCCTCATTGATATCGACAAAGCGAAGACCGTTGTCACGGCCCCGCGCGTCGACCAACGGGTGTGGAAAACGTCCTGTTGGCTGAACCTGTTTTTGACCGTTCGCGCGGCTGACCAGCGGGTAGATTGCCTGGTGCTCCGGACCGGCTACCAGGATTTCAGTCTTCCCGTCGTTGTTGAGATCCCGCAGGCGAATGTTTTCGGCCGATGCGGAGGCAGGAAGTCGCAGCCTGGTGACGGAGACCGGTTGGAATTCGCCCGGGGGAAAATCATAACGTTCGAAGACCCCTTCTTCGAGATCATGCAGCAGAACAGTCTTGCCGTTGTGGACACCGAATCGGAGGTCCTCCACGAGGAAAGGATGCCTGCCGGTTTTCCAGCTGCCGGCCTTGGGGTCCCAAACGCGGATGATCTTTTTTTCCTCGTTTCCGATCAACACATCAAGGTAACCATCTCCGTTGATGTCCAGCAGGCGGACGCCGTTGTTTTCCCCAGAGACCGGATGACGGACGGGGGTCCCTGCGAGCAGGTTCCGGTTGATCCTTTCAAGGCATTCCCGGAAGTTGAGGAATTTGATCCGCTTGCCATATTTTTTCTCGGCATAGTCGATGACCTCTACCATCTGTTCGGCTCGAATCCACGCGTGGGGGTGAAAGATGATATTGGCAACACCCTTCTTGAGAAACGTGGCATCAATCGCCGCTTTCAGGTCTTCCACTGTTTTGGGATTGTGGGGACGGTGCAGGTTCTGCCCCTGCCAGTCGTCTGGAATGGTGCAGGGAAATTCCCAGCACTGGTTTCCAATCAGATAGGGATAGGGATAGTCCCGAATCTGGTTGACAAAGGAAGGGAAGGGGACATATTTTTTGAACCGGTCCAGCTCCGGATTTTTTCCATCGGTTGACCGGAATACCGATTGGATGACTGGATCAGCCGGGGTGAACAGATTGGTCACCGAAGTACTGATCTGAAGAAAGTTCCCCGCGTCCGTCTTCCGGTTGACGATTTCGGCGAATGCCCGTGGACTGGGGGTGTTGAGGGAATCCATGCAGGGGAATCGAAATGCTACCGGGCGGTTGCCCTTGATGGAAAACATCATGTCCACGCACCGATCGTAGGTGCTCTTGGCCCGGTCAAAATCTCCACCGTTGAGGCAGGGGCACGGATGGTCGATGGTATGACACTCAATGGAGAGTCCCTCTTCGAGCCAGGTCGCAAGCCGGGGATGCTGAACGTCCACGCTGCAAGTGAGAATCGAAACAGGCGCCCGGCCGTCAATCTTCTTCAGTCGATCGAGAATGGGACGCAGGTAGGCCTCGTAGTGGGCCGGGTCACGCATGTCATCAATGCCCAACGTAATGACCGCCTCGACGCCCGGTTCACCAACCCACTGGGGGGTGGTCAGTCTGGCTGAACCCAGGGCCGGGTAATAGGAATCACAGAATTCATCGAGGTAGGTGAGACGATTGGCATCCTGGGAAACCAGGGGATGAACCAACAGAAAAAGTATCAACAGGCAAATCGCGTTTTTCATGTCAGCAAAGATTCCAGTTGCAACACGGGACAAGTTCCGCCCGGCATCGGCGGAAGACGGTATTCTTATTTTATGACATTTGTGCGGCCCGGGTGGGGCATGGAGGCGAGTTCCGGAAGAAACCTGGGGTGAATGCCGGTTCCCATGCGGGGGCGGACTACAAGAGCCGATGAGGGAAACGGGACCCAGGTGGCCAGTTGCGGTGGATGGAATTCCAGTCCGTCGTGAGATTCGGTGTCCCTGTCGTTGCGGGAAATCGGTCCCGGATATGACCGACCAAAGCTCATTGTTTGGGACGGAGTCTGGCAAAAGCGGTAGAACAGCCCGGAATTCCCTGAAAACATTGAACCATTTTCCGTGCCGAATGGACTCAACCGCGATTTCCGGCCGATTTCCGGCCTGCTCGGGCAGGTTGGCTGTACAGTCGGTTGGTGGGGCGTTTGAAAGGGGAATGTCCGATTGCCTGCCCGCTGGGCGAAAAGTCGCCCGTGACGGATGCTCGCGACCGATGCGCCTGACGGGGTGACGGGTTCTGCTGGGTTCTCCTGGAGCCTTCTTCCCTCATGTCCATTCGGGCCCAACCAAATTATGATGGATTATACTGACAGGTCGCGGCGTGGGATGCTCACCGGACTTGAGGGAACTGTTCAGGGCGGTTGGTCGGAACGGCCCCTCGATTTCGCAGGCTTGAGACCTGGCTTTGGGGGAACCTTTTCGGGAGAGGGGGAACCTTTTCAGGAGACCTGCGGGCCACTTGAAGCAATTTTCGACAGCGACCCTGCGACTGCCGGGGGATCGAATGGTTGCTGCCTGGTCCCGGGCCGAAAATGGGTGCGCTGGATGGTTTTTAACAAAGCTGCATCCTGTCCCCCGAATTTGATTCAAACCGAACAGAAAAAAACTGAATAGTCAGAACCCTGGTTCTCCAGGGCTATCGATATCCGCAGGCCAAAAGCCACTTACAGAGGAAACAACAGCATGTCAGATGCCGCAGGCAACGAAAACGCAAAACCAGAAGACCTCGAAGCACTCGAAAAGCTGAAAGACGCCTACCAGCAGATTCGCAGTGAACTGTCCAAGGTCATCGTTGGCCAGGACGAGGTGATCGAGCAACTCCTGATCGCCATTTTCGCCCAGGGTCACTGCTTGCTGGAGGGCGTTCCGGGACTGGCCAAGACGCTGATGGTCAGCACACTCGCCAAGTCCCTTCACCTGGATTTTTCCAGGATTCAGTTCACGCCCGACCTGATGCCGACGGATATCACCGGAACCGAAGTCCTCGAGGAGGACAAGTCCTCCGGGCAGCGGGTTTTCAAATTCATCCAGGGACCGGTTTTTGCAAATATTATTCTCGCGGATGAAATCAACCGAACTCCTCCCAAAACGCAGGCAGCCCTGCTGGAGTCGATGCAGGAACGCCAGGTGACGATCGGTGGTGAAAGGCACACTCTCCCGGCGCCGTTTTTTGTACTGGCAACCCAGAACCCGATCGAGCAGGAAGGGACCTACACCCTGCCGGAAGCCCAGCAGGACCGGTTCATGTTCAAGGTTTTCGTCAAGTATCCCAGTTACGATGAGGAATTCCTGATTGCGGAATCGACCACGTCGGATGTCAAGCCTGAGGTTTCACAGGTCCTCTCGGCCGAAGAGATCAATCACCTGCAACAGATGGTACGGCGGGTGCCGGCAGCTCCTCACGTGATTCACTATGCGTTGCGACTGGTCCGGGCAACACGCGTCCTGGAGGAAGGCTGTCCCGAGTTTGTCAGGGAATCGGTCAGCTGGGGAGCTGGTCCGCGTGGCGTGCAGTACCTGCTGTTGGGCGGCAAGGCTCGGGCCATGCTGAATGGTCGATTCCATGTTTCCATCGAAGACATTCAGGCTGTAGCTCACCCGGTCCTTCGTCATCGGGTAATTACCAATTTCAATGCCGAGTCGGCCGGAATCACCTCCGACAAGGTGATCACCCAGTTGTTGGACGAGGTTTCCGATCGAACCGAGGGCGACGAAGTCGTGCCGGAACTGACACACGCGTTTGCCGGCTAGTTGCCGGGAAAACCGGCCCCTTCTGAAGGAGAGAGTGTCATGTCGCAGGCAACTGACAAGAATTACTTTGATCCCAAGACCCTGGAGCGTATCAAGAGGTTGGATCTGCGGGCACGCCTCGTCGTGGAAGGGTTTCTCACCGGGCAACACCGCAGTCCCTACAACGGTTTTGCGATCGAGTTTGCCGGTCACCGTGAATATGCTTTTGGCGACGACCTGAAACATATTGACTGGAAAGTCTGGTCAAAGACCGACCGTCTCTATATCAAGGAGTACGAGGAGGAGACCAATCTGAAATGCACGATCATTCTGGATTGCTCCAAGTCGATGCGGTACGGAGAAGTCGATGGATGGAGCAAGTTTGACTACGGTGCCACTGCCGCGGCCAGCCTGGCATTCATGCTGCAGCAGCAGCAGGATTCGGTCGGCCTGGTGACTTTCTCCAACCGGATCGAAAAAAACCTGAAGCCGAGTTCCCATCCGAGTCACCTCAAGCTGATGCTGCACGAGTTGCAGCAGACGACACCGGAAGAACAGACGGACATCAGTGATGTCTACGTCCAGCTCGCAAGCCAGATCAAGACTCGTGGCCTGGTGGTCCTGGTTTCTGACCTGTTTCTCGATACGGAAACGCTGCAGGAATCGCTCCGCCAGTTTCGGCTGCGGAATCACGAAGTCATTGTCTTTCATGTGATGCACGATCACGAACTGGAGTTCCCGTTTGAGGACATGACCCTGTTCAAGGGACTGGAGATGGATGCCCAGCTCTACACCGAACCGAGGGCCCTGAGGCAGGCCTACCTGGAAGAGGTCAACAGCTTCATGGGACAGGTGAAAAAGATCTGTTCCTCCAACGGTGTTGACCATGTGCTGGCCAATACCAGTCGTCCCCTGGATGCCACCCTGGCGTCCTACCTGACATTTCGGCAAAAAATCAAGAAGAACCTGCTGCGCAAGTAGCAGCACCCACGGGAAGGCACAACAGGCAGTAATGGCTTCGTTTTTAACAATTCCACTGATGTTCTGGTTGGGGGTGGCTGCAATTGCGTCCCCAATCATCATTCATCTGTTGAATCGCCGCCGCTTCAAAATTGTTGACTGGGCGGCCATGGAATTCCTGCTCAATGCCAACAGGAGGAATCGCCGTCGTATTCAACTGGAGAACATCATCCTGCTGATTCTCCGCTGCATCGCGATTTTCCTTGTCGGGTGTCTGCTGGCTCGTCCTTTTTTTCCAAACGAAGCCAACCTGCTCGGCAACCAGCAGCAGTTTGACAGGATCGTTGTGCTGGATGATTCCTTCAGCATGAATGTCCGAACAGGTAATAAGAAATTGTTCGAGGTGGCGAAAGAAAAGGTCAAGGAGTTTGCCAAGGTGCTGGCGGAGGACAAGGCTTCCAACACGTTGTCGATTTACCTGGCATCCGACATGGAGAACCCGGCCATTTCCCAGATGGATGTCACGGCTGAAACTCTGACGGAAATCAACGATGCGGTCGATGAGATTCGTTGTTCCGATTTTCCGGCCCGTTTTGATGAGGGCCTGCGGGCGATGGTGGATCTGACGAGCGGGCGAAAAGAGGGACGCAACCGGATTTTTTACCTGGTGACCGACCTGAGGGAAAAGGATTGGTGGTTCAGTTCACAGAACGAAGAGGGGCACCCTGCGCAGAATCTGATCAAGGAGGTTGCTGATAACACTCCGCTGGGTTGCTATCTCGTCGATATCGGGGACGAGGCTGCCGATGGAGTCAACCTTGCGATCACGGACATCCGGCCGGAGTCCCCTCTCAGTTCAGGCCGCGAAAACACGTTCTATGTTACCGTTACCAATTTCGGAACCTCGGCCGTAAGGGATGTCCGTCTCGAGTTTTACGAAACGGCGGATGCGGTCGCGGATACCGAATTCATCAGTATCATCGAGCCGGGGCAATCGAACTCGGTAGTCAGGTCCTTTCCGGTGACCTACAGCCTGGACGATCCCGAGACTTTTGAGGACGCCGAAACGGTTGCCAACCAGGCGCAGTACTGGAAAGTCTGGGCCGAGCTGCATGTGGATGACGTGGAAAAGGACCTGGTCGAGCTGGACAGCAAGCGCTACTACGCCGCCAAGGTCAAACAGGGTGTCTCTGTGTTGCTGGTCGACGGTGATCCTTCTGCAATCGAAGATCGTTCCGAAACCTATTACCTGAGGCGGGCCATTCAGCCAGTCGACGCTGTTTCCGGCTTTTTGCCGACGGTGGTAAGTGTCAGTGAATTATCATCCACTGATTTTTCCCGGTACCAGATCATCTACCTCTGCAACGTGGATGAGCTTTCCGAGGGACAGCTTGAGTCGCTGGAGCAGTGGGTTGGAGAAGGGGGGAGCCTGGTGTTGATGCTGGGTGACCAGGTCAACGAATCCATCTTTAACCGCCAATTCTATTTCGATCCGCGGAAAGCAAAGGAACATGCGGAGAATCGTGGAGTCAGTGACCTCGCCCGACTGCAGGGGGGAGGCGGGCTGTCTCCTGTCCGGCTGGTCAGGATGGAAGGCGATGTGAACCAGGAAAACTGGGTAAATCTCGACGTCGGCGAGTCGCGCAGCCAGGTAACGCGCGTTTTCGAGGGACAGGGGAATATTGCCGTCAGCCTCGTCAACTTCTACAGCTGGTGGACAAGTCAGCAGGCAGGATTCAACCCGATCATCGAGCCGGTTTCTCCTGTGATCAATACGGGAAATCATTACAAGTTTGGCCCCGCCCATGCAAAATCGCCCGAGTTCACCACTGATCCAGCGGTTTCCCAGGAGCGGGAAAGAGCGTTTGAGGTCAATTCCCGGGCTATCGAAATCGGTGCCGAGTTTGTGATCTCGGATGTCCTGGGGCAATTCGGTCAGTATCCTGTCCGCCTGACCAGCAGTTCTGACGCCAAATTCAGCCTGGGGGGAAAGGTCACATCCGAATTGTTGCTTAACGAGGTCCCTAGGCCGCAAGATGCAGAAAAGCATGCGTATGGCTGCTGGAGGTTTCGCTATGCCAATGGTGATACATGGGTTGTGACCCCCGAGAGGGCCGAGAATGTCGAAGACCGGGGTGAGAACACCAACGTCTTGGCCCGTTTTAACGATGAATCCAGCCAGATGGCGATCGTGGAAAAGAGGTTCGGTCAGGGCCGGGTGGTGGCCTTTACCTTTCCAGGCGACGAAGATTGGACGAACCTGCCGCAGGTCGGTTCAGCCAATATCATCCTGCACATGGAAATGTGTGAATACCTTTCGCGGAAGGAATCGCTGGATAGCCCGACCGTAGGTGAGGGGATTTCCGAGGTGATCGATATCTCCAAGGTGAAAACCAACGCGGTGATCTCACCACCCAAGGGGGAGAAAAGAAATGTCAGTGCCACTTCGGGAGACAGTCCCGAGGGGGCGATGGCCAAGTATCGAAAAGTGGTTTTGCCACGTATGAGCGATTCCGGCTTTTATGAGATGACGCTGACCCGCCTGGAAAAGGAAAATGGTGAGGATGTTTCTGAAAACCGGATTTTTGCGGCCAATGTCGAAACCGGTGAGGGCAACCTGAAGCGACTCGACCTGCAGGCGGTTGGCAGCGACTATTTCGGCGAAAAGGTCAAACTGATTGCCGGTCCAAGCATGTCAACCCAGACTGTGGAGGGGGCCCGGACCGAGTACTGGATCTATGTTCTGTTTCTGCTGGGTGGCATCCTGATCCTCGAACAATTCCTGGGATGGCTGTTTGGACGCAATCGGTGATAGAGCGTTTGGGAGAAAGATAGATGGCAAATTTCCTGAAACCCGGTCATTTCCTGCTGGCAACCTGGGTTGGATTGTGGGGAGCACAGGCAGGCCTGGTGAAAGCACAGGTCAAGCTCCAGATCCAGGATGCTCCAACCGTGAAAAAGGTGGTGCCCCGGGTGGGCAAGGCAGGCGACCAACGGGCCGAAGACAAGAAGGCAAAACAGAACGAGGAAAAGTATGCCGGTGGGGCGGCGCTGAAGACCAACTCCGATCTCGAGGACCTGCTCAAGCGGGCCTCTGCATTTGTCAATGAAAAAAACTACCGCAATGCGACCATCCTCTGGGACCGGGTTTTGGCCGAAAGCCAGAACAGCCTGATTACCCGGGACGGAGAGACGTTCATTTCCCTGGTTCGCCAGGTCGAACAGACGATCCGGGCGCTCCCTCCCAACGGGCTTCAGGTCTACCGGATTTCTGCTGACGGAAAGGCGCGGGCCCTGATGCCAGGCGCACCTGCAGAGGCTGAAGAGGAATCTCTTGCCCAACTGGTTCGACTCTATTTTATGAGTTCGTTGGGTGATGATGCGGCTTACGAGCTGGGCTGCCGGGCGCTGGATCGACGGGACTTTGTCGGTGCCAGCCGGATGTTTTCAAAAATCCTCGTGGAGCATCCCGATCCGTCGGTCAGCAAGAACGGCGTTCTGGCCAGGCTGGCAATTGCCGCCGGCAACCTGGGCGACCGGGAGGCGGCCGACCGGGCGCTTGCGGGCGCCGAAGGCGCTGCTGACGATGAATCCCTGATTCAGCAGGTGCAACAGCACCTGGATTACATCGAACGTAACCGGGTAGCGGTCGCCGTGGGAGGCGAATCGGTCAGCATGCGGCTCAGCGGTCCGGATCGTTCGGGAGTGATGCCGGACCTGCCCGAAAGTGCCGTAAATGGCGATTTGACGCAGGGGTATGAATTCCGGTTTCCCTTTGCTTTTGCCAACGAAGGTGCGGACTCCAAGCTGGGAAGGGTTTTTCGCGGCGGTTCGAGCGAGCGGGAGCAGACGGATACCGCCATCTCGGCTCTCTCCCAAAGATGGAAAACCGAAAAATGGCAGCCTGCGAACCAGATTCTATTCGCCAATAACCGGATCGTTCTCAAAACCACCAACGACCTTGTCTGCATCGATGCCACTACCCAGTCGGACCTGGCGATCTGGCATTCGCTGTGGTTGAATCATTTCGCACTGGATGATGCTTCCTGGAATGCCAAGACCTACGGTGCCAACGCCCGCAACCGGAACGGCTCCACACTGCCCATCAAATTCCCCAAGAATGAAAGCGAGGGCTGGTATTTCTTTGACCGGATCCATCAGTCGATGTCGATTCACAATGGCGTGGTCTTCACCATCGAAGGAAAGAACTATTCCCAGTTGGATGGCTCACCTCCCCGGACCACACGCAGCAACACCACCCGTAATTTCAACCAGCCGATCAACCTGACCCGCTCCCGGACCAACTACCTTACCGCCTACGATCTGAAAACCGGGAAGGTGCAGTGGACCCGGAGTGCCTTTGAAAAGAATGACACCGATCAGGAAGAAGAGGGGGTTAGCCAGGGCAAGGTAGGTTTCCTTGGGACCCCGGTTCCCTTTGGCAACCTGCTCCTTTGTCCGGTGACCGAGGGTGGAGCGATTTCAATCTATGCGATGGATGCCACCAAAAAGGGGAAAACGGCCTGGAAGACCTTTCTCTGCGATGATCCGTCTGAAGGAGTGCAACATTTTTCGCCGGTGGAAATTGCCATTGCCGGGCAGGATGCTTACGTGACCTGTGGATCGGGTGTGCTGTTTGCCCTCAATGCGGCTACCGGGAACATCCAGTTTGCCCGTCGTTACCAGCGGGATGGAAAAAAGGAAAAGGTCCAGACCTCCTATAACCAGAATCAGGAAATGCTGCTTTCCAGTGGTTGGGCCGACAATACCGTCATTGCATGGAAAAACGCCCTGATCGTCATGGCCTCCGATCATGATTACCTGTTTGCAGTCGATCGGAGAAATGGGAAATTTCTCTGGGATGCGCCCCGCATTCCTTTCGACGAGGATGTGGATCACGCTTACTGCCTGGGGCATTGCCATGACCTGTTGCTGATGGCCACCAACAAGTCGATTCTCTGCTACAGCCTGGCGGGTGACGGAAAGTTGCAGTGGTACCAGAAGCTGGGTGGGAATTCCTTTGGAAGAGGGTTCATGACCAGCGAGGCCGCTTACATCCCGGTCGAGGATTCCATTGTCAAGTACGATCTGAAAACAGGAAAAAGGGTGTTGCAGGTCGAGGTCAACCTGGGAGCCGAAAACAAGGTGGGCAACCTGTTCAGCGATGGAAAGCAGATCTGGGTAGTTGGCTTGAACCGCGTGGTCGGTCTGAGGAGTTTGCGTGACCGGTTGGTCGAGCTGGGGCAAAAAATTGCCGCTGGCGAAAGCAGTGCACTGGGAGAGCGTCTCAAGATTTATGCCAAGCTGGAAGAATACGACAAGGCACTCATGGACGCGCAGGAACTTTACCGGCGGGAGGCAGCAGATCCGGCAGCCGCTCTGAAGCAACTGTTGACCCACTTGTCCAAGAGCCGGATTGCCACCGGGGCAGCATCGGCCACCCTGGAGTTCCTCGATGCTCTTTTGCTCAAGGAACGAGACGCCCGTGTATTTCGTGAGGTGGTTGGAAATGATTACCAGGTCTTTTTTGAAGCGGCCAGGTCGGCCGTCAAGGTGGGTGACCCGAATGCAGTGGGCAGGGTTCTGCGCTGGACCGGGTATGAGGTTTCCCGTGGATTCCGTTCGGCGGTCGTCAAGTTCCTGAGCGAAAATCCACCTGACCTGGAAGGGGTGCTGGCGGTGACTGCTGAAGCCGGTGAGCAGCAGTTGTTGACGCTGATTCCGATTGTTGCCCGTGTGAGGGCTTCCAACGGTGTCCTGGTTGAGATGCTGAAAAATGATTCGGAGTCGGTCCGGATTGCAGCAGCCAGCGAGTTGGCGTTGCTGGGAGACAAGGCTTGCCTTCCGGCCGCTTTTGACCTGCTCGAATCCGACAGGACCAATGTTCGAATCGAGGCTTTCCTGATTTTGAAAAATGTGACTGCCGCCGACCTGCCGTTTGCCGCAAATGGTACCCCGGAGGAGCGGGCGGCCGCCCGGGCAGCCTGGGGTAAATGGCTCGATGAAAACTATGAAACGCTCGAAGTCCGTAAACCCGTTCAGCTCCGTTTTGGCCGAGTGCTGATCGCCACCTCGCAGAAAATGATGGAATTCAGTATCGGCAAGGACCTGGTCAAGGAAAAGGAAACGGCAGGCTACCGTCCGGAGGACCTGTCCACGACACGATTTGGTAGCAAGGTGATCGCCGAGTACACCAACTCGATGATCCGCGAACTGGATCTCAGCGAAAAGGAAGTCGCCAAAATTGCATTGGCCAGCCCACCCCGCAGCGTGCGGAAACTCACCAATGGGAATTATCTTGTGGCGTGGCGGGATACCACCAAACCCGTCGTGGAACTGGATTCCCGCGGAAAAGTGGTTTGGCAGGCAAAGAACCTGGGCGGGATTGCGTATGCGGCGGAACGCCTGGACTCCGGCAACACGCTGATCACTCTCAGCAAGTCAGTGGTGGAAATCGATGAGGATTCAAACATCGTTTACCAGCTTGCCGGGGCGCAGGGAGTTTCCAATTGCAAGGAGGCCCGGCGGCTGCCCAATGGAAACACGCTGGTGGTGTATTCCACCTTTGTTTCCATTTTTGACAAGGATAAAAACCAGGTTCTGAGAATCCGTGGTTCTTTCACTCCCAAGAGTGCGCTCCAGTTGAGAGACGGCCGGATCCTGGTCGCCCACGCAACGGGTGTCAGGATGTTTGACAACCAAGGAACGAAAATCGGCGATGATTTCGTGAATGAAAATGTCAATTCCATCTGGGAATACTGATTTACCAACCGGTAGAAAGCGATAACAGAAAAAGTGATTTTTGCGAATGCATTTTTGCGATGGGTTGTGAATTCCCAGCCAGGGGACGACCGGCAGCCCGAATTCAGCTGGATGAATCTGCCGGAATCAGGCTACGTCTTTGTCTTTCTGGGGGTGGTTGTCTTACTGGGGCTGTTTGTCTTCTGGACCTACGTAAGGGAGCTGAAAACCTGTCCATTCGGTTTGCGGATCACTCTCGGGGTGCTTCGCTTTTCGGTGCTGTTTCTGCTGGCCCTGGTGTTTCTCAAGCCATCGATTTCTTTCCGCCGGGAAATCGTAAGGAAGCCCAATATTGTGCTGGCCCTGGATGTGTCGAGTTCCATGGACATTCAGGATCAATACCGGGACCCGGCCATGGTCAAGCAGTTGGCAGAGAAATTCGGTTTTTCCGAGGAGGATCTCAGGGAAGGCAAGGTATCCAGAACACGGATCCTGGCCCAGGCTCTTTCCAGGAACGAACAGGGATTTATCCGCGATCTGAGGAAAAAGGGTTCCGTTCGGGTCAATGAATTTGAACTGGTCAACCGAACCGCTACCACGTTCAACTCTGAGTCTGGTGAAGATTCGGAAACTGCAGGGGCGACCGCAGCGGGTGGCGAGGATCCACCGCAGGATCCGGAAAATGGCCAACGCACCTACGAAATTGATCTTCAGCCAAAGGGGCGTGGCACCAACATCTGGCTGGCCCTGAGGGACGCGTTGGAGACCACCCAGCTGTCGACGGTCGTGCTGGTCTCTGACGGCCAGACGACGACCGAAGACGATCCCTACCACATCGCCCGGGAAGCCAAAAAGAAAAACATCCAGGTTCTGACCGTCGGAATCGGCGATCCTTACAAGTCGAAAAACGTATGGGTCGACAAGCTGTACGTACCATTCAATGCAGTGAACCCGGGCGATCCGTTTGATATTTCTGCCGAAATCAAATTCCAGCGAGTGGATGTTCGCAACCTGAACGTGGAGCTGGTCCGCCAGGAGGTGATTGGCGACTCACTGGGTCCGGAGGAGGACCCGGTTTCCCAGGTCGTGACCCTTCCGGCCAAGACGGACGAAGAGGACAACCAGGGGATGGTCGAAGTCAAATTCAAGCCCCGTTTGACTCGCAGTGGCAAATTCCGTTACCGGTTGAGGATTCTAACAGAAATACCGGACGAGGAAAAAAACGAGGACAACGAAAAGGTGGCGGATCGTGAAGTCGTTGTTACCGAAGAGACCTCCCGAGTGTTGCTGATCGCCGGTTCCCCCACCTGGGAATACCAACTGGTTCAACGGTTGATTCAGCGGGATCCAACCTACCGTTTGAGCTGTTGGCTGCAATCGATGGATCTTGAGCGTCAGCAGGAAGGCAATGAACCGATTGACCGACTGCCAGGGACCTTCCAGGAGATGAGCGACTACAACGCCGTGATCCTGATTGACCCCGATCCGCAAAAGGACCTCGACAGGAATTTCTTTGATCTGCTGGAAAAATTTGTAGAAGAAAAAGCGGGCGGCGTGATGTTCATGGCAGGTCCCAAGTACACCCCGATGACGCTTTCCCTCAGCAAGTCAGAAGGGCTCCGCAATATTCTGCCGGTGGAGTTTCCCGATTCCTCCTCGACCCTGATCGGTATCGATGGCTCGGCATCCACGTCCACCCGGATGGAAATCAACATCCCCAATATCGGGCACCAGGTGATGCGTTTTTTCCAGGAAACGAATGAAAATCTTAACCAGTGGCAGGCGATGCCGGGTGTTTACTGGAGTTACCCGGCGGCCCGGGCCAAACCGATTACCAAGATCCTGATCGAACACGGCGACATTACCCTGGCAGTGGATTCGGAGAATCCAAGGCCTTTGCTGGTCAGTGGTCGCTACGGCCTGGGGAACACCCTGTACATGGGTTTCAATGGCACCTGGAGATGGCGGCGGATTGGACGCCAGGCTCATTATTTTGACGCTTTCTGGATCAACGTGGTGAAATTCCTCGTTTCCAACCGGTCCCTGCAGGCCTCCAGCCGGGGAATTGTCGGTACCGACAAGCCGGACTTTGAAATTGGTGAGCGAATTGACTTTCGGGCGACTGTCTTTGACCCCACCATGAAGAAAATGGAGGTCGACTCCCTGGACGGAGAGTTGATCCTTAATGGTGAGCGGATCGAGTCCCTCAGGTTCAAGAAGGTCACCCCCGGCGAGTACAAGGCATCCTGGGTGGCCAACCAGACCGGTTCCCCGGAAGTGCGACTGGATGTTGGCGGTGCCGTGCTGAACGCGACCGTCAAGGTTGATGAGCCCAGGGCAGAATACAAATCGACTGCCCTGAATGTTTCAGCATTGCGTGAAATTGCCAGGGAATCGGGGGGAGAGTATTTTTCCATCGACAACCTGGAGCAGTTGCCGGATGTGATTCCCCGGCAGGACCGGATCATCCCGCAGTTGACCGCTCCGGAGCCGATCTGGGGCATGCCCGAAGTCCGCCGGGAATTCCTCTTGATCTGTTTTTTCCTGCCTTTCGTCCTGCTGACAATCGAATGGGCGATTCGAAAAGCCTACAAGCTGCTTTAAATTCCAAATTGAACTGAAATCCAAACATGTCTCAAGCAGTCGACAAACGAATCCCTCAAGTCGTCAGTTCCAAGCTGACCGGTTTGCGTCTGAAAATCGGGTCCTGGCTTCTGGTCGAAGCTCTCAGCCGGTTGTTGCCGACGATTCTCGGGTTGGTCGTATTCATCTTCCTGGTGGATTATTTTCTCGAAATGGATGTCGTCCAGCGGGTCATTATCAGTGTGCTGGCCGGAATCTGTTTGCTGCTGGTTGCCTATTTCAAACTGGTCAAGCCCTTTTTGGGAACGCTTACGGATGATGCCCTCTGCCTGGAGGTTGAAAAACAGAATGCCGAACTTCGCGACAGCCTGATCAGCGCAGTGCAATTTGCTCGTGATGTGGATGTTCAACGCCAGGGAGTTTCCCCGGCCATGGTGGAGGCCACGATCGAAAAAGGGACCCTCAAGGCCGAGCAACTTGATTTCGGCAAGGCACTCAATGTAAAGAGGTTCTTTTTCAATATTGGCGTCACCGCCCTGGCGCTGCTTCTGTCGGGGGCTTTTTTATACGGCATGCTGAATGATCCCACGCTCCGCGTTTTCATGGGACGCCTCCTGTTTTACGACGGTTCCGAATACGCGCGGAACACCTACCTCGTTTTTCATGATCCGGAAGGCCGGATTGTCGACGGACAGCTCACGATTTACCGGGGGCAGGATTGCACCCTGCTGGTCCGTGTTCGCGAGGACAGCCTGATCAAGGATGTCGACGTGAGAATGTTCTACCGCGACAAGTCGTCCGGAAGCTGGATTTCCGATGACATGACACGGACCAAGAACAGGGATTCCAACGAGTTCAAGATTGTCTACAAGTCGGTTGCGGTCGAATTCGAGGTTCAGGCCCGGGGAGGAGATGGTCGATCCGAAAGGTTGCGCGTCAAGCTTGACGAACCACCACAGTTCAACAACCTGTCTGCCGAAATCATCTACCCGGACTACACGGTCGAGGTGCGACCCGGGGATCTGGTTCGCGTGTTTGATCGGGAAAAGGTCTACCGTTATCTCGGTCCCCGTCCCGATTCCGACGATAGCTGGGAGGACCAGGGTGATGTTACGGACAACGGTCAAAAGCTGGTGGAATGGGGATTGCTCGATGAACAGCAGCTTGCTTCCGTACAGGCTGAGCTGGTCAACGCACCGAACCAGACCTTTACACAACTGGCTCGCAAGCTGGACATGTTCAGCGAGAGGGATTTCGACCGCAAGTTGCAGGAGACCTTGAATATCAAAACCGTGTACAGCGAATTCGACCGGAACACCCTGCGGGATCCCAGTGACTTCCTGGATTCTTTTGGAGGGAAACTGGCAATCCTCGATGGATGCAGCGTTCGGCTGACCGCCATGGCCAATTGCGAGCTTTCGGTTGCGGAACTGGTGCATGCCGAAGGGGTACAGGTATTTGAGCCAACCGAATCGGATTTCGGCTACAGTTTGCTGATCCCGGCTACTGCTGTTCGCAATGGCCGTTACAACATCCGCCTGCGTGATGCAACGCTCAGGGAACCTCCCCGGGCGGCCGGTTTCGAGATTGAGATCAAGGCGGATGCATCACCCGAGGTCCGGGCTTCCACCAAGGGGATTTCCGGTCTGATCATCAATCGTGCCAAGATTCCCTTTACGATCAGCGTAGAAGATGATTTCGGCGCCACCCGGCTGTTTCTTCGTTACTCGTGGCAGGATGACACCGGTGAAAAAAAGAATTCCGGTACCCGCGAACTGGATGAGTACGAACCGGTTCCCAGCCGCGATCAGGACAAGCCACCGGAGGCGCTGAAGGTTTCGGAAATACTGCCGGCCAGGCTGGCAGAATTCACACAACAGTTCTTTGACCTCGACGAGTTGCTCAAAGAAGAAAAAATCCCGGAAGGGGCCGGCCTGAAGATTACCATTGTTGCCGAAGACAACGACGACGTTCCCGCCCCCAACACCGGCGTTTCCAAGGAGTTCCTGTTGCGGGTCGTTTCCGAGGAGGAATTCCGCGCTGATTTGTTGCGGAGGGAAAAGGAAGCCCGCCAGGAGTTTGACCAGATCTACAAACGGCAGATCAGCACACAGACTGACACCGAGGCTCTGGCAGCGGACTCAAAATCGGAGAATGAAACCAGCGACGAGTTTTACTCGGAGCTGAAAAAAGACCTTTCTGAGTATTACCGCAGTCAGCGGCTGATTGGCGAGAATGTCGAAAGTGTCATTGGGCGGATGGAAGACCTGTTGACCGAGGGGATGAACAACCGTCTCGATGAGACGACTGGTGAGTTTGAATCCCGTTACCAGGATCGGATCATCGGTCCCATGCAGTCCATTACCGATGAGTTGATGTTTGAACTGATGGCCGAGTTGAGTTCGGCCCGGCGTGAAATCGAAGATGATGTGCAGCGGGTGGTCCACCTGAATCGGGCGTCCGAGCTGCAAAAAGAGGTTTTGGCGGCGATGGAGGCCATCCTGAAGGAAATGGAAAAGAATGAGGGGATCCAGGAGATTATCAACCGGGTTTTTGAGGCCAAGAAACTCGAGGAACGTTTGAAACTCAAGACCAAGGAAGAGATTGAGAACCGCATCAAAAATGCCGGGTCCGGTCAGCCTGACGGGGATGGCAAGGGGAACGATAGCAAAAAGGGCGAATAAAGGGACTGAAACACCGAAATTCGCCAAATTGTCAATAAATGAAGCAACCCTGCGAATTTGGTTTGAATTTGCACCAAACCATTTGATTTACTATAGGAAAAGCGAAACAATTCAAGCTGGAACAAGTTACAGATTTGGGGGAAGTCCAATTGCTGCGAGTTGGGGCTGGATCTACCCTGGCTTCAGGGATTCCGCCGTTAAACTGCCAGTAAAACCTGCAGGCGGGCATCCACCTGCGCGGCAGCGGTTTTTGATTGTTCGCCACTGAAGCAACATTCGAGAAAATGAATCCCTGACGGGAAATGAATTCATGATTGATCTAGAAAAACGTGGTGGGCTGTTCCAGGTTGTCTTCCTGCTGTCAGCCGTCCTGTTTGCTCCCACGCTGGGAATCTTCATTCCGTGTAACAGCTATCTCGCCGCTCAGGATGAAAAAGCGAAAAAGAGCGCGCTGGGAGTTCGGCAACGGCAGATTGAAAGGATGATGTCCGACATCGAGCTCAAGTTTTCAACGTTGGCGGACAAGCTCGAAGCCAGTGGTATCGAAGCCGAAGTTCAGAAAGCTCGCAAGCTTCGCCGGGCCCTGCAGAAATCTACCGAATTCCAAATCCGCCCCCTGATGAACAAGATCACGGAGTACCTTGATCAATCGCGTTTGAACGAGGCCAACAACGCCCAGGACCAGGTGATCGGGAAACTGGACGATCTGATCAAGGTGTTGCGAGCCGAGAACGAAGATGACGCCAAGAAGAAGCAGGAAGAAATCGACAGGCTGAAAAAATTCAAGAAGGATCTGGAAAACATCCTCAGGGAGCAACAGGAAGGGGAGAGGGAATCCGCCAAGATTGCCAACAAGGACCAGACCCTCGATGGCCTGGGCAAACAGATTGCCAAGGTGAAGGACCTGATCAAAAAACAGGAGAATGTGAACCAGGACACCAATGATTCGGCCAACAAGGGGAGTGGTGCCCTCGACCGAATCGCGAATAAACAACATGACGTCCGCAAGGAGACCGAAAAGGTCGCCCAGGATGTGGGTAAATCCGGTAATGCAAATGTTGGTAAGGTAGGCGAAGAGAAAAAGCCCCAGGAATCCGGCAACGGCGAACCCCAAAAGGGGGCTTCGCAGAGCCCCGATTCCCAATCCGGTTCACCCAAGAGTGGATCACCGAAAAGTGGATCACCGAAATCAGGTGGTTCCAAGTCGGGTTCTCCAAAGTCGGGTGATTCCCAATCAGGTGCACCCAAATCGGGGAATTCGAGTCGCCCCCAGGAAGCGGGCGAACAGAGCTTGAAAAATGCCGCACGAAACCAGAAATCTGCAGAAGACAACCTGGCCAAGGGCAAGTCAGAAGAGGCACAGCGGGATGAGAAGAAAGCGCTTGAGGATCTCAAGCGGGCGCTCAGTGAGCTGGAAAATGAAAAACGTCGCCTGGCCCAGCTCCCCAAGGAAGCCTTTGACAGGATGGCCAAGAAACAGGATGACACCAAAAACAAAACCGATCAACTGGCAAAAGAAATGAAATCCGGTGGGAGTCAGGGCGGAAGCCAGTCGGGACAGAAGGGCGGAGAAAAAGGGAGCCAGGCGGGATCGCAGCAGCAGAAAACACCGGGGCAGGAAAATGTTCAAAACGCCAAGCAGGCGATGCAGAATGCCCAGAAGTCACTGGAAGATCAGAACGCGCAGGCTGCCAACCGTCAGCAGCAGAAAGCGATCTCCGATATCAAGAAGGCCCTCGATGATATTGAAAAACGTCTTGACCAGCTGCGTGAAGAAACCCAGGAAGAAAAACTGGCCCGGCTGGAAGCCCGCTTTGCCGACATGCTGGCAAAACAGCAGATTGCATCTCGGAAAACCCGGGACCTGGACAACAAGAAACGCAGTTTTGGCAAGTTCAGTCGTGGGGATCGTCTCAGCTTGATCAAGGTCAAGGGAATGGAAAAGGAGATTGCCGAGTCGGCCCAGTTGGCCTACGAAATCCTGATGGAGGATGGCACGAGCGTTATATTTCCTGAAATTGTGACCGAAATCAGGGAGGACCTGCTTCGGGTTTCTGACATGATTGGCAAGCAGGAAGTTGGTCGTCTGACCCAAATCATTCAAAAAGACATTGAAACCACTCTCGAGGAATTCCTCGAAGCCCTCAAAAAGCAGCGTCGTCAGAAAAAGGGCGGCGGTGGCGGTGGTGGCGGCGGCGGTGGTGGCGGCGGAAATCAGCCATTGCTCCCACCTTCTGCCGAACTTAAAATGCTCAGGTCCGCTCAATTGAGGATCAATCGGAGAACCCGGAGTATCGATGAGATCCGACCTGCGGATCGGCCCCTGACACCTTCGATGAAAACCGAGGTAGCTGGTCTGGCCAAGCGGCAGGCAGAGATTTCAGAAATGGCCGTCAAAATGATGGAGAAGGCCGGACAATAATTCAACAAAAGAATTTAATGAAAGCTGGGCAATCACAAGTGTCCACGCAACCGTGGCCGGATAAAGTCTGGCACACCCGATCTTTTCAGCTTGAAAAGGTCATCACAAAAAACTTTAAAGATCGAATCAGCAATCGCCAATCACAAAAAAGGGAAAACCATGAGCCACCAGCGCATTTTTGCCATTTTTTCATGGGTCGTGCTGACCACCGTACCATTGTCTGCCGAGCAACCGACTCCGGTGGAAACCATCAACCGTTTCCTGGGCAGCTTGGAAAAAAATGCGGGATTGAATGCCGAACTCAAGAAGGAAATCGTGGCGTCGGTAACCCAGCTTCGCGACGATCCCTTTTCGACTGATGCGGCCATTACCGAAGGACTGGCATTGATGTATCCCGAATTTACCCGGGCCCTGGAATTGGTTGGCAACGACGAAACCGTCAAGGCGATCGAGGCTTTCGAGAAGCTCAGCAAGCATGAAGATCCGTTTCTTGCTGCCGAGGCCAAGTATTTTGTCGCCCGTGCTCATGTCTACGATGAAAACTACGAAGAAGCGCTGCCGGTACTGCAGGAATTCGAAAAATCGTTTGCTGCCGATTCCGTTCAAAATGGAAACGCGCTCTATCTGAAAGGGATCGCGCTCGCCAACACGCTGAAAAACAAGGAGGCGATTGCCGCCCTGACAAGATTCATGAACGATTATCCCAATGCTTCCGAGCGAATGCGGGTCGGGGCCTGGAGGCAGTTGCAGATGGTCTCCGCCATCAAGAAGGACTCCCTCGGTGATATTTTCCAGCGGATGGAATTTTCGCGGCGACGGCTGACACTGGAAAGAACGGATCAGCAGACCAAGATCGAGCAGGACAATATCGTCAAGATGCTCAACACGATGATCAAGAAAGCTGAGGACCAGGAGAAAAAAGGGCAATGCAACAGCCAGAAGCCGGGTGAGCAGCAAAAGCCAAGCGAAGGAAGTGGCAAAAAAGACGGCAAAGGAAAAAGCAACAACGGACAGGGTAGCAAGAACCCGGACGGATTTGCCAAGCGAACATTCGGCAACGGGGACGCGAGTGACTGGAGCAAATTAAGGGACCGGGAGCGGGATCCTGCGTTCAATGCGTTGAAAGAAAAGTTCCCGGCCCGCTACAAGGAACTGGTTGAGCAGTACTACAAGAGCTTTCAGAAATCCGGAACCCGATAATCGGGTTTTTGTCTATAATATGAGGACGCGGAACCGCCGGGTGCCCGCGTCTTTTTTTTTGGGGATTTCGTTGCAGCGGACCGCGTCAATACGGTTTCCAGGACGCGGAGTCTCACGCAGTACTTCAGGTAGAACTTCGTGCTGAAGAAAACCGGTGCCGCAATCCACTGGACTGATGAAATGATTTCGAAAAACAATCCGGGCCTTCTGTTGCTGTTCCTCGTCTTGCCCGTGACCCTGGGCAGTGCCCAGGTGGCCCTGACCCGAATCGATGGGTCCGTTTCCACCGCTGATTCTGTCTCCATCGCCGATGGCAGGTTGATTACCGGTGACACGCAGGTGGATGTCAATGAGTACCGTTTGATTGACTTTCAGCGGGAGGTCAAGCCGACGGACAGCCTGGCAACGGTTGGCCTGGTGGGCGGTGGCCAGATCGGCGCTAGCCAATTGCAGTTGACCGAAGAAGTGTTTTTGATTGAAAACGTGGCCGGTCAAATTCGACTCGGAGTGGATGCGGTGACCCAGATTCGCTTTCGGAAGGAAGAGTTGCCCCTGTTTGCCTCGGCAAAACCGAAGGATGATGTGGACCAGCTTTTTGTCAGGATCAAGGGTGCCTACCAGATTGTGCCAGGAATCGTGGAGACCATCAGCGAATCGTCTGTCAAGATTTTTTATGACGATGACATCATTGAATTCAAAATGGAAGATGCGTACGGGCTGATTCTTGCACAGGATGCCGAACGCGAGCAGGCCGAAGTCAACGGAGTAGTCTACCTCGTCGAAGGGTCGCGGTTGAGTTGCCAGTTAAAATCGCTTTCTGCCGACAGGGTGGTCGCTGTGGTCGGCGGGGTGGCGGATGTGGAGATACCGACTGAGGTTGTCAGTCGTGTTGAGATTCGATCTGACCGGTTGGCGTTTCTTTCGGACCTGGGCCCCAAGTCAGTCGTCAATCAGAAGGGTGCTGTTTTTTTACGGAAATGGCAGAAAGACCGGAATATCAGCGGTGGAAAACTGGTTCTGCGTGACCGGGAAAAACGGTTGACCCGCAACTATGCGAAGGGGTTGGGAACCAAGTCCGGGATGAAGCTGGTTTTCGATAACCGGGGCTTTGACCGTTTTGTTTCCACGGTAGGGATCGATGCGACGACCAACGGGAATGGGCTTTGCGTGATCAGGGTGCTCGCCGACGGCGCCGAGGTTTTTGCCTCTCCAGTCGCCGGTACCGACGCTCCCAGGACGCTGGATGTCGACATTTCCGGCAAAGATGAAATTGTGTTGAGTATAGAATTTGGTGATGACTTTCTGGACCTTTCGGATCATCTGAACTGGTGTGATGCCCGGTTCGTGAAGACAACGGATTGAATGGAGGGGGGACGATGCGGATCTTGTTTCGGTTGTTGGCGGTATTCGGTCTGATGCTGGCAGGCTTTGAAAATGCCTGCGCCCAGACGCCCCGGCAGGATGAGGGGTTGGATGACGCCGAGATGAAAATCATCCTGGCGGCAGAAAAAGCAAGGGTGGCCGCCATCAGGAAGGTTATCGGTTCGGTGGTCGCCATATACAGTGAAATCCGTGGTGGAGGTGGCTCCGGCGTCATCTTTGATCCCAGCGGTCTGGTTCTGACCAATCACCATGTGATCGCTTCGGCCGGTGTCTCCGGTTGGGGCGGCATTGCCGATGGAAACCTCTACCGGTGGAACCTGGTCGGGACCGACCCGGGCGGGGACCTGGCGATTATCAAGCTGGAAGGTCGTGATGATTTTCCCTGCTCGCCGTTGGGCAACTCGGACCGTGTCCGCGTGGGGGACTGGGCAATCGCAATGGGCAATCCGTTCGTACTGACCGAGGATCAAAAACCTACCGTGACGCTTGGGATCGTGAGTGGCATTGAACGTTATCAGCCGGGAGCCGGCGGAAACCAGCTGGTTTACGGGAACTGTATCCAGGTCGACAGTTCCATCAATCCGGGAAACTCGGGTGGGCCCCTGTTCAACATGCAGGGGGAGATCATCGGAATCAACGGACGCGGAAGTTTCAAATCCCGCGGACGGGTAAATGTTGGCCTGGGGTACGCGATTTCCGCCAACCAGATCAAGAATTTTATTCCAGACCTGATGGCAACCAAGCTGGTGGAACACGGGACGCTGGATGTCCGGTTTGGTCAGCGTGAGGGCAAGGTTGTCTGTGAGGCCATGTACAACGAGGGTGTGGATATCGTTGACAAGGGTCTGGAACTTGGCGACGAACTGCTTGAATTCGAGGGATGCAGGATTCGGTCGAACGACCATTTTACCAACTTGATCTCGATGTTGCCCGAAACCTGGCCGGCGAACGTGGTATTCAAAAAACCGGATGGAACCGTTCGGAATGTGAACACGCGGCTGGTCGGCCTGCCTTACAAGCTGAGGCCCCCCCGCGCCCCCCGGCCTGCTCCTGGCAAGGGTAAGGAAAAGGGCAAGAAGAAAGAGCCGACTCCCCAGCAGAAGCGTGCTCAACAGCGGCAGCAGGCCATGGCTCGTGTCATGACGACGGAGCCAGGCAGGATTCGGGACGAAAAGCAGAATCGCCAAAACTGCCGGATTGTCCTGGACCACCTGGCCCGCTCCATTCTGGGAAGTACCGGGGCCCTGCAGGCAAAGACCCTGGTGATCGAGGATCAGCTGCTGGATGAACAGCATAAAAAACGGGGTTCGCAGAAGATCTGGATTGCCGGTGACGGCCGTTTCCGGGTGAACCAGGAACAGGAGGGGGACCGCAGGGCATTCGTGTTCGATGGCAGTCAATTCTGGAAAATCAGTGGTGATGAACGTCCGGTCAAACTGGACCTGCTCAAGGCAAGATTGACGCCGGAAATTGTGCAGGTTTTTTCCTACAGCAATCTGTTGCTCGAAGAACCCTATCAGCTGTTTGGAAAACTGCTGATTGACGGGGGAGACAAGTCACGAAAAAAACCGGCTTTTCGCCTGAAGACGATTGATGAAGAAAATGACTGGTTTTACCTCTGGGCCACCCTTTTCAATGACCGTGGTGAATTCGACATCCGGCTCTCCAAGGCCTCGGCGGACCTCGATGCCGACGGAACTTCGGGTGGGGTCCTGTTTGGCCAGTGGCAGCAGGTTTCAGGAGTCCGTTTTCCTGTCCGCCGCGATTTTTTCAGGGGACTGGACGAATCGGTGACCGGCAGTGCCGTAGCGGAAAAGATCCAGCTGATCGAGGGCATCCGTGCGAGCCAGTTTGAAATATCCGCCAGTGGAGAGGCCAGTGATGAAATTCCATAAATCGGGGACCTGCAGCCTGCTGCTGGCGTGCCTGGTAGCCTGGACAGGAATGACGGGTGCGGACGCCCTGGCCGATGAACGCCTGAATGGTTTCCTCAAACGGGCGGTTGACCGGGCCCAGCCACGAACCGTCAAGATCTTTGGTGCCTCGGTGGGCCGGGTGGAGGGCTATGGAACGGGAATCATGGTTTCGGATGATGGGATGATCCTCACTGGCAACGGGGTATTCCTGAACGGATTCAATACGCGGGTGACTTTGCATAATGGGCGAACCTATCCGGCGCGGGTCGTTCGCAGGGATACAAGCCTGCAGTTGGCCCTGCTGAAGATCGAGGCTGCGACGCCCGATTATTTTGAATTGAAAAAGGAGCCCCTGGCACAAAAGGGCGATTGGGTGATCGCGATCAGCAATGCCTTCAAGGTGGCCGAGCGTGCCGAGCCGCTTTCGGTAACGCTGGGCGTCCTGTCGCTGGAAACCCGGTTGACCTCCCGTCGGCGGGAGCGGGAGGTGATTTACGATGGCGAGCTCTACCTGATTGACTGCATTACCAGCAACCCGGGGGCGGCCGGTGGTGCCGTGGTGACTGCGGACGGACAACTGGTTGGCATGATTGGAAAGTTGATTGAAAGCAGGGAGACCAACACCCGGATCAACTACGCGGTGCCGGCCAGACTGTTGGCCGCGTTTGTGGCCGGAAAAACGTCTCCTTCTACAGGCGAACCGTCCACGCAACCGAAAAAGGGAAAGCCGGCGGACCTGGGGATCGTCCTGTTCTCACTGGGAGGTCGCAAGTCTCCTGCCTTTGTCGATCGCGTCAAACGGGGAAGCGCGGCACAAAAAGCGGGTATCCGAAGTGATGACTTGGTGGTCACCCTGTCAGGCCGGACCATCAGTCACGCTGCCGACTACCAGGCGGCGCTGGCAGCCCTCTCAGCGGGCGAAAAAACGGTCATCGTTGTCAAGCGGCGAACGCAGCTCAAGCGGTTTGAGATCATTGCGGACGAAAAATAAAAGGGTTTTCATTCATGTTTCATCCGGATCCATTGCCAGCGTCGTTTTTCACGCGGATTCTGCTGCTGTGCTGCCTGGCTGTCAGTCCCTGCCTGAACCGGGAGTCCCGTGCCCAGAAATCAGGTGATCAGGACGGGGGGACGAGTGTCCCGGAAACCGGTGAAGCGGACCTGGCGACCGGGATTCTGCTGGCTCCCAGGGCGTTTCGGGCGGCCGCGAAACGGGTGCTCAAAAGCCTTGTGACCATCGATTCGTTTGGCGGTGTTGGTTCAGTACAGGGCCGAATCGGAGGCATCCGCAGGCAGGGTGAAGGAAGCACGACCGGGATCATTGTCTCGCCGGACGGCTATGTGATTACCAGTTCGTTCAACTTTATCCAGAAACCGCCCATCATCACACTTACCACTTCTGACGGGAAAAAACATGTGGCCAAACCGGTTGCCACGGACTGGACCCGCCGCCTGACACTGCTGAAAATTGAAAACGCCGGTGGCCTGCCGATCGCCGAGTTTCTTTCGCCGGATTCCGTTGAGGTCGGACAGTGGGCCATTAGCGTGGGGATCGGTTTCGGGGACTCCAATCCCGCCATTTCCGCCGGCATCGTGAGCGCAAAAAACCGGGCTTTTGGCCGAGCCATCCAAACCGACGCCAATATCAGTCCCGCCAACTACGGTGGCCCGCTGGTGGACATTCGGGGCAGGGTGATCGGGGTCTGCGTTCCGCTCAATCCCAAGTCAGGTTCCCTCGCCTCCGGTGTGGAGTGGTACGATTCGGGAATCGGATTCGCCATTCCACTGCATGATTCCTCGATCATCGAAAAACTGAAGACGGGTACTGATATTCGTCCGGGTGCCATGGGGATTACGACGGTTCCGGCCAAACTGGATGGCAGTGGGGTAAAGATCTCCAAGGTTCTTCCCAAAACCGCTGCAGAAAAAGCGGGACTGGAAAAAGAGGACCTAATTACCCGCCTGGGAGATTACGTGGTTCAGGATCCCACCCAGTTTCGAATGCTGGTGGGGCGTTTTGATGGGGGCTCCACCACGAAAGTGACCTTTGTTCGGGGTGGAAAGGAACAGACAACGGAAATTACCTTTTCCGTCAAGACAGCGGCTCCGGCGGGCCCGAGCCCCGGCAGCAACGGCTTGCCCAAAGGGAGTTCCCCAAAAGGAAAGCAGGCCCCGTCACCCGGAAAAAAATGAGTGCCGGGCTGCCGCGAATTGCCGAATGGCACTTTTTTCGGTACTCTCTGGGGCATCGAACTGAAAAGGAATTTCGATGTCATCAACTGAAACCGTTCAGGATGTTCTGCAAAAGGAAATTGCCGCGATCCGGCAGGTAGCCAATTCGATCGGCAATACCGATCCGCTGGTCGACGCGGTGTTGGCGTGCCGGGGAAAGGTGGTTGTAACCGGGATGGGCAAATCGGGACTGGTGGGACGCAAGTTTTCGGCGACGCTCAGCAGTACGGCGACCCCCTCAAGCTTTATTCATCCGGCAGAGGCCCTGCACGGTGACATCGGGACGATTGGCAATGATGACCTGGCAGTGCTGATGTCCAACAGCGGCGAAACGGAAGAGCTGCTGGCGCTGATTCCCTTTCTACGCAGGCGAAATGTGCCAATCGCCGCTTTTTGCGGTGTGGGCGATTCCACCCTGGCCAGCAAAAGTAATTTCCTGGTCACGATTGCTGTCAGCCAGGAAGCCGATCCGTTTTCACTGGTCCCGACCTGTTCCACCACCGCAATGCTTGCGGTCGGTGATGCGGTGGCGATCGCGATTCTCAAACAGAGGGGGTTGACCCGGGAACAGTTTGCCGAGCTGCACCCAAGTGGTTCCATTGGGCGAAAGCTGCTGCTGGAGGTGGAGGACATCATGCACACCGGCGAGGGGATTCCGCGGCTTGCCTCGGGAGCTTCGCTACGGGAGGCTGTCTGCCTGATGGGACAAAAGCGGCTGGGGTCCGCCTTTATCGTGGACAGGGAAAACCCTGACCTGTTGCTGGGGGTTTTCACCGACGGGGACCTGCGGCGGCAATTGGAAGTCGAATCCAATCCCCTCGATCACACGATCGATTCGGTCATGACCCGTGATCCCGCAACCATCGCGTTGGGAAGGCTGGCGGTCGAAGCGGTGGCAAAAATGCAGTCCGCCAAAATTACCATTCTGCCCGTTCTGGACGACCGGCGATTGATAGGTGCCATTCACCTGCACGATCTGCTCAAGGCGGGACTGGGTTAAACCTGTTTGTGTTGTCGCAACGCCGGGTAACTGATTTTCCGGTGAAGGGAGTCCGATCTCGGGGCCGCAAGTTGGCAGGACATCGGTTGACAGATCTGGCAAACCTTTTGACCATGAAGAGTTAAAAAAACGGAGATCCGAAATGTCCAGGCTGGATGTGACAACTGTTGATGGAGTCACGGTGGCGACGGTCAACCAGGCACGGATGACCCTCGACGATGATATACACTCCCTGTCCCGTGAACTGAAACTTCAGCTGAGCCGCTCGGAGAGCCGAAAGATTCTTCTGAATCTCGAACACGTCGTGGTAATGGCTTCCATGATGATCGGTGAGCTGGTGATGTTGAAAAAGCATTTTGAGGCCAACGATTCGCTGCTGCGTCTTTGCGGGCTCAGTCCAACCGTGGTGGAATCCCTGCAAATCTCGGGAATTTGCGATCTGTTCGAAATTGATAATACTGAAGAGGTTGGGTTGGCCAACTTCAGGAGCTAGAGCGGCCTTGATCCAGCCCTGTCCTTGAGGGGCCGTGTCAGGCGCCCGGGTTTGTGGAATTCCATGCAGAAAAACTTTTCGTTCGGGAGACGCAAGCCGAAATTCGAAGGCCAACCCGCGAGAGATTCGTTCGCGCCCGTTTACTTCGTTAAAAAAAAGGGTAGGGAATGATTGCACTGGCCGCGTTTTTTGTTTTGGGAGCTGTCCTGGGGGGGCAGATCAACCACGCCACCTACCGATTTGCGTTTTTTCGCAACCCCGCCATCAGTCCATGGATGAAAAAAGACCCGCGGGCAGGAAAACGGACGTTCTGTGATTATCTTCCGCTGATTGGCTGGACCACGTTGATTCGTGAAGAGAAAATTCACGGTAGCCTGTTCTGGCTGCGTCCGCTCTTTATTGAAATTTTCTGGGGTTTTGCCGCTGCCTGGCTCTACCTGTTCCATTGTGATCCACCCTCGGGAATGGTGGCCGAAGGTGTGTCCGTACCTAATGCGGAGGTGACCCAGTGGGTCTGGTTCGGAACGCAGCTGATCATTTTCTCCCTGTTGGCAGTGGCCACCTTGATCGACTTTGACGAATTCATGATCCCCGACCAGGTTACCATTCCGGGTGTCCTGATATCGGTTATCACGGTAGCCGCTTACCCGGCCGTTGCGTTGCCCGACGAAAATGCAGCTCTCCGCCAGGCCCTGCCGATGACCTTCGCCACGCCGTTGGATCCACCGACATTCTGGAATGGTTCCACAGGCCTGCTGGCGGCCATCGGCTGTCTGCTGTTCTGGTGTTTTGCGCTCATTCCCAAGGTCTGCACCTTTCGAAAAGGGGCGGGCATGTTTTTTCCGATTCTGGTGGCCAGTATCCTGCGGCGTCCCCGCAAACGGCAGGGGGCGATCAGGATCGCGCCCCGTCGAATGTACTGGGGAACTCCCGTCCTGGTCCTGATTGCCATTCTCGGAATCCTGTTCATGATCCTGTTCTGGCAGATGGCCGAGGTCGAACACCGGATGGGTTTGCTTTCTTCGATGTTTGGAATGGCATTCGGCATGGGCATGATCTGGTCAATTCGCATTATCGGAAGGTTGGCCCTGGGCCGGGAAGCGATGGGTTTCGGGGATGTGACTCTGATGGCGATGATCGGAGCTCTGGTAGGCTGGCAGGCCTGCTTGCCGATCCTGGCGGTTTCAGCCATTCTGGCCCTCATCATTTCCGTGCCCATGGCACTGATCAACAGCGAAAGTACGTTGCCCTATGGACCGTATTTGTCGATGGGAACCGTGGTCGTCGTTCTGGCCTGGTCTCAGGTCTGGCCCGGCTGGCTCAAGGGACTGTTTTCGATTTACGAGCCGCAATACATCTTTCTGGTGCTGGTGGGCATGACCGTACCGATGTTTGTGCTGCTTTTGATAACCCGATTCGTTAAAGAGCGACTAATCGGAATCCGTTAGGGGCGGATTCCCGTACGAATTTCGATTCTGGCGATTTCGAACGGCCGTGACAACCGAAAGAGAATCAAGAAGCGGGAACTGCCCCCTCCTGCCAACAGGCAAGAATTCCTGACGGGATGTTATGGCATTTTTTGATCATGAGACGGATCTGGATGATCCGGAGGGCAAGATACAACGCCGGGCTTACGGCATGATTGTCGTCGAAGAGGGCGAATTCCGGGAAATCAAATTCAAGCCATGGCCAAAAATCATCTCCACTCTTGAAATCGGATTGTTCGGGGAACGACAGCATCGTCAGTCTGCTTCCGCAGACCGCTGCCTGCTCTATTACAACCAGCCCCTGTTTCACCGGAAATTTCTCGCTCTGAAATACATTGTTTCCCAACAGGGAACGCAGTTTCGTTCTTTCCGCCTGGCTACCCGGGTACTCGACCATATTGCCCGCATCAAAAGGACCGATGCCATCGTCTGTGAGGTTAACAATTTCCGCATCAGCAATCGGCTGATGAAAAGGTGGGGCTGGGTAGCGCATTGCCAGGAACGACCGAATCGTAACTTTATCAAGCGATTCTACGGCGAATATCCGGCATCCCTTGTCGAAGAAACCGACCCGGTTGTCCAGGCGGATGAGCGGGGCAACTCCTGAGACGGTCCTTCGGTCAGAAGGGCCATTCGACAAAAGGGGACGGGACGAGAAACGCGTGTTGGTCAAACAGTCCCGCAGCACCGGTCCAGATTACAAACCTCATCAGGTAAACAAAGCCGGCAAAGGCGAATGCCAGGAAAAGTTGCAGGGTCCAGAAGGGCCAGCGGAACCAGAGACTGGACCGCCGCGTCGCCAGTTGGGCATGCAGGTAGGTCCAACCGGAGATGAACCGGATCGGGAGCATGAAGAGAATGAAAACGATGGCTGGCAGGAAAAGCAGTTCCGGAAAAATTCGTTCGATCTTCAGCAGAAACAGCGGTAGGGAAAAAATGAAGGTCGCCCCCACCGTAAGCAGGTGACGCAATGGGGCCCGACGAAAGGTCTCCCGCGCGGCCCGCAGTTCAAACAGGGCGGAGAACCTGTTTTCAACGGCAAAATGAACTTGCAACAGAGGAAGCCATGTGGCCACCAGGGCGAAACTGACGATTCCCAAAAAACCGGTGAGCAGGGCCACTCCATCCACCGAACGGGCGGAAAAGACCATGGTGGAAACGGGTACGGCCAGCCAGATCAGAGTGCCAGCAAAGCATCGTATTCCCAACCAGAACAGGTGGGGCAAATGGAGTTCCTGCAGGAAATTCCAGACCCCATCCCGGGCACCGGAAAAAAGTTTTCCACTGCGCAGGTATTTCCAGATGATTGCAGGCAGGAGCCAGTCCGACACGGGTTGAGCGTTACAGAGATCGTTGACCAGGCGGGGTGCGACCCTGCCCAGTGTGGTATCGAGAAGGGGACGAAAAAAAACGGAGTTGGCCATTTTCCTGGCGACCCAGATGCCCAGCGCAAAGGGAGCGATCAGTGGCCAGAAAAAGTGGCGGAGTTTGCCGCCACAAAACCAGGCGGCCAGGATATGAGCGAGAATTAGCGACGTGCCTGTTCTGTACAGCCTGCCGTAGCCGAGCGTCGTTTCTGAATCCGGATCAATGAGGCGGGCCGCCTCGTACCAGGTTCCCAGCAGGGTAATCGGCCACAGCATCAACCAGGTGCCGACCAGGATCCCGGCCAGCTTCGCCGCCTGCTCAAAGCCAACAAAACCAGAGCGGATTTTTCCTGTCCTGGCTATCCGGGAGCTGACTTCGAGAAAATAGCCGAGGACGAGGAACTGGAGCAGGGGCAGCACTGCAGCGATGGCGAGGCAGAGTACCAGGCCCAACAGGCCGCAGCACCAGTGGTACGCCTTGCCGAACCAATCCAGGACCTGGAAAGGCCAACTTCGGCCCGGTGTGACATTTTCATCCGGCCAGGTCGGGGAGTTGCCCGTTTCCGGTACCTGAGGATTGGGGCCCGCAAAACCGGATGGCCGGGGCAGGGAGGGTAGGGGGCCCTTGAATCCGGCAGGCAATGGAGGCGGTTGTGCAGCCGCCTGCCCGGTAAAAACGGGTTCCGTCGGTGGAGCGGCAGGCGATTTGGCTGGATCGTTTTCCATCGACAAGTCCGGGTTCGGCGTGCATCTTTGAGAGGAATATAGTTGAAATCGGCGTCACGGTCGTGTCCAGCTTCCGCCCCTTTTGCGTCCGCCCGCTTGGTCAAACAACCGTTGTCTGAACACGGTGTACCCGGTTTCCCGTCTCAGGTTTCATGTGTCAGTCCAAATAAAACCGGTTTCGGCAAAATAAGGAGAGGATTCCGGTTTCAATCCTCGGCGGGACTGCCATCGCCACACATCATGACGATGCGTGGCAGGAATTCGCCGACGACCTCCACCAGTTCCTGTTGGGCTGCCATCACATCGTGAATGTTCTTGTAGGCCCCGGGCACTTCGTCGATTCCTGCAGCCAGCAGCCTGACATTCCGGTCGGCCAGGTGGGACTTCCATTGATTCCAGTGGAATTCCTTTTTTGCCGCCGTGCGGGACATCCGACGGCCAGCTCCATGGGAAGCGGAATGAAAGCTGTTTTTGTTGCCCCGTCCCCGAACGACAAAGGCGGAATCAGCCATGTTGCCCGGGATCACACCGAGCTCCCCTTTTCCGGCAGGCGTGGCACCCTTGCGATGCACGTAGACCTCCCGACCCTGGTGGTTTTCTTTCCAGGCAAAGTTGTGGTGATTTTCAACGCCGGCGATGGCTTTCCCACCCGATTGCCGCAAAACGTTGCGGTGGATCACGTGGTGATTTGCCGAAGCGTAACGCCCCATCAGGTTCATCGCGGCCCAGTAACTCTGCCCCTCTTCCGAATCCATTGAAAGCCAGGCCAGGTGTTTCAATTGTGGATGGTTGCGGAACCTGGCAGGGACGTTTTTTCTCGCGATGTCCGTGTAGCGTCGGCAGACGGCAGCACCGGTTCCACGGCTTCCGCTGTGGGAAAGCAGGGCCACGTACCGCCCGGCTGAAAGGCCGAGTTCGTCCCCGGGCAGGCTGAGGATGCCCCATTCCACAAAGTGGTTGCCGCTGCCACTGGTTCCCAGCTGCCTCCAGGCCCGGTCGCGATTTTCACGGGTTACCGCTGTGATCGACCAGTCCTCGTCGAGGACCTCGTGGTGATGAGGGACTTTCCATTTGCCACCGGTTCCAAAGCGGGTTCCCCGGTGCAGCGCACTGTCCAGTTCATGACAAGCGCCTGGAGAGTTTTCATCGAGCCGCTGGACCGGCAAATCCGTTACCGTCATCTTCATGCGACAGGCAATGTCGACTCCTACCGCATAGGGAATGACTGCATTCTCGCAGGCCAGGACCCCACCGATTGGCAAGCCGTAGCCGACATGGGCATCTGGCATCAGCGCGGCTCCGACGGAAACGGGAAGCGAGCAGGCATTTTCCATTTGGCGGATCGAAGCACTGTCGATTTCGTCACCCCACTTTTGGTAACCGCAGTTATGCCTGGGGGCTGCGGATTCCTGTTGATAACCGATGATGGCCTCTGCCAGTGGTCCGTAGATGGCATCTTCCAGATGGTCGGACGGTCCCGCAACGACGCAAGGGATCTTTTTTTTGGGTCGGTGTTCTTCCAGTTTTTTTTCACTGGCGGCCCGCTGCACACAGGCGATAGCGGTTGGAATGCAATCTTCAGGCACACCCAGTTGCATCAACTGTTTCTTGTTCATCGACTTTCGTCTCTGGTCAGGCCATTGTGCGAAACGTTCTCAGACGTAAAGAGCGAAAATCGGACACAGGGTTCACTTTCAGACCGTCGAAGGGTCAACGGCCAGATTGATTGAAGATCCAACCGTTGCCACTGATCCGGGATGGTGGAGGGTCATTCGATTCGGTTGCTGAATCGCCAGGTTGATTGAAAATCGGAATCGATTTTGAGCTTCAGCAGCTTGGCCCGCAGCAGTTCCACGGGGATGCTGTTTTCTTTCAGCACGGCATCATGGAACTCCCGATTGGTCATTTTTCCGCTTTGCACCAACTCTTCATGCAGTTTGCGAAATTGCAGCGCCCCGATCATGTAGGCCGCCTGGTAAAGAGGGCCATACCCTCCCATGACACTTCTGCGAACTTCTGCACGGGCGTTATTGGGCTCGTGACCCACGCGATCAATCAGGTACTCAATGCATTCCTCAGCCGGCATTTCACCGGCATGGTAGCTGAGAGAGAACACGATTCTTGCACAACGGTGCTTCCTCCAGAAGAGCATGCCAATCCGGTCCTCGTTGGACTTGGCGAAACCGAGGTCCCAGAGCAGCATCTCCCAGTACACTGCCCAGCCTTCCAGCCAGAACGGTGTACCAAAGGCCTGGCGATAAGGCTTGTGCCTCTTGTTCATGAAGTACTGAAGGTGATGACCGGGGATCAGTTCATGGTGCACCGTTGCCCGGGCGAAGTGGGGGTTGTTCCCCCGCATGCTCATCATCTTGTCCATGTGGGACATTTCGCGTTTTGGATAGGAAACCAGGATGGTGTGGCCGCCGAGAAAGTAGGGACTCATTTTCTGACGGGCGGGAGACATCATCCTCATTCGCCAGGACTCTTTGGCAATCGAGGGAATCGTGATCAGGTTGTTCAGTTCCAGGAAGTTGACCGCTTCCTGGGCCAGGTCGTTGATCAGTTTGGGTTGGTCACCAGGCTTGACGAACCGGTTCTTTACAGCATTTTGAGCCTCTTTCCAGTCAGTGTAGCCGAGCGCCCGGCTGGCAATCCGCATCTCGTTGTCACACCAGATCATTTCCTGGTTGGCAATATCAATCAGTTCATCAACCGTGTAGGGAATCAATGCATGTTTCAATTCCTGTTCCAGTCGCTTCCGCCCGATCGGTTCGCCTACAATCTGGCTGGCCGGATCTGCATCGCCGTAGATCCCGGCCTGTAATTTCCCTTTGTATTTTTTCAGTCCGTCTTGAAGTGCCTCGTAGGGTTTTTCCACCCACCAGGAGTATCCCGGGTCGTATCCGAGGTGGAACCGGTGATACTCGTCGAGGGCTCCAGTTGCTGCATCGAGTTGCCGGATCGCCCGCACGATAACTACCGGGTTGGAAGTCGAGAACAGTTTGATGATGGATGTGTCAAACGAATCAACCTGCGTGGTAACTGCGGCAAAGGTTTCTGCAACTTTTTGGGGGTTGGTTTCACGGGTTGCCTCATGCTCATCCAGCAGCTGGTTGATGGGATCCAGGAATGGGAGCAACCGCCGGGCAATCTTGTCTTTGGCCAATCGGTCTTCCAGTTCAGCGGCCCGCTGCCGGATCTGATTTCGGAGGAGCAGTATGTCAATTTTGGCGTCGGTGTCCAAAGACTCGAAATCGACCTGGGCAACGCGTGTTTGCCAGGTCGAGTAGAATCTGGTCATCCGCTGTTGGGTAATTTCGGAGTTCGGGTTCCTGTATCTGAATTTCAGGCTTGCCGCATCTTCAACGTATTGTTCCACCAGTTCGCGGGCCGACTCGGGCGGAAAGCCCCAGGCCATCGGAAGGCCCATCAAGAGGGTCAACAGAATGACCGCCGTTTGTTTGGGAGTGCAAATCGCTGGCATTGTATCCGGGATCGCAGGCTTTTTTCGGGCTGATAGCAACATGTTTTATCCTGGCTGACGGGGGTGCGTGCATGGTGGGATTCTTGAATTATCCGGTGGGGTTCGCATAATTCAGTCTGGAGAGGAGCCCGCCCGTTTTTATAATGTTAGCAGATTGCATTGGCAGCATTGAAAATCAGCTCGAAAAAACAAAACGAAATGATGAGATGAATTTTTGCACTTTTCCAATCCCCTCTCAATCAGTTGGCGCAACCATTGTTAAGTCCTTTGCGACAGGGAGAGTCCGCCTTGCGGTTGGGTGCCTTTTGGTGACCGCCTGGTTCATGTGGAATGGTAATTCCGTCTCAGCCCAGACGGAAATTGACTTTAACCGGGACATCAGGCCACTGCTGGCGACCCATTGCCTGGCATGCCACGGACCGGATGAATCCTCCAGGGAAGCCGGTCTTCGACTGGACCAGTTCGACCGGGCCACCGCAGAAGCTGAATCGGGTGAAAGGCCTCTGGTCCCCGGAAAGCCGGACCAGAGTGAGTTGTTGCGCCGTGTCCGTTTGCCGTGCGGCGATGACGAAAAAATGCCCCCTTCGGGATCGGGGCTCTCCGAGGCGGAAATCAGCAAAATCGAGGCCTGGATCCGGCAAGGCGCCGGCTACCAGCGGCATTGGGCTTTTGAAAAGCCGGCACGGCCGAAATGGGGACCGGTCAGCAATCCAGGCTGGTCCAGGGGGGGGATTGACCGGTTTGTCCAGCAACGGCTCGACAGGGAGTCGCTTGTGCCCACACCGGCAGCCCGCCGGCATCTGATCGCCCGCCGGGTACATCTGGATCTGCTTGGCGTTCCGCCCACGGTCGAGGCAGCGGAACAATTTGTAAAGGACCGGTCACCCGATGCTTACGAAAGAATGGTGGATCGCGTTCTCGCCGCTCCGAAATTCGGCGAACGTTGGGCCCGGGTCTGGCTGGACCTGGCGCGGTATGCGGATTCGCAGGGCTATGCGCAGGATTCGCCCCGGACGATCTACCGTTATCGGGACTGGGTCATCGAGGCGATCAACCGCAATCTTCCTTTTGACCAGTTTTCCATCGAGCAGCTGGCAGGTGACATGCTGCCCAATCCTACCGATGACCAGATTCTGGCGACCGCTTTTCACCGCAATACGATGACCAACAGCGAAGGAGGGACCGATGACGAAGAGTTCCGTACGGCCGCTGTGGTGGACCGGGTGAATACGACGATGCAGGTCTGGATGGGGATGACGATGGGTTGCGCCCAGTGCCATACCCACAAGTATGATCCCATCTCGCAGAAAGAGTACTTTCGGGTGTTCGCAATCCTGAACCAGACCGAGGATGCTGACCGGGGAAACGAAGCTCCCCTGTTTTCGGAATTGTCACCCGCCCGTCTGCGTCAGAAAAGAAAGCTTGAGCTCGAGATCCTCGAGCTGGAAAAAAATATCGCGACTCGTCCCCGGGCCGAGTTGAAAGCGGTTTCGCTGCCGTCCGGAGAAATCAAGGCAAGGTTTGTCCGGGTGCAGGGGATCGGCGAGATGTTTTTGCACCTGGCCGAGGTCCAGGCGTTTGAAGGCGAACGGAACGTGGCTCCCCTGGGCAAGGCCCGGCAATCAACGACTGCTTTCGATGGACCGGCCCGGTTTGGGAACGATGGACAGACCGACGGAGATTTTCAGAAAAAGAGCGTGACTCACACCGCCGAGGAAACCGATCCCTGGTGGGAGGTCGATCTGAATTCAAATCGGAAACTGCAGAAGGTGGTTGTCTGGAACAGGACCGACAACGAAGGGGTGCGACTGAGACTGAAGCAGTTTCGGGTCATTCTGCTGGATGAAAAACGAAATCCTGTCTGGACCCGGTCAAGCAGCGAGATTCCCAATCCCTCCCTCTCTTTCCCGGTGCCAGCCACCGGAAAGGAACTCTCCGCAGGGGATCGAAAGCAGCTGCTGGCACTGATGACTGAAAACGGAACAGGGCTTTCGGCGGAAGAAAAGAAACTGAAATCACTGCGGGATCAGTTAACCAAAATTGCCAAGCCCGACATTTCCACTCCCATCATGAAGCAATTGCCCGAGAAGGGAAAACGGCAAACCCGAATCCACATACGTGGCAACTTTCGCAGTCCTGGTGAAGTGGTCACCGCGGGCGTTCCCGGGGTCTTTCACCCGCTGGAGAAAAAAGATGACTCTCCAGACCGTCTTGATTTTGCCAGGTGGCTGGTCAGTCGGGAGAACCCGGTCACCGCGCGGGTGATCGTCAATCGTTTCTGGGAGCAGCTGTTTGGAACCGGGATCGTGGAAACCAGTGAAGATTTTGGGACCCAGGGCGGTTTGCCTTCTCATCCCGAATTGCTGGATCACCTGGCCGTGGAATTCATGGCTCATGACTGGGATGTGAAATGGCTTTTGAAAAGTATTGTCTGCAGTGCGACGTATCGCCAGTCATCGAGAGTCAGTCCGCAGTTGCTCAAAAGGGATCCCCGGAACCGGTTGCTGGCTCGTGGTCCGAGGGTTCGACTGTCCGCCGAGATGATCCGTGACCAGGCATTGTTTGTTTCGGGGACTCTGAGCACCAAAATGAACGGGCCCTCGGTGCGTCCGCCAAGGCCCAAGCTTGGCTTGCGGGCTGCCTTCGGGGGGAGCACCGACTGGGAACCCAGCCCGGGTGAGGATGCCTATCGCCGCGGCCTGTACACGACCTGGAGACGGACTTCGCCTTATCCTTCGATGACAACGTTCGATGCACCCAGCCGGGAGTTTTGTACCATTCGCAGAAGTCGAACCAATACGCCCCTTCAGGCGCTGGTCACGCTGAATGATCCCGTTTTCGTCAATGCAGCAAGGTCTCTTGCGAGAGAGGTCATGCAGACGGAAGCTGACCCGCAGGCTCGATTGGCCCAACTGTTTCGCAAGGTGCTGATTCGTCCTCCCGCTTCCGGGGAGATTGCTTTTTTGCTTGAAATCCATGGCCGGGTACGGCAGAAACTGTCGGCCGAGGATGCCCAACAACTGGCCGGCCCGCAGGGCACTGGCATCGATTCCCGCGACCTGGCCAGCTGGGTGGTGATTTCCAACGTGGTGCTTAACCTGGATGAGACGTTGGCCCGCCCCTGATTTCAGTCCCCTTTCGGGTGACTTTCCGTTTTGTGTTCCCCCTTGTGAATCAACATCCTGATGAAGTCGCTGACTTTTTTCGCAGTCACCCTTTTCTGCATCCGCCTCTGCTGCCAGACGATTTCCGGGCAGGATGGGTTGAAACCGGGCCGGCTCCCGTCCGATATCCGGAAAAGCCTGGTTCCCGGGTTGCTCACCGAATTCCTTTCAGCGGACGGAGCGGTCGTCGACTCGCAGATCAATCGCCTGCCGGCGCTGACTGTCAGTGAAGGAGAAAACCTCTCACCCTTTGTTGCGGACCGCAAGGTCAGCATTCGCTATGTTGGCTACCTGAAGCTCAAGCTCAAGGGAGCCCACGTGTTGTCGCTGCAGGGTCGGGGACGGATCCACTGGGCTCTCAATGACGCTGTTGTTTTCTCCGGCAGCGGGGACCTGGCAGAATTGGGAAAAAAAAGTGTCGAATTGGTCAAGGGATATAACCGGTTTGAGCTGTTGTACGAGCCACCCGGCGACGGTGACCCGTTGTTGCGGGCCTACTGGGAGAGTGATTCCTTTGCCCGGGAACCGATTCCATCGACATTTTTTCTGACCGCCCGGGATCATCTGAAAACCGTTCAGGCTGAAGTCGTGGACCACCATCAATTGCATGCCGGTCGCGACCTGTTTTTGCGGCATCATTGCCAACGCTGTCACACTGCTACTGACGGGTCTCACGAGATTTTTACCTCACCCCGGGGACCCGATCTGGCGGTATCAGCCGATCTGGCAACTGCAGGGTGGTTAAAAGAGTGGTTGCTGGACCCGGCAAAAATGCGAAACGATACCACCATGCCCCATCTGCTGGAAGGATCGGAGCAGCCCGAACGTGACGCAGACGACCTGATCGCTTTTTTGCTCTCCCGACGCGACCGCCGGGAAACGGATGCCATGGGCGGGGATGCAGAGATCGGTGGTGAAATTTTCGAGAACCTGGGATGTATCGGCTGCCACCATTTTGAAACGCCTGATCATGAAGACGAGTACCAGAGGGTTTCGCTCCATCACGCGGCTGTAAAATTCAGGCCGGGAAAACTGGCCCTTTTCCTGAAGGATTCCCGGGCACATTCCCCCTGGAGCCGGATGCCTCAATTTCGCATCGATCCGGAGCAGGCCGGCCACCTGGAGGCTTTTCTGCGAGAGGCCGCCACCGCGGAGCTGAAGGCGAAATCCTCTGACCGGTCTGCCCAAGAGGCACCCGGGAACGTCAAGCGGGGTGAGCAACTCTTTGATTCTGTCGGCTGTGCCAATTGTCATCCGGTCGGCGAACTGCGGTCGGGTACGTTGCGGGCCCTTCCCCTGGACGCCTGCAAATCTGACCGGGGCTGTCTGTCCGCCGTCGAGACCCGACAACCGGGATCGAAGGCCATGCATTATCCTTTTTCGGCTGAACAAACTGCCGCTTTGCAACTTTTTGTCGCTGGCCGCCATGCGCGTTCGCTGGAGCGACCCAATCTTGGTTACCTCGCCTCGCGGATGATCCGGGAGTTGCGGTGCACCACCTGCCACGACCTGGACGACATCCAGGCGACGCTGCCCTACATCATCGAGGAGGAAGGGGTGGTCGGCCTTCCTCCCAACCGGGTTCCCATGCTGACGTGGGCCGGTGAAAAACTCCTCCCGCAATGGTCGGAACAACTGATACGGGGGAAACTGCCGTACCGGGTGCGGGAACATTTCCGCGTCCAGATGCCCGGGTTTCCGCAACGGGGCCAATGGATTGCAGAGGGGTTGTCACGAGTCCATGGATTTGACCCCCATGAAAATCAGACGCTGAAACTGGATGCCGGCAAGGTAAGCAGCGGGCGAGCGGTTGCCGCCATGGAGACCGGACTGTCCTGCAACCGTTGCCATGCCATTGGGGATCAGAAACCGAATGCTGCGTTCGATGCACAAAGTACCAATCTGGTTTATGCGGCCCGCCGTCTGCGAAGGGAATACTATCTTCGCTGGATGTTCGATCCACTTCGCATCGATCGCCAAACCAAGATGCCAAAGTTTTCCGAGGATGGACGCTCGACTTCCCTGAAGTCGGTCCTCGGTGGCGATGCCTCGAGGCAATTCGATGCAGTGTGGCATTACCTCAACAGTATCAAGGCCAAAGACTAACCGGGTGATTCCAAACCGGCTGCTGACTTGCTACTGACAGATCAGCGTCGTCCAGAGGAAAAAACGCCTTGTACAGTCTACGGTCTCGAATCCGGCAATTCGCAGGAGTTCACAGTGAGCCTGCAATGAGCTGTGGAAATCATGTTCACGCTGGTGTTCCATCCACTGTTGCCACTGCTGGTCGGTAGCACCCAGCTCGCGGGCCGCCTGCCTCCAGTTGGCCATGTGTTTCCGGTAAAGTCGATCGGTCGCGCCGGAAAACTGGTCGCAAAACGTCAGCACACCCCCGGGCGAAGCCACTCCCGGATCCGCAGAAAGAGCTCCTGTTTTTCCGAATCCTGCAGGTGGTGAATGGCAATGCTGCTGACCACCAGGTCGAGTGAGTCCGCGGGCAACTGGAGCTCTTGAAAAGCCTGCTGCAGGAAAACGACTCGGTCGAAGTGCTGGAATCGCTGCCCGGCAATTTCGATCATGCGTGACGAAGCGTCCACTGCCTGGACAGCAGAGTCGGGATATTTCCGAACCAGCTTTTCAGTCAGGTTGCCGCTGCCGCATCCCAATTCCAGGATCGCCGGTCTCTCGATGCGGGGGTCAAGGTAGTCCAGCATCTGATCGAGCATCTCGTGGTAGCGGGGGACGCAGCGGGCGATGGCTTCGTCATAGTGGTCACCCAACTTGTCAAAAAAACCTGCGCTGCCTGGGCCCGCGGGTTGGTTGGGTGATGTCATTTGAGCTTGCCCAGGGTCCTGGTTCCGGGCTCAAAATAGGGATAGGCACCACTGAACTTTACCGCCGTTGTTTCAGCCTGCTTCCTGGCCAGCCATTCAAAAAGATACCGCTTGACACTTTGGACGACCTGGGGGCGGGTGTCTTCCAACCTGATTTTTCCGGGCTTGATTTCCTGCAGTTGGATGAGGTGAAAACCGAAAGTTGTTTGCACCGGTTGGGAGATCTCGTCCTGCTTGAGTTCGAAGGCGGCCCGGGTGAATCGGGGGGCCATCGGCCCCCGCCAGTTGATCCAACCCAAGTCTCCCCGGTTGATCTTGGTCGCGCCCGAAGAATGTTCGATCACGGCCTGCTGAAAGCTGATTTTTTTCGATTTCAGGTCCTCGTAGATTTTTTGAGCCTGCTGGTAAGACGTTTTCCAGTCTGCGTCGCTGGATTCGTCCTCGGGTTTGATCAGGATATGAGCCACGCGGAGTTCTGTTCCGTCAAAACGGGCCTGGTGTTGCTGGAAATAGCGGGCGAGGTTCTTTTCGGTGAGGAAATTGTCCAGGTACTTCGACCAGGCGATATCCCAACCGAGGGACTGCTTGAGTTGCTGCTCGGAGATGTTCCGCTTTTCCAGGTACTTTTCGAAACTGGAATTTCCCTCGACCAGTTCCCGCTTGAGATTGGAAAGTTCCAGTTCTACCTCGGCAGAGGTGGCTTTGAATTTTGATTGTTGCAGGTAAATATTGACCAGTCTCTGTTTGATGTTTTCTTCCAGCACCTGGGCCTTGATGATTTCCAGTTTCTGACCCTCTGCGGGGGTCCGGGCAAGCACGAGCTCAACCTGTAACTGGAGACGTTCCACCCGGATATCCTGGTCGCCAACGGTCGCTGCAACACCGGTTTGGGCACGCAAGCCAGAGGGTGCGAAAAACAGCAAGAGTGCAGCCAGGCAGCAGGCCATCGATCGCATTTCCTGACCCGGTCCCCCACGGCCTGGTTTGGCTGGAATGCTGGTGAGTCTTCTCGTGGTTTGCTGCATGATGTTCTCGCGATCGTCTATTTCAGGCGGATCCGGGGCAGCTGGAATTTCTGCGGGATTTTCCGGATGGAGGTAGGCGTTTGATAGATGAACCTGATTCCCTCTGCTCCCTGGGGGAGTTCAAAAAAGTACCTGAATCCCATTTTGTCTTTTTCCTGAAGAATTGTCAGCATTTTTCGACTGGAAATGACGCGGGAATTCCCGTCTACCAGGTAGCCCCGGTTTTCAAACATCCACCCATGATGCGAATCGAGGGCCTGCCCTGCATTTTCCAGCAGGAAACTCATGTCCAGTGTGCGATCCGAACCGTTCTTTTCCGTCGAGTCGATACGGACCCGCATGTCTGCCTTCCGCAGAGGTTTCGATTTTTCTTCAAATACATTTTCAAATTCGAAGGAATGCTGGCCGACCGGTGCGGTCACCGAGAGCGAGCCGCCGAGACGGAACTCCACCTCATCTGTGGGAAAAGGGCGGAAGGGGATTTCCAGTTCGACATTTGACTGGTTTCTGCGGATGCTGGTGCGGAGCCGGCTGGAACGGGTCGAGGCGAAAGACTGCCCTGAAGGAACTGTGGCCACCAGTTGACCAAAATCAAACTCGAGCTGAAACGGGGAGAGCATCGGCTCCCAGCGAAAGCGGACCGTCAGGATGTCCCGGTCCACCGGCTCTCCGTCCGCGATCCGCCGGGAACGGAAACGGACCGGTTCGATTCGGTAGACGCCCGCCTCGCTGGCCTGGAGCGTGGGGCCCCGTTTTTGGGTCTTGGGCACCAACCGCAGGCCCCGGACGGGCGAGTCCCCGGCGATTTCAAGTTGGTATCGCTTCATCAGCAGATCGACCAGGGACCAGAAACTGGCCTCTTTTCCGTCGAATCGGGTGACTTGCCCGGGGGCGGCATCCAGCTGAATCTTCAGGCCCGTCTGCCGCGTCAGTTCAGCGCACGCCTGTTTCGCAGTTAGAAAGCCCTCCAGCGATGCCCGTGTACCCGACGCGAGTTTCTGGTTGTCCGATTTTTCGAGCCTGTTTCTGAGTTGCCGAAGCAGCAGGCGGGTTTGCTGGCTCAGCCCGCCCGGTGGATGTTCAAGTGTTGGCAGTACCTGGCGGCCCAAACTTTCGAGACGGGCGAGAACCTGTTTGCGTTCTCTGACACTGCCCACTTCATCCAGTTGCAGGATCAGTTCCCGGATGGATTCCTGGTCCGTGGGGGGCAAGTCCTGGGCTGCCAGTGGCAAGATGCCCGTAAGGAGCATCCAGACCGCTGGCAGGAGCCGAAACAACAGCAGGGCACTTTTCGGTCTGTCTCCAACAGGGAAATTCATCAGCTAACCGGCAAAATCGTTATACGTTCCAGATCCATCTTATCTGAATGATGCCCTTTCAAATTGCAAACCGGGTGAATCGGCGAAAATAAAGTATCCTTTCCGGGAAATTCTGCAGACCGCCTCTTCAGCACTCTTTCGTCCGGGGGCGGAAAACCGCCGGAAACCAGGGGTTTGCCGGGAGTCGCAGGGCAGCCCTCCTTTTTCCTGGAAACCCATGATGACCGGCAGAATCACACTCCTGTTATTGTTTTTGCTGACCGCGACGCCTGGAAAACTGTGCGCCCAGAAAAAGGGGAACGGTACCTACTCGATCCAGACCCGGACCCGGAAAGTGACCGGGTCACCAATTGTCTGGGATGCGGAAAAGCTCTTCCTGCTGACCGGGTATGGCAGCTTTACCGAGGTCCGCTTCAAGGACGTTCAGGCTTTTACCAAACGCTCCGAGAGTCGGATTGTCTTCTCGAGATCCTCTTTTGAAAAAAAATTGAAATCGGAATTTGGAATTCATTACCAGGTTTCACTGACCCAGGATTACTTGGTAGTGCATCCTGTTGGGCAGGATCGTTTCTGGCCGAACCGGATTCAGAGTGTTTATACATCCTTTGAAAATTACTTTCGGGGTCGCCGAATTCCGCTGGGGAAACATGACTATCCCCTGGTAGCCCTGGTCTTTGCCACCCGGGCCGAGTTCGACGAGTATTCCCGGAAAAACGGGGAGAAAATTGACCGCAACATTGTTGGTTACTATTCGCCCAACACCAACAGGATCGTGATGTACGACCAGTCCCAAAACGGAGGGACTTGGACTCGTAACCTCGATACGGTCGTGCATGAGATTTCCCACCAGGCGGCATTCAACTGTGGACTGCACGGACGCTTCGCCGACACGCCCCGCTGGGTAGTGGAGGGCCTGGGGACCATGTTTGAGGCTCCGGGAGTCTGGGATTCGCTCAATCACCCCCAGCAGGTGGAGCGGGTCAACAAGGGGTTGCTTGGTCTTTTCAGGGAAAAAACCGTTTCCCGGAATGTGAAGGGTTGGATCGGGGACGTGGTAGTTGGCAACCGGTTGTTCGAAAAAGACCCCGAGGTTTCGTATTCCAGTTCCTGGGCGCTCTCCTTTTACCTGATGGAGACCCAGCCGAGAAAGTATGTCGACTACATGAAAATGCTGGAAGGGTTGCCACCCTTCAAAAAATACCCTGCTGAAAAACGGGTGTCAGATTTCAGTCAGGCTTTTGGTGACTTCGATCGGCTGGAGGGGTTGGTCCGGAATTTCTTTGCCCGCTTTGAGTGAATTGCGTCAAGACCGTTTCCAGGGATCACCCTCGGACAAGTTTTCTGCTTCGGGGCACCGGCCAGGTTTTTTCCGTCGTGCCAGGCTACAGTTGCCAATGATCGGGCAGAACTGCCTCCTTGGAGATAACCGCAATACCGTCCCGGATCACGCAGGGGCCGTCGAAGTGCTCGGAGTCCGGCATCTGCCGACTGCCGGTGATTTTGACTCCTTTGCCAATCCGGCAATTCTTGTCCACGATGGCTGTTTCGATCAGCGAATTTTCTCCAATGCCGGTGGATGCGTCACCGGGTCCGAGTTCGTGATCAAAATAATCGGCACCCATGATGAT
>JAYZFP010000204.1:0-34535 GCA_036336715.1 Planctomycetota bacterium
TGAAGCACTTGATGTGAGGGGGAGGGATGATGTTGCTGCGCATGTGCTGCGAGCCGATGGAGATCGGGTAGACTCCGGTGATTACCCCGCTCCGCAAAACGGCACAAACGCCCGCATGCGTGAAGGCCCGATCGAAACGGACTCCCTGCCCTGCCAATCGGTCCAGGTTGGGAGTCCTGGCGTAATCATCTCCATAACAACCGAGGTTCGGACTGATGTCTTCGCAGCTGATCCAGAGGATATTGGGTCGTTCTTCACCCTGGGCAGTCGTGAAAGTTGCAAAAGCCAGGGCGATGGCAATTACCAGGAGTTGCGGAGTAAGGATTCGGGCTTTCACGATGTTTACCTGCTGTGTGAAGTATTCCAGCGCCATTGTAATGCAAGATCTCTCGGCGGGGGATTCGGGATTCACGCAGCGCCCCAATTTCTGGTGGCACCGTATTCAGTTTCCCTCAAACAGACCCGGGAGACCCGGTTACGACCCTGGATTGGACAAGCGGCCCGGAGGCGGCGATGGTCAGCGGTGACCGGCAAGGTTGATTTTCATGCTGGCGACGAAATCGACGATCCCCTGCCCGATCTGTTGGGGCTCTTGCGGTTCCATTTCGGGCCGGTGTTCGGACAAAAGGAAAACAGCGAAAATTGCCACGAGGGTCACGAGTCCAAGGAATTGCAGAGTGCAATCTGCCAGGGAGGTCTTCGGGGCTCTCTTTCCAGGTTTGCGTTTCCGCCTTCGAACGGTTGGCTGATTGCCTTGACCGGTTTTTTTCCCCGGTTGTTTAACGGATCTGGTTCTTGAAATCATGGTTGGTTCCTCCCTGGAAGCCCGGTTTTTTTTTCCCCTAAAAGTTATTCCATGCTGATGGGACGGGCCACGTCATCCCGGAGATGCAACTGGCATGCCAGTTCCAATGAGCCGAAATCGCAGGCTTTTTTCGGTTTTGGCTGTGCAGAAATTACAAAATGCTTGCAAAGGACAGCCGGGCGATCACCTGTCGGAATTTTCCCGGCAGGGATCCTGGTGTCGACGGAACTACCCGTCCCTCGCCTCCAGTCAGTGGCAAAGGGGCGGTCTACTTTTTCTTTCCGGCATGAGTGATAATCAGCCGCTCCCGTCCTGACGCCCCGCCGGCCAGTCCTGATTGCCGGAGAGGTTGTCTGCTGGCTGTGACCCGGTGGGGGGATCCTCACGAGGTGCCATTCGTCTGGAACCCTGTCCTGGTCAAGTTGCCTGCTGGTTGAGATCCGCCCGGTGATTGAAATCGGGAGAACCGAAAAAACCTATCCGAATCGAGTGGAAATTGTCCCAAAACAATCCAATGGTTTCGCAGCAGCAGCGAGACGAAATTGCCGAAGAGTATTTTTCTCTTTTGCCATTTGATCCGTACCCGGTCCAGGAAGAAGCCATGCTTTCCTGGTTCACTGCCGACCAGGGGGTACTGGTTTGCGCTCCGACTGGCACCGGAAAGACCCTGATTGCGGAAGCGGCGATTTACGAAGCCCTGCGATTGGGAAAAAGGGTCTATTACACAACGCCGCTGATTGCGTTAACCGATCAGAAATTTGAGGAATTGAAAGAGTCGGTCGTCAAGTGGGGCTTCAGCGCGGATGATGTCGGTTTGGTCACCGGGAATCGACAGGTCAACGGCCAGGCCCGGGTGTTGGTGGTAGTCGCTGAAATCCTTCTCAATCGTCTGCTGGATACCGAGGGGTTTGATCTGTCCGAGGATTGGGCGGTGGTGATGGACGAGTTTCACAGCTTTAACGACCCCACGCGCGGAATCGTCTGGGAATTCGGCCTGGCTCTCCTGCCGGAAAATGTGAAAACCATGTTGCTGTCCGCGACTGTCGGAAACAGCCGGGAATTCATCAACTGGCTGAGGCATCGGCACAATCGGCAACTGACCCTGGTCGAGGGAACCGAGCGAAAGGTCCCGCTTTCGTTCCGCTGGATCGGCGATGAACTGTTGGCGGACCAGGTCGAGGATATGGTTCGTGGATCGGTTGAAGATCGCAAATCGCCTGCCCTGATTTTCTGTTTCAACCGGGAAGAATGCTGGACCGTGGCGGAACAGCTCAAGGGGAGAAAACTCCTTGACGAGACGCATCAGAAAAAGATTGCTTCGCGACTGGCAGAATACGATTTCAGCACTGGGGTAGGCCCCAAACTGAAACAGATCCTGATGCGTGCTGTGGGGGTCCATCATGCGGGAGTTCTGCCCCGGTATCGACGGATCGTGGAGGATCTGTTCCAGGAAAAGTTGCTTTCGGTTTGCGTCTGTACGGAGACGCTCGCCGCGGGAATCAACCTGCCGGCCCGCAGCGTGGTTCTCCCCAGCATCATCAAGGGGCCTCCGGGCGACAAGAAGGTGATCGACGCCAGCAGTGCCCACCAGATGTTTGGCCGGGCGGGGAGGCCCCAATTTGACGACCAGGGGTTTGTTTTTGCGCTGGCACACGAAGACGATGTGAAAATCGCCCGCTGGAAAGAAAAGTTTGACCAGATTCCGGCAGATACCAAGGACCCCGGTTTGCTGAAGGCCAAAAAAGCGCTGAAGAAAAAGATGCCTCGGCGGCGGGAGAACCAGCAGTACTGGAACGAGGCCCAGTTCGAAAAATTGCGTGACGCACCGGCTCTGAATCTCTCCAGTCACGGTCCCCTGCCCTGGCGGTTGCTGGCTCACATGATCCAGGTTTCTCCCGAAGTCCAGCCGATCCGGGAACTGGTCAGCAAACGCCTGTTGGACAGTGGTCGGGCTCAGAAGGCACAGGATAACCTGGATGGGATGCTGATGACTCTATGGCGGGCCGGTTACGTCGAGCTGGAACCGAAACCGGTTCTGGTCAGTGAAGAAGAGGAACCTTCGTCAACCCAGCGACCCGAGTTTGCTCACCCTACCGAGCGGGCAGGATACCTGGCGGATCTTCGGGCCATCAATCCCCTGTATGGTCTGTTCCTGATCAACCAGTTGGGGATCGCTGACCGTCACGAGTGGATCCAGGCGTTTGAAAGTGTGCTTGAACTTCCCCTTTCGGTGGGAAAGGGAATTCGGGTTCCCAGCCAGGAGGAACTGCCGCCAGGGAACCTGCAACAGGGGCGGCTTGATGAAAAGCTGTTGCAGTTGGGACTGGTTACCCAGGAGGAGCTGGTTGGCAGGGAAGAAGATCCGGAACAGGAAGAACCTCGCCGGCGGAGCCTGTACGAGGAAGAACCGGTTTTCATCCTGACACTGGCTGAAAAATTAAGGTTGCTGTTCAATCATGACTTTCCCAACGTGCACGATGTGAGGACCAACAGTGTATGGTGCGTCGGTGAGTTGCTGGAATTCAACGATTTCGACAAGTACATTACCGCCAGGAAACTGCAAAAGCAGGAGGGAATGGTTTTTCGACATGCCCTTCGTATGGTCCTCTTGATCGATGAATTTGCCCGGATCTGTCCGCCGGAAAGGGACGCCGATGAATGGGCGGATGAACTGTATGAGGTGGCGGATCGCCTGGCTGAAATCTGTAAGGCGGCTGACCCGCAAAGCACGGAAAAAGCGCTCGAGGAAACCCGGGGAAAGGGGGAGCCTTCTCCATCACAAGAGGATCCAAACGGGGAACTCGATTGACGCCGAAAAACTTATCGCGGACCTGGGTGAAATGCAGGGTCGTCTGGCATTTTTCACAAGCACAAAACGGTTGATTGACTGAAAACCTGACCGGCGGTTCCCTGTTTGAGTGCTTGGCGTCGCGATTCAGAGGCGGACCAGCAAGTACCGTGTATGGGAAATCGGGGGATCACAAAAATGGCAACCTGTTTTGCATCGTCTTGAACCCTGGCTGGTGATAATGAACGGATTCGTCTTTGAATGATGAATCGGACAGTGTTGAAAGTGGATTTCTGATCCATTAGGCTGAGGGAGAGTCGAGCGGTACGCAGGAGAACCCGTTGCCGTATTCTGAAAACAAAAATCCGGAGCGAGTGATGACGTTTTTTAATGGCTTCTACAACAACAATTTCGGTGCGATTCATACCTTGTCCGCCATCAGCAACATGCAGAATGCATCTGCCAATCGACAGGCGGCCGCTGCCACGCAGCGGATGGCTGAGGAACAGTCAAGGGCGCGGCAAAGCCAGGAGAGAATGGAAGCAGAGCAAAAGGCGCATAACGAGCGGATGTATGAACTGGAACAGCAGAAAGCCGCACTCAAGCAGCACCAGGAAGTACACGCTGCCCAATTCCGGCAGTTGGTTGTGTTTGCGACTGCATTTGTTGACAAGATTGATCAGGCGGTCTAGTGCTTTTCCGGCTGCGTGCAGTTCGCTGCCCCGAGGGGGTTCTGCGAATGAAAAATGCAGTCATGGGAATCTTCTTTTTGACTGCGGACCGGAGATCACGCAATCGAAAGACTGGTTCGCCTTCAAACCGGCCGAAACAACCTTTGGCCACGATGATTCAGCAGGTCTCTTTTCGAATAGCGGACCCGGCAAGCGTAAATTCAAAAAACGCGAACTCGAACAGCGCACAAGAAGAACATCGCACAAGTAGAACAGCGCATTAGAAGAACATCGCACATTAAAACGGGGCAAATTCAAGCATGGCTGATCCAAACAAGGTACTTCTCGGAGCGACCGCCAAGATCCTTTCCGATTTCGCAAGCAGCTATCAAAACCTGCCGGATGGCTCCGGCAATCCGGAGATCAATGCCACCGACATGATGCTTCTCAATAATCTCGAGCAGTCACTTTCGGGATTGACTGGAAAAATCGGTGTGACGAATCTCGCCACCGCCGGAAACCAGCTCCTCCAGGGACAGGCCAATGTGATGTCCGAAGTGCGTGAGTCGGTGGACACCCAGATGCGCGTGGGGGCCAAAATTGAGCAGGCCGCCATGGTACGGTTGAAAGAGGTTTTCAGGCTGCACGCCGAGGTGCTGACCCTTTATTTTCGGCAGAAAGGGACATCTGCCCCTGGGCCTACCTTGAAAAACCTGGGCGTCGACGAAAGTTGTATCGACGTTACGGCCAAGGCCCTGAAATCTGTCGACCTCAGTGATGCTTTCACCAGTAAGGCAAGGGAGGAGATTGTGGCCGCCCTGCGGCAGGGTGCCCGTGAAATTCGTGAAAACCTGGTGGACAATCAGGCCTTTGTCAAGAAATGCGACGCCCGGATCTGCAATGGCCAACTGGTGGCGTCCAAGCAGGACACCAAGGCGCTGTTGGGCCCCGACAATCTCGGGCATTTGAGTGTCGGTGGGACTCAATATGAATTCATGGATTTCACCCAGCCTCCGCAGCTTGAGAATCTCCGTTTCTCCGCGGCCGTTGCCGTGTACCTCAACCTGGCAGAGGATGTGCACAGTGGCATGATCACCACCTCCGACCCGGCATCCGTATCCCGTGCCTACGACCAGTTCATGTCGCAACTGGGAAAGCTTGACAAAACTCTCTCGAGGCTTGCCAGCCAGGCAAACGGACTCGGTGGAAGGGCGGCTCTCTACGAATCGACTGCCAATTTGCTGGAAAAGGGCCTCAACCAAAAGGACCTCAGCCGGGAACTTGAATCCTGCCGCCGTGACCTGGCGGATGCAGCGAGCCTGATTCAACGAGCTGAACAGCTGGCCAAAATTGGTGAAATCCAGAAGACCGAAGAACTGCTCAAACAGGCACTGTTGTTGAGTGAGAGACGGTTGAATGTAAAGTCAGTTGGCGGCCTGCTGGATGTCGAAAAGAGGAAATTCGGTCAGATCAAGAACGATTTTGATGTCGTCATGGGAGAATTCGAAACCCAGAACAAAGGTTTCAAGAAATTCTGGGGAGAAGGGATCGGCAACAGTCACGACAACCTGAGGAGCCGTCTGGACATCTTTTACGAACACCAGAAACAGAATGGCTGGGGAGCCTGCACCCAGATGAACGGCGAGTACCTGAAGATGATGAACGCTCTTCAGCCTGCCAAGGACCTGTGTGAATTCCCGGAAAAGACCTATCTTCCGGTTCTGCTGACGCGGTTGGCTGTCGATCTGAAGCCCCGGGATCTTCAGCCGCAAGTTGTGTTTCTTAACAGTCTCTGTGCCATGGCGGCAGCGGATGGCGACTTTGATGCCAGTGAGGCAGCGGAAATCGCCAACATCGTCAAGTCGCTCAAAATACAGATTACCGACGAACAGCTGAAAAAGTGGTGTGGTCATTGGGGCCAATTGACGGCGGACCAGATTTTTCCTGCCATGGCGCAGGCGATCGTGGATTGCGGGAACCTGGAAGAGGGAGTCTACCGGGATGCCCTTCCGGAGAGCCTGAAAAAGATTGCTTATGCTGATGGAAAGCTGGACCTGCAGGAGATCGCGCTCTACCACGGAATGCTCTCAAAGCTCTGGTCGCCATGAATCAGCACCACGGATCCCAGGACCCACTGAGTCCCTTGCCCGTTCTCCTGGGGCAATTGCTGAGCTGGTGGGTCCCAGTTTCGCCTTTCGGGATACCGTCGTGGGATCGATCTGTTCTGTTGGTTCTCGGAAGGCTGCCAGTTGTGGACCTGTGTTAAGGTGGCTGCGTTCGGCGGGCCAACTGACAGGTCACTGCTTGTAGATCTTTCCTTCTTTCATGACAAAACTGACCTGTTTCATCAGGCTGATGTTTTCTACCGGGTTACCCGGAACAGCGACCAGGTCAGCAAGCTTGCCGGCTTCGAGGCTTCCCAGTTGATCGGTCACCCGCAGGAGGCGGGCCGCCTCAATGGTGGCAGACTGAATTGCCTGCATGGGAGACATGCCTGCGGCCACCATCAGTTCAAACTCCCTTGCATTTTCACCATGGGGTGAAACACCCGAATCGGTCCCAAAAGCAATCTTGACGCCCCTTGCGTGGGCGATGCCGAAGGTCCGCTGGATGACCGGGCCGATCGAAGCGGCCTTGGGACGGACAACGTCCGGAAAATAACCCTCCTCCTTCGATTTTCGGGCAACCCAGTCACCCGCCAGCAAAGTCGGAACCATGTAGGTCCCCCGCTCCTTCATCAGGTCCATCACTTCCTCGGTCATGAAGGTCCCGTGTTCGATGGACTGGACTCCTGCCAGCACGGCACGCTTCATCCCCTCCGCACCGTGGGCATGCACGGCAACGGTCATGCCGTAATCCCTGGCAGTGGTTACGATGGCATCCAGTTCTTCCATGGTGAATTGCGGGTTCTGGCCGTTGGCTGCCAGGCTGAGGACCCCGCCTGTGGCCGTCAGTTTGATCAGGTTGGCTCCCTCCTTGTAACGTTGACGGACGGCCTTGCGGGCATCGTCTCTGCCATTGACCACCCCCGAGGCTGGACCCGGGTCCTGTCGGAATGAACCGCGAAGGCCATTGCTGGGGTCCGCATGGCCACCCGTGGTGGCAAGGGATTTTCCCGAGGTGTAGATTCGGGGCCCGACCACCCAGCCCTTGTTGATTGCGTTCCGCAGGGAGACGGTAATCACTCCGTTGTCGCCCAGGTCCCGTACCGTTGTGAAGCCTGCCAGCAAGGTCCGTTTGGCATACTGGGTGGAACGGTAGGCAAAATCGGCGTTGTTGAGAAAGAACTGGTCAGAGTAGATCTTTTTGTGATGTTGCATCATCAGGTGCGTGTGATGTCCATCAGTCCGGGCATCACGGTATGCTCCTTCAGGTTCACGACGGTATCATTCGCCCTGGAGAGCGCGTAACCTTCCTCAAGGCGGACGTTTTTTCCCCCGGCAATCACGACGGTTTGTTTTTGAAGGAGTTTTCCGCGGATCGAATCGACCAGGTGGCCACAATGGACCAGGGTCCGGCTATCGGGCTGGGCCTGGGCCAGCAGCGGCATGCACAAAGATGCCAGCAGGAAACAGTTCTTTTTGATTTCAAACATGAGGGGCCCTCGCAGATAGTGCGGTGAGTAAAGCTGGCTTTTCCCGGGTCGGCCCTGCCAAGCCGGTCGCCTGTTCCCCTTATCATGGCCGATTTGCATCGCTTCTGCATCCGGACTCCCGTGTCAATCTGGCTGCCCCTGATCGGTTACAATTAAAGGGAGACCGCTGTGTCACCTGGTAAACCGCCCGGCTGAAAATCCTGAAAGACGACTTTGCCGGACCTTCAGGGGCAACGATCTGCCTCGGGCCAGGGGCCCCGGCCCTGCGGAAGGTACCTTCTTTGAAAAAAAGCGAATTGAAAAAAAGCGAGAACACGGGAGCATCATGATCAACAGAAATATTTACCGCACTGCCAGCCTGCTTCTTGGGTTGATGCTTGTATGCATGGTTCGAGAAGCAGCCGCAGAAAACCACCCTGCATCGGCCGGCAATTCGGAAACAGGACGACGACCGAACATCCTTTTCATCCTGACCGACGATCAGGCCCCTTTTTCATTGGGCGCCTATGGCAACACTATTTGCAACACACCCAACATTGACCGGATTGCCCGCCAGGGGATCCGGCTGGACAACGCCTATCACATGGGGGGATTCCTGGGAGCAGTCTGTACGACTTCCCGTCACATGATCATGACGGGACGGACGCTTTGGCACCTGCCCCGGGCCAAAAGCCGAGAAGAAGTTTTGGCTTCCCAGGACCGTAGCGGTTTGGCAGGAAAGACATTCCGCAATGCCAACATCCCGGATCAACTGGAGGAGAGCTCCCTGGCGGCGGTCTTTAACCGGGGAGGTTACGACACGATGCGAACCTGTAAAAGGGGCAACAGCTATCCTGCTGCCAACCAGAAATTCAGGACCGTGCATGACGCCACCAAAAGACAATCGAGGGATGAAGCGGGTAGCGCCTGGCATGCCGACCGGGTCCTGGAATACCTCGACGCGAGGAAGAAATCAGGAACGGAAAAACCTTTCCTGGTCTATTTCGGTCTTTCGCATCCCCACGATCCACGCTGGGCTGATGAAAAATTGCTGGCCCGGTACGGCGCGGTGAACCAGTTGGAGCTTCCGGCTCAACCCAACCCGAAGTCCCCTCCCCTGCCGATCAATTACCTTCCGGCGCATCCCTTTCATCATGGTCATCGGGGTCTGCGTGACGAGGTGTCGGTGCAGGGTGTGATGGAGAATCGGGATGAGGTGACGATCCGAAACGAAAAAGGTCGGGAATATGCCTGTATCGAAAATATTGACCAGCAGGTGGGACGGGTGTTGGAAAAACTCGAGCAGATGGGTGAACTGGATAACACCTACGTTTTTTTCACGGCCGACCATGGAATTGCCATTGGCCGGCATGGCCTGATGGGCAAACAGAGCCTCTACGAGCACAGTTGGCGTGTGCCTTTCCTGGCGATGGGACCCGGGATTCGGCCGGGCTCTACTGCCAAAGGTAATATCTACCTGTTGGATGTGCTGGCGACACTGTGTGACCTTGCAGGGGTCGAGGTTCCCGCGACCAATGAGGGAAAATCAATGAAGCCGGTTTTACTCGGAAAGGTGGGCAGTTTGCGTGACGTGCTTTACGGCTGTTACTGTGGCGGAACCAAGCCCGGCATGCGATCGGTTCGTAAAGGTGACTGGAAACTGATCAAATACGAGACGCTTGATGGCCAGGTTAAAGAAACCCAGTTGTTTCATCTGGCAGAAAATCCTCATGAACTGCTGCGTGAACATCACGACGAAAAAGTGGTGAAATTGACCGGCAACCGGCCTCGACCTAACCAGGTGAACCTTGCCGAATTACCGGAGTTCCGCGAAAAGCGTAAGGAGATGGAAGCCCTCTTGCTGGCCGAAATGGTCCGTTTGAACGATCCCTATCGATTTGACGAAGGGTTCGTGAATCCTCCCCGGCCAGCCAGGCAGAAAAACAGGAATCGGAACAAAAAGAAAAACCAATGACGAACGCGGCAGGGTGGAAGGTCAGGCGATCTGCCATCGTGCCCATGCGGTTTCTTCAGTGCCGTTTCATCGGGCGCAGTCCCTCCGGGTGCGCCTGCTTCGGACCAGGGTTTCCCGAAAGACGACAGGTTGACCAGAACCCTGAAACGGACATTCGAAAACCACCAGGCTGAGGGTTGGGTCCCTGCTGTAGATCCTACCATGTACCCTGCCATGTACCCTGCCGGGCAAGCACTCCATCCACCTGCGACATTGGACAGGGATTGGCGGAAAACGGCACTGGTTTTTTCTCCCCGTGCTTCCTTCCAATCCCGTTGTCGAAAAAGAGTTGTCAATTGAGAGTTGTCCGGGCATAGCAGGCAGGAACGTCGGATGACGCCCTGCCCTTTTTCGGGTCAATACTCACGGGGCGTGATGCGTCCCTGAACCCGGCTGGGGAGTCCCTGGATTCTGAGGAAGCCTTCTGCATCGGTCTGGTTGTAGGATCCTCCCCCTTCCATGGTGGCAATGCCTTCGTCGTACAGGCTGTACGGACTTTCACGTCCGGCAACGATCACATTACCCTTGTAGAGATTGAGGGTCACCTTGCCGGTGACGGTTTTCTGAGCCGCTTCATTAAAGGCGAACAGGGAGTCCATTTTGGGAACGTACCAGAAACCGTTGTAGACCATCTCGGCCACTTCGGGGGCCAGTCGATCCCGCAAGTGCATCAGGTCCCGGTCCATGGTCAGTTCGGCAAGCACGCGATGGGCGTCATAAAGCACGGTCATTCCAGGAGCCTCGTAAACTCCCCGGCTCTTCATCCCCACAAAGCGGTTTTCGACCATGTCAATCCGCCCGACGCCGTTGCGGCCGGCAATTTCGTTCAGTTCGCTTACCATTTCGAATGCCGTTTTTTCGACGCCGTTCAATTTGGCAGGCACTCCGGAAGTGAACTCAATTTCAACAGATTCTACCTGGTCGGGAGCTGCCTGTGGGGAAACGGTCATTCCAAAATCGACGAGGTCGACACCACAAACATCAAGTTCTTCAAGTTTGCCAGCCTCGTAGCTGATGTGAAGGCAGTTTTCATCACTGCTGTAAGGTTTGGCGGTCGACGCTTTGACCGGGATGTTTTTCTCGTCGCAATAGGCGATCAGTTCGGTGCGGCCCGGAAACTGGTTTCGAAAGGACTCGATGCGCCAGGGGGCGATGATCTGCACGGCCGGATCGAGCGCTTCAGCCGCTAATTGAAATCGGCACTGGTCATTTCCTTTGCCCGTTGCACCATGGGCATAAGCTTCGGCTTCCACTTCCCGCGCGACCTGCAGACAGATTTTTGAGATCAGGGGGCGGGCAATGCTGGTCCCCAGGAGGTAAATGGATTCGTATTTCGCCTGCCACTGCATGACCGGGAAAGCAAAGTCCCGGCAGAGCTCTTCCTGGACATCCACGATGCGGGCCGATTTGGCACCGCAGGTTTCGGCTTTGGTCAGGACTTCCTGCCGGTCTTCGCACGGTTGTCCGAGGTCAACGTAAACGGCATGTACTTCGTACCCCTGGTCGCACAACCAGCCCAGAATCACTGAAGTGTCCAGACCACCGGAATAAGCTAAAACACAACTTGGCATTGTTTCCCTTTGTCTCAAGTGGGAATTTCATTTTGGAAACGCTCGATTTTATTTGAATTCTGCTATAACGCAATTCCGCTCCAACCGGGAGAAGCCGTTTTTCATTCGGCAACGCGGTTATAATGGTCGGGATGACAGAACGAAAAGAAAAGATTCCCGCTGCCCCTGCCCAAAACGACAACAGGGGTCGAGTGGTGTGCTCACCAGACAGCCATTCGAATGACGAATGTCTCCATGAGCCCTGTGACGCAGTCAGCCAGAAGGAGGCCCGCATCGAAACCGGAACACTCGAATCGATTGACGTGGATCTCGACCGGAGTCACCGCTGTGGATTCCCGGAAGCCATCTTCGGCGAAGGCAAGTCGGCCGGACAATTGCTGGAAATAGCCCAGCAGCAACGGTCGAAGGGGTTGCCGGTGTTTGTCACCCGAATTGAAGAATCACATGCCGAGCGCCTGGCCGAGAAATACCCGAATCGATGGAACCGCCTGGCACGGACGCTCTACATTCCTCCGGAGAAACCTGAAGAGTCGTTGGCCGGGATGGTTCCCGTGCTCTCGGCCGGAACGACCGATCTCCCGGTGGTGGAAGAGGTTCTGGAAACCCTGTACTGGATGAGAGTCGGCAGTCGTACCATCATGGATGTCGGTGTCGCGGGTCCCCATCGTCTACCCGCCCGCGTCCACGAACTTCGGGGAGCGGATGCGGTAGTGGTCGTGGCTGGCATGGAGGGTGCTTTGCCGAGCATCGTCGCCGGTCACGTGGATTGCCCGGTCGTTGCGGTTCCCACCAGCGTTGGGTACGGAGCGAATCTCGGCGGGATCTCGGCCCTGCTTTCCATGTTGAATAGCTGTGCCGCCAACGTATCGGTGGTCAACATCGACGCCGGGTTCAAGGGGGCCTATGTTGCGGGAATGATTGCCACCCGAGCTAACAGGAGAAAAGAATGACTCCCAAACTGCCAACGCGACCCAGTATTAGCCACAAGGGTGATTATGGCCGGGGTCTCCTGGTCGGAGGTTCACGCGGCATGACCGGGGCTATCTGTCTTTCGGGACTGGCCTGCATGCGTTCAGGCGCCGGCCTGCTCAAGGTGGCCACGCCTGCCGGATCCCAGCCGATCGTTGCCGGATTTGACCCTAATTACATGACCCTGTCCCTGCCAGAGGACGAAAAGGGGCAAATCGCGATTCAGGCGAGGGAGTTACTGACCGAAGAGGTTCAATCCTGCACCGCCATGGGGATCGGTCCCGGCCTTGGGCAAAGCGGCGACCTGGTCGATTTCGTTTCATGGGCCTATTCCAGGATCAGCGCACCGATGGTGGTAGACGCGGATTCCCTGAATTGCCTGGCTGCCAATCCAACGATCCTGGGAAAACCGGGAGGACCGAGGATCCTGACCCCCCACCTGGGAGAACTGAGAAGGTTGCTTGACGATCAGGTATCCTCGCCCAAGGAGCTTCAGTACCGAACCGAGTCGCTGGCCCGTGAATCCGGGATCATCATCGTGATCAAGGGGCATCGTTCCATCATTACCGATGGTGAACAGAGAAAGCAGAACATGACCGGGAATTCCGGAATGGCCACCGCGGGTTCGGGTGACGTTTTGACGGGTATCCTGACCGGACTCTTGTGCCAGGGGATGTCTGCATTTGATGCCTGCCGACTCGGATGCCTGATTCACGGATTGGCCGGGGACGCAGCAGCCCGTCGGATTGGAAAGATCTCGCTGGTTGCATCGGACATCGTGCGCTTTATTCCCAAGGCAATTCGGGCGATTCGCCGAAAGGAGCGGCGCCGCGTCAGGAAGAAAATCCAGCATGACAGCAGTCCGAATCAGCAGGTAGAATAAACGGTTCCCCCGGATGATGGCGAGGAAATGCCAAAGACAACCGTTTCATTCAATTTGTTTGCCCTAGCTTTTGTCCTGTTGCTGACAGGGTTGATGTCGGGCGATTATGCCGCCGCCAGTCCCCGACAGGTTGAACCGCCGTTGAATCGGGAGCCGAAGCTGTTTTCCAATCGGGTATTACCCATCCTTGCGGAGCACTGTTTTCAGTGCCATGGTCCCGACAGGGAGCATCGGGAGGCCGATTTGAGGTTGGACCGGATAGCCGACTCCATCGGGTCAACTCCGGGGAAACAGTGGCTCGTTCATCCGGGAATGCCGGAAAAGAGCCTTTTGCTGGAACGTGTTCGCTCCCGGAATGACGAACAGCGGATGCCGCCCCCTGGCCAGGGCAAGGCCCTTTCGAGGGGGGAGATCGAAATCCTCAGGGCCTGGATTGAATCGGGTGCAGAAACCTCTCCCCATTGGGCTTTCGTGCGGCCAAAGCGACCCCCTTTGCCGAATCCGCAGGCAAGGGATTGGGCACGCAATCCGATCGACCTGTTCATTATGGATCGGTTGGAAGAAAAAGGCCTTTTGCCCGCTCCACCTGCTGACCGATTTTCATTCCTCAAAAGGCTGTCACTGGATTTGACCGGCTTGCTTCCAACAGCCGATGAAGTTGAAAAGCTTGCAGTGCCTGGAAAGTGGGCTCACGGGACAGAAGGCGAACTGGATGATCGGAGCCACTTTGAGTCGGTTGTGGACCGTCTCCTTGGATCGCCGCAATACGGCGAGATCAAGGCACAGCATTGGCTGGATGCAGCCCGGTATGCCGACACGATGGGGCACGCGGCCGACAAACCTCGTACGATGTGGCTTTACCGGGACTGGGTGATCGATGCCTGGAATGCCAACATGTCCTTTGACCGCTTCACGGTTGAGCAGCTTGCGGGCGACCTCCTGCCTCATCCGACCGAGGACCAGTTGATCGCAACCGGTTTCCACCGGAATTCCATCCAGGCGCTGGGGAACAACCCGAGGAAGGAAGAGTTCCGCATCAAGGGAATTGTTGATCGATTGGATACGACGGGAAAGACCTGGCTCGGACTCACGTTGGCCTGTGCCGAATGTCACGATCACAAATACGATCCTCTTAGCCAGAAAGAGTATTACCGTCTGTTCGGGGTGTTCAACAACGTTCCCCATCTCGGTGAAAAATTCGAGGTTCATGGCCCCCGGATCGAGGTGCTTCCCCGTTCCATCCGGAAAAGGGTGGAGGCGATCCGGCGCCAGTTACAGCAACCAGCCCTGGCGGCCGCTCCGGAGGAACGGATGGCGGTCCGGGAAAAAGAACTGCAGACAGCATTGGACCGTTTACCGACATCCAATCTTTCGCTTCGCTTGTTGCAGCAGCCTTTGCTGGGAGTCGCCGGGGAGGATTCGGTCCCCTTCGTTTACGGCAAACAGGTGAAGCGTCTCCCCGGGCAAAAGGCTGATCGCCCGGTTTTTGAGGGAATCGAACGGTCGACCGGGGCACCGGACGGTTTCAAGTCGTCCTTCCTGTTTTCGGGTAACCGCGGGGTGGAACTTTTGCGCCAGGAAAATTCGGATTGGCGGAACGGTTTTTCGATCGTGATGTGGATCCGCACCCGGCAGGGAGTGGCCGACCTGGTCAGCCAGTACGATTGGCGAAAGGGGAAACGGACGTTTGTATTCGGTATCGGAAGCGAGGGAGAGCCCGGGAGCGGACCCGGGAAACTGTTTCTCTGGTGTTCCAGCAACAACAGTTCCTTCTCCGGGGTGGTGGCCGAAAGTTCCCTGCTGGTGAACGACGGACAATGGCACCAGGTGGGCGTGGTCTATGCGGCCGGACAGTCGGTCCGTTTTTTCGTGGATGGCAGGGAGGACATGGAGGCGAGGATCGAGGGAAAGGTCCCGCAACGCCTTGCCACGTCAGGGTTGCCACTGGTGATTGGAGGAGGTTACGCGGCCAGCGAGAAACCCAATCGTTTTTTCTTCAAGGGAGACATGACTGACATCGGGATCTGGGATCGGTCCCTGAGCCGGGTTCAACTCGGGATGTGGAAGCTAAAGGAACGGGAGGAAATCCGGCAGCAGCTGAGCCTGGCCAGTCGCGATCGATCCCGGAAATTCCGTGGATGGGTTCGGCAATGGCGGGAGAGCATCCCCCTGGAAGGCGATCGACGAAAAGAGCTGCTCGAAAAAATGGACGATTTGCAGCAGCAGACGGTTACGGCGCAGGTAATGGGAGAGCTGAAACAGCCACGGGAAACATTCGTGCATTTGAGAGGGGATTTCGAAAACCGGGGTGAAAAGGTGGAACCTGGCATCCCGGGCATTTTTTTCTCCGGGGAGACAGAATCGTCGCATACCGGCGGCAGGGTCAATCGGCTGACACTGGCACGGCAGATGGTGGGACCCGGAAATCCACTGACGGCCCGAGTGGTGGTCAACCGGATCTGGCAGCAGCATTTCGGCAGCGGATTGGTGCGGACGGCGGATGATTTCGGCGTTCGCGGATCACTCCCCTCGCATCCCCGGTTACTGGACTGGCTGGCTGTCGAGCTCCAGGAAAACGGCTGGGATGTCAAGCAGATTCACCGCCTGATCGTTGGCTCGGCGACCTATCGACAGAGCTCGCGGGTCACCCGGGCGAAACGGGAACGCGACCCGGAGAACCGGTTTTTGTCTCGCGGTCCACGGCATCGTCTTTTGGCAGAACAAATTCGGGACCAGGCCCTGTTGGCCAGTGGGTTGCTTTCCCGACAGGTGGGCGGCCCGAGTGTCTATCCTCCCCAGCCCGAGGGCATCGGACAATTTCGCGATGCCACGGCAGGTGAGTGGAAAGATGACCGGGGAGAAAGCCGCTTCCGGCGATCGATGTATACTTTTTGGCAACGGATGTCTCCCTATCCCTCGCTGACCGCATTTGATGCACCCAGTCGCGAACGGTGCGTGGTGACGCGTTCCACCACCAACACGCCGCTGCATGCCCTGGTCACGCTCAACGATCCCCACTTCGTTGAGATCGCCCGAGAACTCGGTGAGCGGATTCGCCAGTCGGCCGAGACTGACGCATCCCGTATTCGGAACGGTTTTGTCTACGTGCTGGCCCGTTACCCGAGTGCCGAAGAAATGAAGTGGTTTTCAGGTTACCTGCAAGGGGAAATCACGCTGGAAAACCCCGAAGCCTGGCTGCAGCTGGCCCAGGTTCTGTTGAATCTTGATGAGGCAATCACCAAAGAATGAAAACCGAGGGAAGTTCCCCGTCCACGAGAAGGAGATTTCTGGCCAGCGGTTCGGCGCTGGTCAGCTATGCTGCGCTGCGGGTCCTCGGGTCCGATTCGCTTCCTTCGCAACGTTCCCCGGTTCACCATTTCGCTCCCCGGGCCAAACAGGTCATTTACCTCTTCATGTCCGGCGGTCCCTCTCACGTGGACACCTTTGATCCCAAGCCTTCCCTGGCCAAGTGGCATCAAAAGCCAATCCCGGAATCCTATGTCAAGGATGTGCATTTTGCGATGATTCCCGCGGCGACCCGGCGACCGCTTCTCTACGGATCACCTTTCCGCTTTGGACAACATGGCGAATCGGGGACGCCAGTGTCGGAACTGTTTCCACACGTGGCAGGTGTCGCTGATCGGCTGGCGGTGATTCGTTCCCTCAGGAGCGAGGTGTTCAACCACGATCCGGCCGTCAATTTGCTCAACACGGGTGATTCGCGGGTGGGGCGGCCCACGATGGGGTCCTGGATCAGTTACGGGCTTGGAAACCTGACGCAGGATTTTCCCACCTACCTGGTGATGACTTCCGGAGTCAAGCGGCAACCCCTGTTGACCAGTTACTGGTCCAGTGGGTTTTTGCCAACCGAGCACCAGGGCGTGGAACTCCGGCGCAGTGGAGACCCGATCCTGTTTCTCTCCAATCCCGGGGGGACGACCGCCGGACAAAGACAAAAGCAGTTGGACCTGATCCGTCGCATGAACCAGCGGCGTTATGAAGAGGTGACCGACCCGGAAATCCTGACCCGCATCCGTCAGTACGAGCTGGCTTTCAGGATGCAGAAAAAGGCTCCCGAGCTGACCGACCTGAGCCGCGAATCGAAGTCCACGCTGGAAAATTACGGCGTCGATCCCGACCGGCCTTCCTTTTCACGCAACTGCCTGCTGGCCCGGCGGATGATTGAATCCGGCGTGCGGTACATCCAGCTTTATGACATGGGCTGGGACTCGCATGGTTCCCTGGAGAAAGACCACCGGAGGCAATGTCGTGCCGTGGACCGTGGAATTGCCGCGCTGATCGGGGACCTGGAGACGCGGGGGCTTCTCGACGAAACCCTGGTGATCTGGGGGGGGGAGTTTGGCAGGACACCGGTTGTGCAGGGTGGAGGCGAAAACTGGGGGCGGGACCACCATCCCCACGGCTTTACCATGTGGTTGGCCGGTGGTGGCATTCGGGGGGGAACGGTCTACGGCCAGACAGACGAATTCGGCTTTCATGCGGTAGAAAACCGGATGGATGTTCATGATCTGCATGCCACGCTTCTGCACCAGTTGGGGATCGATCACGAAAAGCTGACCTACCGGAACCAGGGAAGAGATTTTCGTTTGACCGATGTCGGGGGACGCGTTGTGAAGGAACTCCTGGCCTGATGGGGTAAACTTCCCTGGCTTGAACCCGGGACTGCCCAGTGCGGTGTCGAACGCCAATATCAGGGGATGGCCGGCCACACCGCCAGGGGGGAACGGTTGGATGGTTCAGTCGAGAAACCACTCCAGCAGGTCGGCCGCTTCCTGGGCCGTCAGATCGGCAAGGATGTTCCTGGGCATCAGCGATTTTCCCTTTTTGACAGACTCCACGTCATCGTAGGCAATTGAAATTTCTTTTCCTTCGGCGGTGCGGAGAACCAGCCTTTTTTCGGGCTCGTCGAGGATCCGGATTCCGCTGAAAGTTTTTCCCGCGGCAGTCGCAACCATCCAGACCCGGAATTTTTCATCGACTTTGAGATCCGGTTTTAAAATGTTCTGCAGCAGGTCGGCACGGGACCGGTAGTTTTTCCGGATTTCGGCAAGAGTGGGTCCGACCGATCGATCCGAATCGGAGGGGTGGTGGCAGTTGGCGCAGCGGGCCCCATCGCTGGTGAAAATCAGGCGTCCCCGGTCACGGTTTCCGTCGAGCGAAAGAATGGATTCCGCTGCCGGTTGATTCCCCAGGGATTTTCTTCGTTTTGATGGGGCGACAAATGACTCAAACAGCCCCCGGATATCCGGTTCGGATTGCCGGTAAATCCCCTCAGCGTTGGTTCGACTGCGGCCCGCATGCATGGATGCCACGAACGCCAGTGCCCCTTCAGTCGACCCGACCAGTTGCCGGATGGAAGGGTCGCTGGCTGGCAGGGGTTTTCCATGGGCTTCCAGTTTTGCCAAAGCGGAACGTTCGGGGGATGAGGTTTTGAGCGGAGCCGAGTCGAGGTTTGAGTTTTTGGAAGGCATGTTGCGGATCCACTGTTCGATCAGTGCCACACCCCTGCTGTCGACCTGGTACGTTCCGATGTAGGGCATCCTCGCATAGCCCAGCTTCATCATTCGGTAAAACAGAACACTCCGGTAGGGATCGCCCGGCACGATCAACTTGGCGTTTTTTATTCCAAAGGTTCCAATTCCGGTTCCCTTGTTGGTGTTGAGCTTTGCAAAGGGCATTTCCCGCTTGAGGTAAAACGATACGATGGCGTTCCCTCCCGGGTGGTGACAGGAACTGCAATTGCCATGCAGGTAAGATCGGGCGCGATCTTCCAGGCTCTGGGTTTCATCATGCGGATCTACCAGCCTTTGTGGGTCGCGGGCGCTGATCGGCGGAGCCTTTGCGATGACCTGTTCACTTTGCAACTGCTGGAGCTGGTCGGCATAACGGAGGTTCGAGGATCGGGTCACGCTCCGATGTAACTGGTGAGGATGGAAATCAAGGACAAATCCGGAACCGGCGTTGTGGCAAAGTCGACATTCATTCACCGCGCTGACATGCCACCTTCGTGGCGGCGCATCGCTCCCGGAGGATTGCATGGCGGGGATGTCGAAATTTCCCCCCGCGGCATCCACCAGCCTGGCATCCGATCCGCTGGAACTGCCGGTTCCCTGCCAAACGTAGCTGTACGGGTGCGAGGTTCCATTCTGAAACTGGAGAACCTGCGTTTCGACCGGAACTCCCGGGTCGGCTTTGTCCTGCCCGGGAAACCAGAGGTGTTTGACGAGGACGGAGCCTTCGGGATAGCGGGCCGAAGTCTCCGCTGTGGCAAAGGTGACCGTCACCTGCTCAGGGATTCCGATCCAACGTCGCGACCTGGTTCCATCGGTCCATCTCTGGACGTTGACACCGTATTCGATCACCCCTTCGGCGGGCTTCATCCCCTCAAGAGACTGAAAAATACCGGTCTGGCTCAGAAGCCGGGGGAAATTCCCGGACTGATCCTTCAGTCCCGAGGGAACGATTTCGTAACTCTTCCCGGTATAGTAATAGTCGACAACAAAAAGTCTGCCTTCCCGGCTTTGGGCAAACGCGATGATCCGCAGATCGGTATCGACCAGGGTCTCGAAACGTCCCGAACCTTCCTCGTCCGGGGTGACCCCCCAGATCGTACCGGTGATGTAGTCTCCATAGACAAATGTACCCTCGAGATCCTGCAGCGGGTTGCCCCGGTAGACCGGACCTCCGATGACCGAATTGGCTTCCGAGTGGTGGTGGTCCTTGAGTGGAGGAAGGATTGGAGTTGGTCCCGGTGGGACTTCCGGACGGAGTACCGCACGTCCCTCCATGATCGGCCAGCCACAGTTGCCACCCCGCTTGATTTCGTGGATCATTTCCCACGTTTCCCAGCCGTTGTCGGCTGCAAACGTACGACCCGTCTGCTGGTCGATTCCGAATTTCCAGGGATTCCGCAAGCCGTAAGCCCAGATTTCTCCCCGGGCAGATTTCATTTTCACAAACGGATTGTCGGCCGGAATGGAGTAGTTCTTCCCGTCAGATTTTTCATCTACGTTAATTCTGAGAATGCAGCCAAAAAGGTTGGAGACATCCTAGCCCGCAGTGCGTCCGTCGGGCGGATTGGGACCGGAACCATCACCGGTTGATATATAGAGTATTCCATCTTTTCCAAAAGCCAGGCACCCGCCGTTGTGGCCACCGGCGGGCCAGGTCAGGAGAATCTCTTCGGAACCCTCGACCACCCGCCAGTTGGCCGGGTCAATTCGGAAGCGGGAAACATGTGTCGTTCCCTTTTTCGAATAACAGGCAAACAGTGACCGGTTTTCCTCGAAACGGGGATGGACGGTGGCGTGCCAGAGCGAAGCATCCTCGATCCTGAGAACCGTATCGGCCTTGCCGACGCCGGGATCCCGCCGGTCAAATGTCAGGATTCGGCCACCGATTTCCGCCACCAGGAAACGATTGCCTGGAACTTCGTCCAGGGAGGTTGGCTTGTCAAAGCTGAGTTCGGGAAAAGCCGGACGGATCGCATAACGGGGAGGTGGTGTCGGTGTGCCCCGGAGTCGTGAAGCTATCCACGGCTTTCTCGGTTGTTGGGCATGGGTGTCAAGAGAAGTTGCCAAGAGGGCCAACCCGATTGCCAAGGTGTAACGGTTCTGGCAGCCATTCATGGGGCGAGTCTCAATGAGTGGAGGGAGGACAGCCACGATGGTACCCGCCAGAAAACAGGGTCGCAGGCAAGGAATTGGGTGATCCTCGTGATCCACAAGATGGTATAACGGTGAGAAACAGACTCACGGTGGAAAAGAAATGGCCTGGAACTGCCTGACGATTTTTTTGGGATTGATCCTGCTCCTGCTGCAACCGGCGGCTGGAGAGGAGATTCAGTTCAACCGGGATATTCGCCCCATCCTTGCGGATAACTGCTTTCCCTGTCACGGACCGGATTCGGCCGCGAGGCAGGGTGAACTGCGATTGGATACCGAAGAAGGGGCCTTTGCATCTGAGGGGATCCTTGTTCGGGGTAAGCCGAAACAGAGTCAGCTGTTGTCACGTTTGCACCACACGGATCCGGCTGAGAGGATGCCACCGACGGACTCCGGAAAATCCCTTTCCAAAAAGCAAATCGAAAAAATCCGTTTGTGGATTGAGCAGGGAGCTGTCTGGCAAAAACACTGGGCCTTTGTTCGCCCGGTCCGTGTCGATCCTCCCCGGCATCGCTCGAAATGGGTGCGGAATGAAATTGACCAGTTTGTTCTTGACCAGTTGCTGAAAAGAAACCTGAAACCATCGCCTCGGGCCACACGCCAGGCCTTGATCCGGCGTCTCAGCCTGGACCTGATTGGCCTGCCTCCCTCGGTTGCTGAAGTGGAGGCTTTCCTGGGGGACGATTCCGCGGAAGCTTACGAAAAAGTGGTCGACCGCCTGTTGGAGTCACGGCATTATGGAGAACGAATGGCACAGGTCTGGCTGGATGCGGCCCGTTACGCGGACTCTCATGGTTATAGCCTGGATCGGCGTCGGGTGATGTGGCCGTGGCGGGACTGGGTGATTCAGGCCTACAACCGCAACCTGCCGTTTCGGGATTTTTCCATCCAGCAACTGGCCGGTGACCTGCTGCCGGAAGCCACCGTGGAACAGAAACTGGCTACCGGATTCAATCGGAATCATCCGATCCAGAGTGAAGGGGGGGTGATTAATGAGGAGTATCGAATCGAAACAGTGGTGGATCGGGTGGAAACGACCAGCGCCGTTTTTCTCGGTTTGACGATGGGCTGTGGAAGATGCCATGACCACAAGTATGAACCGATCAGCCAACGGGAGTTTTACAGCTTTTTTGCCTTCTTCAACAACGTCCCCGAGACCGCTCATGTCGGAAATGCGGACAACCAGGTCGACCGCCCCTTTGTCAGGGCAATCCCTTCGCAGGCGCAACTAGGCAAATTGACCTCCCGCCTGGCAACGCTGCGGGAACGACTTGCCAACCAGCCCAAACGGGAAACCTCCATGACGGAAAGGGTCTGGATTGATGATCAACTGCCCCGTGGTGCTGTGGCATTTGGAAACGGAAGTGGTCCGGATAAATTCCTCTTCGTCGACAGCAGTGCGGATCATCCCGTTCATTCGGGAAAAAAGTCATCGACCCGAACCAGCCAAGGACTGGGGCAGCATGGATTCCAGGGTGCCGCTGAACCGATTTCCATTCCAGCCGGTACGATGCTGTTCGCGCATGTCTTCCTGGATCCCCGCAACCCGCCAAGGGAAATCATGTTGCAGTGGAACGTAGGTGGTAGCTGGGAGCATCGGGCAATCTGGGGAGAGAACCTGATTCCCTGGGGCGCCGACGGAACGTCCAGTCGGTTTGCCATGGGGCCCCTGCCGGAAAAAGGTAAGTGGGTTCGCCTTGAGATTCCGGCGGAAAAGGTTGACCTGGTGGACAAGCAGGTTTCCGGTTGGGCCTTCACCCAGTTTGACGGCCAGTTGCACTGGGACACGGCGGGATGGGTCAGTCGCCAACTCTCTCCCCAGGAACAGGAAATCAATCTCCTGCAGGGCGAGTTTGACGCGCTCCGCCAGAAGGCGCCGATGGTGATGGTGATGTCCGAAATGAACCCGCCCCGGAAAACCTTTGTCCTGGACCGTGGTCAGTACGACGCTCCCACCCGGATGGAAGTCCAACCGGGAATTCCGGCAGTCCTGGGGAAACTTCCCGAAGGGAAACGGCCTGATCGGCTGACCCTGGCGGAGTGGATGTTTTCAGGCGAAAATCCGCTGACCGCACGTGTGGCGGTCAACCGTTACTGGCAAATGTACTTTGGCACAGGCCTGGTGGAATCGGCAGAAGATTTTGGCACCCAGGGGACACCCCCCAGCCACCCACGGTTGCTGGACTGGCTGGCCAGCGAGTTTGTCCGCAGCGGTTGGGATGTCAAGGCGATGCAGAAAAAAATTGTCATGTCCGCCACTTATCAGCAGACTTCCCGGATCAGTCCCTCGCTGCGGACGGTCGACCCGGACAACCGGTTGCTGGCCCGGGGTTCCCGGTTCCGTCTCCCGGCAGAGGCCATTCGCGATCAGGCCCTTTTTGTCAGCGGCCTGCTCGTACCGCGGCTGGGTGGAAAGAGCGTTCGCCCCTACCAGCCCCCGGGACTCTGGAAAGATGTCGTTTACAGTAATGTTCCCAAGTTCAAACAGGACCATGGCGACGACCTTTACCGGCGGAGCCTCTACACCTACTGGAAGCGGTCAGTGCCTCCACCGAACCTTCAGGCCCTCGATGCTCCCTCACGGGAAGCCTGCACGCTGACCCGGTCGCGTACCAATACACCGCAGGGAACGTTGGTTCTCTGGAATGACCCGACCTTTGTGGAAGCTGCCAGGATCCTGGCAGAAAAGATGACGCGGTTGGAACGGGAGAGTGAGCAGGCGCTGGAACGGATGTTTCGGAGCGTCCTTTCCCGCCGACCGAATTCGGCGGAAAGGAAATTGCTGATAGAAACCCATCGTTTCTTTCTGGCGGAATTCCGTGAACACCCGGAGCGGGCCATGGAACTGTTGCGGACGGGAGAATTTCCCCGCGATGAAAAACTCGATGCGGTAGAGGTCGCTGCCCTGACCGCGGTGGCCAATGCGCTGCTGGGGCTGGACGAAGCGGTGAGCCGGAACTGAATACAGGAAGAAAAAGGAGCCGCCTGGCAGCGGTGAGCAGATGAACGAACTGGAAGACCTCTCCCTGATGACCACCCGGCGGCAATTGTTGGGACGCGCCAGTTGCGGAATTGGAAGTCTGGCGCTGGCCTCCCTGCTAAACGGTGACGCTGCAGCGAAAGACCTCAACCAGGGAAACGGGAGGACTCATTTTCCTGCAAAAGCCAAGCGGGTGATCTACCTTTTTCAGAGTGGTGCTCCCTCCCAGTTTGAATTGTTGGATTACAAACCGGAGCTTGAAAAACAGCATGGTAAGGAATTGCCCGCCTCCTTTTTCAGGGGGCAGAGACAGACGGGGATGACCGCCGGGCAGAAAAAACAGGTCTGCAGGTCAATTTACCGGTTCGGGAAACATGGTCAGTCGGGAGCGGAGATTTCAGAGAATCTTCCTTATCTCGCCGGGGTGGCCGATGACATCTGCATTGTCCGTTCCATGAAAACCGAGGCCATCAATCACGACCCGGCGATTACTTTTTTTCAAACCGGTTTTCAGCAGGCAGGGCGACCGAGTATGGGGGCCTGGGCCAGTTATGGCCTGGGAAGTGAAAACGAGAACCTGCCCGCTTACGTGGTGATGATTTCCGAGGGAAGCAGCAAACGGGATTCGCAGGCCCTTTACGACCGGCTCTGGGGGAGCGGTTTTCTTCCATCTTCCCACCAGGGGGTCAAGTTTCGCTCGGGCAGGGATCCTGTTCTTTACCTTTCCAATCCTGGTGGACTGGACGGCCGGGCCCGCAAGAAGATCATGGACCTGGGAAACGCGCTGAACCGGGAGCACTACCAGTCGATTGGAGATCCTGAAACCATCACTCGTATCCGCCAGGCAGAACTGGCCTACCGGATGCAGACCTCGGTTCCCGAGTTGATGGACACCTCAGGGGAAACGGAGGAGACCTTCCGGTTGTACGGAGAGTCAGCTCGCCGCCCGGGTACTTACGCCGCCCATTGTCTGCAGGCTCGCCGGTTGGCGGAGCGGGGTGTCCGCTTTATCCAGCTTTATCATCGTGGTTGGGATCAGCATGGCGATTTGCCAAGGGACCTGCCGCTGCAATGTGGCGATATTGACCAGGCGTCGGCCGGTTTGATCACCGATCTCAAGCAGAGGGGGATGCTGGACGAAACCCTGGTGATCTGGGGTGGCGAATTTGGTCGGACCGTTTACGCCCAGGGGGGACTCAACATGGCCCGTTACGGTAGAGATCATCACCCCCGCTGCTTCAGCCTTTGGATGGCTGGTGGCGGGATCCGGCCCGGTTTGACCTATGGAAAAACCGATGATTTCTGTTTCGATACGGTGGAAAACCCGATGCACGTTTACGATCTGCACGCCACGATGTTGCATTGCCTGGGGATGGATCATGAACAACTGACCCACAAGTTCCAGGGACGGCATTACCGTTTGACAGATGTGCATGGAAAGGTGGTCTCCTCCCTATTGAGCTGAAAGGGAACTTCAATCAGGTCGCGGCGTGAAATCCGGCTCTGCCGGGAAAGGACCCCTGGGAGCCGGTGCTTTTGAAAAGGCGGACGTCCGTCAGCAGTCTCGCGTCAGCAAGGAGAATCTCTCTTGCCGCCTGTCGGCATTTGGGGTAGCGTCGTCCTATCCCGTTTCCTGCTCTCCGGAAAACTGAACCGCATGCGAACATTGCCCCATGGTTATTACGATTGTCTAAGGGAAATCCGGCAGACCATCCAATCGGTCGATGGCTGGCTTACCGACAGGGAAATCGAATTCCTGGCTTTGCTGGCAGCCTGTCCGACCGCCGAAGGTGAGATTTTGGAGATCGGCAGCCATCGTGGAAAGTCGACCATTGCGCTGGCGAGGGCCTCGGCGCTGGTCGAGTCACCTTCCCCAATTTCGGTGGTCGATCCTTTTCCGGTTTCTGCTGACACGACCCCGGATGAGGTGGGCAGCGATTCGGCCAGGTCACTTTTTGAAAAAAACCTTCGAGAGGCTGGTGTTGCCGGGCGAATTGAAATCAACCAGATGCTTTCCGGTGAACTGGCTTGCGATTGGGATCGACCACTCCGACTGCTGTGGATTGATGGCGATCACACCTATGAAGGGGCCAAAATCGACATGCAAGGCTTCACGCCCTTTCTGGTCGACGGTGGCATGATCGCCTGTCACGATATCTTGAGTCCCTTTGGCTGCACCCGGGCATTTCGGGAGTGTGTTCTGGAAAATCCACATTTTGGAGCGGCTGGATTCTGCGGCTCCATCGGTTGGGCGAAATACCACGCAGATCCGGCAGATGCCGAGCGGCATGCCAAAAGGAAGCGGAAACTGGCCAGTAAGCTTTTGCCCCTTTGCATTGACAAAAGCTTTGAATACGTGCACGGCCTGGAGCGTCTAAGCTATCGCATCCATCGCTGGTTTGTTCCCCACAGTCGTATTCGTCCCGAAAGGTGGCTGCGACAGGTTGCCTGACGCTGGAAGGGGAATCCGGCAGGTATGATCAGGCAGGAATGATCAGGGACTAGGGCATTTTCAACGCAACCTGTTCCCTTTTTCAAAGCGGAACTGGCTGGACGGCTACTTACCGAGGATCGGGCTTTCGAATCCCTCGAGGTCACTTGGCTTGACCCCTTTTCGGTGGCCACCAAAGCGGAAGGTTACCGGGTTGTAGGGACCGACGAAATCGACCGGTCCGTCGGGCTTGATCTGGTTGTCCATTCCTAGGCACCAGAGATGGGCATTGATCAGCATTCGGCGAAAACCTTCGTTGAGGATATCCTCGGATGCCCCATGGGTCGTGGCAAAAACGCGTGAGGCAGCGTTGTCCTTCTGGTAGTGGCGAACCCATGCGACGGGAAGGATTTCCTTCTTGGGGTCCGGTGGGTCATTGAATTTCATGCCGTTGAGGATTTGCCCCTTGGCGAGGACTGTACAGCCTTCCCGCGGATGAGCGTTGTAGCCTCCGCACTGGGTATGCACATCCTTGACACCCCGCAGGATCGGGTGCTCGATCTGGTCTTTTTCCAGGAGCAGACGCGAGCTCTGTTTGTGGTTGCGGCCGTAATGACCCACCCAATGTTCACCGAGGATTGCTTCGCCAAAACCGGCGTTCCACTGTTTGTCTTCTCCCTTGTAGCCCTCGTTGTATCGAGCGTATTTTCCTTTCAGTCCCTTGAATCCGTGGGTCGAGGTTCGCAGGCCAATGACGGGTTTTCCTGACTGGATGTAATCATCGATGGCCTGCATTTGATCATCCGGAAAAGCCTGGAAGCGGGTGAACAGGACCATCAGATCGGCATCCTTGAGGTCCTCGAGACCGGTGATGTGATTACTGCCCGGTTGGATGGTGCCGTCCTTTGGGTCGGTAGTCACAAAATAACTGCACTTGAATCCGTAATGTTTGGCCAGGATTCTTGCGAGTGCCGGCAAGGTTTCTTCCCCACGGTATTCGTGATCACCGGCGATGAAGACGATGTGTTTTCCCTTTCCCGGTCCCGTCTCACCCTCCCAGACCACCCGGTTGGGATGCTCGGCCCGTTTGGGGTTTTCAGCCCGAATGGGGCTTTCCGTAAACAGGGTGCCGGGAAACAGGATTCCGCAAAACAGACACAGAAGCGATGGATTCTTGTACATGACCGATTGGAGAAAGCATGGAGGACGGGGAGTGATTGGGAATTCCCATTTTAGACCAACACCGGGGGAAAGTGTACGAGTGGAAGGCCTGCCCCTGAGGACGCCTGTTGATCGGGCAGGCTGTCCCCTATGATGGAGAATCTCCCTTGAAACCAGGGCCAGGATGGGTGCAAATTGTCTTCGCCAGTTGCGGACTCGATGTTGGCCATTTTAAATCCTCCCAGGTATCCGTCCCTCCCCGGAGCAGAGCCAAGATGTGTCCTCGGAAGAGCAGCAGGTGGAATTTCAATCCGCTCGCCTCCCGGCGAACGCTTTTCCAGGTGCCATTGGTGGGCGGTCTGCTGACGTCGATGCCCCTGCTGGCTGCTCTGCTGACCGGCGACTGGTCGCCGAGAAGACCCCAGATGACCTTCGCCAAAGGAAAAGGCGGAGTTGAGTCCCGCCCGAACCGGGATCCCCTGGCCGGAAGCCAGGAGTTCGATACCCAAACCGGGGAGCCCGGCGTCCCTCGTCAGGGTAACCAGCCAATCAGGACCTGGTGGCGCAAGAAACGGATGCCCCGCCGTGAAGAATTCCCCAGCTGGAAAACGAGTCAGACTTTCCGGGGGGACCTGTTTACTTTTGTCAGAATCCAGTACGACGCATCGGGTCCTTTCGGGTGGTGGGATCGCTGGGACAACGATTACCCGGACGGGGACTGGAATTTTTCCTTTCGGCTTCAGCAACTGACATCTCTTCAGGTGGATCCCGACGGTAAAGTGCTTCGCCTGACCGATCCCGAGATTTTTCGTCATCCGTTTCTCTACATGGCAGGCGTTCAGACAGTCATTTTCAGCCGCGAGGAAAGGCTGGCTCTCAGGCGTTACCTGCAAAACGGTGGCTTCCTGATGATGGATGATTTCTGGTCGGAGAGCGGCTGGGAAAACGTCAAGAGTGAAATGGACCGGGTTCTGCCAAAGGGACGTCCACGGGAACTGACCCTCGAGCATCCCATTTTTCATTCGGTGTATGACCTGAAAGAGTTGCCACAGGTCTGCGACCTGAAAACCTGGTCCGAAGGTTACCGGTTTGAATTCTGGCATGACGGATTCAGTGCGGACCAGGAACCTCATTTCTGGGCCTATTTCGACGACTCCGGGCGGATGGTCGCTCTCTGTTGCCACAACAATGACATCGGGGACGGCTGGGAACGGGAAGGTGAAAACCAGGAGTACTTTCGTGAGTTTTCGGAAAAAATGTCCTACCCGATGGGAATCAACATCATTACCTATGCCATGACGCATTAAAGCCGCCGGTGGTGGAACCTTCTGGCGAATACAAAACGGAATCCATGGGCGGATGTGGTTGGAGATTTTGACTCCCTGCCCTGGATGCGGCAATTTTCTCTCGATCGGGAGATTTTCTATGGGGGGATGCTCGAGGGCCGTTGGCAACCGGAGTTGCCTGTTCTGAATTTCCGGTGAAAGTGGTTGGAAAGGATGGAGGATTTACTGGTGGATCGCCTCGATTACCACCCCCCAGGGCGACGCAACGGATTGCTTTTTTCAAACGGCCGCTTATCTTCCATGCTGATTCCCTGTTTACGGTCCTCCCATGGAACCTACCATGAATTCAATTTTTCGAACTGTTTCTTTTCACGGTCTGCTGAGTGCTGCGGTCCTGGTGTGCCTGGCCATTCGTCCGGCCCCGGCAGAGCAGACTGTCCGCGTTTTCATTTTTGCCGGTCAATCGAATATGGTGGGTTCGGATTCCCGGGTTGAAGACATCGGCAATTTCCCGCCGTTTGAGGGACTGGAAAAACCGCAAACCAAAGTCCGCTTTTCCTACTGCCTGGGCAGGGAAAACAAGACCCGTTCCGATGGCTGGGGCCCCTTGCAGCCGGTCAACAGGATTGTGGGACCAGAGCTCAGTTTCGCTCGCCGGGTAACTGGCCGGATTGCTGATCCGATTGCCATCATCAAGTGCGCTGCCGGGGGAACGCATCTCGGTGGGGACTGGAATCCTGAGAAGCCCGAGGGTTTCAAAATGTATCCCCTGGCCATGAAGCTGATCCAGGACTCGTTGAAGCAGTTGAGTGACGAGGGGATCCGTTACCGCATCGAAGCAGTGATGTGGCACCAGGGGGAGAACGATATGTTCAATGAGCAATACATGGCCAATTACGGAAAGAACCTGGAAAAATTTGTTGCCAGGTGGCGGAAGGATCTTCAGTCGCCGAGGCTCCCCTTTTTTATTGGCGAGCTGTGTACCAAGACCATATGGGGCATGGACCTGAGGCCCCGGATGTACGCTATCAGCCGGGGACAGAAGTATGTGGCCGGCAAGGATCCCCGGGTTACCTACGTACCAACAGCCCAGATCGGTGTGGAAATCGGGGGGGGCGTCGGGCTCCATTATCACTACGGCACCCTGGGGCAGTTGCAGCACGGCGAGAATTACGCCCAGGCCTACCTAGCAAGCATCGGCGAGGGGAGGCCTGTTTCACGGAAATTGGAAAAATGGCCTTACCAGCCATCGGAAACCGTAAAACTCTTTGTCCTGGCCGGTCACCGTAACATGGAAGGTGAGCGAGCCTTTGCCAGTCAACTCAAGCAGATGGAACCGGAGCGGCAACTGGCCGCGGATGACTCGACCATCGCTTTCAAGTACGACCTGGGTGGCTCCTACCGGGTTTCCGATGGGTGGGAGCCTTTGGGCCTCACCGGTTACTACGAGACCTTTGGGCCGGAATTGAGTTTTGCCCGGCGGTTCAAGCAGCAGGCCAGATCACCGATTGCCGTTGCCAAATTTACCCACAGCGGATCGCAGATTATCGACTGGACCCCCGAGGGCAGCATGGCCAAAAGTCGAATGCTGTATTCGAGGTTTACCCGGTTCGTCAGGGAATCCATCGAAGAAATCAGGGCCCGGGGAACCCGGGTGGAATTGGCCGGTATCCTCTACCACGTGGGGGAAAATGACATGTCTTTTTACCCCTATCGGAAGGAAGCCGCAAAACGGATTGATGCCTTGATCCGGCAAAGCCGTGAGGACCTGCAGTTGCCCGAATTGAGATGGTTTGTTTTCCAGCAACCACCTACAGATGATCCGGGCGTCAACCGGATTGATGTGGTCAGCGACATCGCGGCGATTCTGAAAAAAGACCCCTACGCGATCCATGTCCCGGTCATGGACCTGCCTCCACAGAAAAAAAAGCTGGTTCTCGATACACCCGGAGTGGTGCACCTGGGACGTTCGATGGCCGACGCGGTGCTCAGCAATTCCGAGTAACCGTTTTACCCGAGTGAGCGGAACCACGATCCCGGTCCGGTTTCCATCACAGGGATTCCAGGCAAAAGATCGATCGGGATCCTGTTCGGAATTTTCCGGGCAACCGTGTCAATCAAACTGCCGATGCCCGGTTTTTCTACTTGCCAAGGACACCAGAAAGTGCATCGACCACCTTGTCCAGCTGGGTGGTGTTGTCGGGTGAAATCAGCACGATATCGTTGGGGTGAATCGTGTAGTCCTGGTCATAGGGAACCCGCTTCTTTCCTGCATCATAATCGACCGGCAGATTGTGACGGAATTGTTTTCCGGGGATCATTCGCTTGACCACGATATCCATTTTGCCGAAACGCTTTTTGGCCCCGGTATTGTCCAGCACGCTCTGCACGGTCATTCCCTCGGTAATTTCGAGGGTCTGGGGCTTGGAGCCTTTCAGCAACACCGTGTAGGAGTTGCCGGTGCCCTTGGGAAGCAGGTTGGCGTCCTGCGCAGTTTTTTCCGGTTGAAACAGCATGCAGCCGGAGGAGAAGACAAACAATACCGTCAGAACCGTGGTGGAAATAAGCTTCAGTTTTTGCACTGTCATTCCTTTTTGTGTGCTGGGATGCATCGTGTCTGCAGTGATTCATGGTTTGCCGAAGCAGGGAACGACCCATTCGTCGAACCCGGGCCAATCTCTTTTTGCGCGACAAGCATTTCAGTTTTCATGCACTGTTGCAATCCGAATTTGGGGTAAAATAAGCTGGTCCAACATTTTATTGGTCCGTTTCCTGATTCCCGCTGAAAGCGTGGCAGCCCCGGGAATCAAATTCAGGACGGATGCATCGCTAGCAGAGGGAAGAGTTTGAAGAACTGGAAAGGCAAAACGGTTGTGATTGCCGGAGGTTCGCGGGGCCTTGGCCTGGCACTGGCCCGGGAATTCGGAAATTTGGGAGCCGACCTGATCCTGTTGGCCCGTGGTGACGCCGAGTTGCAGCAGGTGGCCAAACGGCTGGAAAAGGATGCGATTTCAGTCCGCACCCGTTCCATGGATGCGCTGGACCCTGAATCGGTTGAGCAGGCATTTGCGGCCATTGGCCAGGATTCGAAAATCGATGTGCTGGTCAATGCGATCGGCAAGTCGACCCGTTCTGATATCGAGAATATGGACCTGGACGAGGCGGAAGCCCTCATGGATCTCAACTATTTTTCCGCTCTCCGCTGTACGAGGGCCGCGTTGCCGAAGTTACTGGATTCGAGGGGGCACCTGGTGAACATTGGTTCGCTCAGTTCCAAGACCGCCTGGCCATTCATGACACCCTATTCTGCATCCAAGTTTGCATTGGCTGCCCTGACCCACCAGCTCCGGATCGAGCTGGGAGATCGTTTGCATGCCATGCTGGTCTGCCCCGGTCCGATCAAAAGAGAAGACGCGGGGCAGCGATATGAGGAAGAGGCGACTGGACTGCCGGATGCAGCCAAGCAACCTGGTGGTGGAGCGCGGTTAAAGGGGATTTGTCCCGCCCGTCTCTCCAGGTTGATCGTCCGGGGATGTGAAAAAAGGAAAGCGGAATTGGTTGTGCCCTGGAAAGCGAATTTGCTGTTCATTGCTTCATCCCTGTCCACCCGGTTGGGTGACTGGTTGCTGAAAAAGAGCGGTAAATCGCAATAGTCCCGGCAGCTTGGATCTTCAGGAAATCGCCACATTTCAGCAGATGAAAAATGGGATGCGACAAGCCGCTCCCTGTTGCGAAGTTCCCCTGCCTCAGTTGGGCTGCCTGTCCTCGCTGAGCAGTTCCAACATCGCCTTTCCCAGGGCGTTGCCTACCAGGAAATAGCTTTCCGCATTCCCGAACCAATGGTGCCCGTGCGAGATGTTGGGCGATTCGCTGGCCGGACGCGCAAACGAGGTGGTTGGGACGAAAAGCACGTTTTTCAGGCCGTGATTCAGGGTCGCATTTTTTTGGGCCCGCCGGATGCTCTTCATGTTTTGGCCCGCTTTTTCACCGCCGTTGCCAAGTTCGCCGATGACAACCGGAAGTTCAGAAAGCCCAAATTCCTTGCGAACGTCCCGCACCAGGCAAACTAGGTTGGCTTCGTATTCCTTCAGCGCATCCTGGTTGAACATGTCATTCCATCCCTGGAACCAGACAAAGCCCCGGATGACAGGAGTTTTACCTTTCAGCTGGGGAAATTCTTTTTCACAGGATTTCAGCGCTTCGCGGATTTCACGGATCATCCGTGTGTAATAGGGACCTGTTTCGCCGGTCGCCGATGGTGGGCGGAAATCCTGGTACAGGCTTTTTCCTCCCCAGGCAGTCTTGATCAGCAGCACGGGGTCCCCGATCGCATCACCCACAACATGACCAAACTGGAATTCAGGGCCGATGTGGTGTTTTCCGTCGTAACCGGTAAAGCCAATGCTCAGTCCGCCGGTTTTTGTCCGGGTGCGGGTTACAAAACGCACAAAGACATCCTCCCGGGTGATGAAATTTCCCTCGCCGTCCACAATGTGCCGGTACAGCTCCGCACGTTTGGGGTTTTTCATCACATTTTTCAGGATGCCCTTTCCGGAGTTGTAGTATTTTGGATGATCGAGATCGACCACCCCCTGCCCTTCCATGTTTGATTGGCCGGCCAGCAGGAAAACCTGAAAGGTGTCGCTCTTGACCGGAGCTTGTGCGGCAACGTCCTGCTGGGTGATTAAAAAAAGGATGCAGCCGCTGAATAGCAAAAACGATTTCCATTCCAGGAGCGGTTCTGGGCGAAACAGGGGGAGAAAATTGTTCAACAGCATTGGATCGGCCTCTGGAAAATCTGGAGATCGTCTTATAATTTGTCAGTTCACTCGATCCAGTTTAACCGATTCCCGACGGGAGCATCGATTCACCATGCCTGTCCAAATGAAATTGACTCGAATCATCATCAGCGAGATCAATGAGCAGCAGGTGATTTACCTGCGGGAGGTAGACGGCGACCGCCAGTTTCCAATCCTGATCGGCAAATACGAGGCCATCAGCATCGACCGTCGCGTCAAGAGTATTCCACGGACCCGACCGTTGACACACGATTTAATTGTGGATGCGATTCAAAAGCTGGGAGGGGAGCTGGACAGTATCGTGATCAGCGACCTGAAAGAACACACCTATTTTGCATCCCTCCGTATCCGTGTGGACGGGGAATTGGTCGATATTGACGCCCGCCCCTCCGATGCGATTGCGGTTGCGGTAACCAATGAACCGATGCTGCCAATCTACGTGGCGGAAAACGTCCTGGAAGAAGCGATGAACTCCGAATAGGAACTCCGCCAGGGACGCGGTGCGGTCACCTTTATCGGATCCGGCAGATCAATCAGGAAACAAACTGCGTCCCGATGCCCTTGCTGGTAAATATTTCCAGGAGCAGGGAGTGTCGCACCCGGCCATCCACGACGTGGACCTTTCCCACACCCTGGGCCAGGGTTTCCAGGCAGCCTTCGACTTTGGGAATCATTCCCTCTCCAATCACCCCCTTTTCGATCAGGCTGCGTGCCTCGGCGGAAGTCAGGGAGTTGATCAGGCTCTCGGGGTCGGTGGGGTCCTGCATCACGCCGGGGACATCAGAAAGGATGATCAGCTTTTCGGCACCCAGTGAAGTCGCAACGGCAGTGGCTGCCGAATCGGCATTCACATTCAGTTTCTGGCCCTCGGCGGACTGGCACATGGAGGGGATAACGGGTACCTGCCCGGCATAACAA